>SXUJ01000171.1 GCA_005790565.1 Planctomycetia bacterium
CGCGATCCTGCTCGGGATCGCGCATTGGAAGGGTTGGACACAACGCGCTGACTTCGCGTGGAGGTCGTGGCTTCACGCGACGATCGTCGGTGCGTGCTTGATGTTGCTAGGAAATGGCGGCGTGGCGATCGCAACAAACTCCCTTGATTCGGGCATCGTCGCGCTCATGACTGCGATCACGCCGTTGTGGTTGGTCGGGCTTGACGCACTCATGCATCGTGGTGAACGCGTGTCGCGTTGGGTGTGGGTTGGCATTGCCCTCGGCGTGGCGGGCGTAGTGGTCCTTCGATTCGGCCAACTCCACGCCGCGAACACTGTTTCGACGGCCGGCATCGTGCTGATGCTCATCGCGTGTTTCGGCTGGGCGCTTGGAAGCGTGTGGAGCAAACGGCGCGGCGGTGCGCACTCACCAGTGACTGCGACGGCGATGCAAATGCTCGCCGGCGGCATGGTGCTGCTTCTTGCGAGCTTTCCCAAGGAGTGGATGTTCGGAGATGAATGGACGCGCGTGCGCGAGTCTCCGCCAGACCTTGAAGTCATGTTGCTTTGGCTCTATCTCGTCGTGTTTGGGTCCCTTTGCGGATTCACGGCCTACATCTGGCTCCTGCGGCATCAGCCCGCCGCTCGCGTCGCGACCTATGCATATGTGAATCCGGTCGTTGCGCTCGGGCTCGGCGCGGTGATTCTCGACGAGGTGATCAGTACGCGAACCATCGTCGCGTGCGGACTCATGCTTGGAGGCGTTGCATTGATTCAACTCGTTCGCGCGCGAAGGAACCTGTTTTCGCGTACTGCTGCGGCTGCGGAATGATCCGTGTGCCGTGAGCGGATCCTCCGGCCTGTGGATAGCCTGCGCAAATGCAAACTCGACGCGCCATGATTGGAACAACCACCGCCGCGCTCGGCGGCGCTGCACTTGGTTCGCTCTTCGCCTCGCACGCGCTCGCTGCGCCGCTCTTCGCGCTTCCAACCGCGCGTCGAGTTCGAGGCGGCAAGCTTGGTAAGTTGCAAATCCTGCAAGTGGGCGTGGGAGGAACGATTGCGCCCGCCGATCGCGAGGAATTGTCGAAGCATCCCGATGTCATCTTCAGCGGTCTCTGCGATGTCGACTCGAATGCCCTGGCGTCGGTTGCCCAGAAGCACCCAGAGGCATTCACCTGCCGTGATTTTCGTGAAGCGTTTGACAAGCATGCCGACCAATTCGATGCCGTCGTTGTGTGCACGCCCGATCACAATCACGCACTTGTCGACATGACGGCGCTTCGGGCGAACAAGCATGTGTATGGGCAGAAACCGCTCGTCCAACAACTGTCGGAGGTGTCGGCGATTGAGGCGGCGATTGAAGCGCGCCCTGATCTCGTCACGCAAACGGGCAATCAACGAATGGGACCGAGTGGCCGTCAATACGCTGCCGAGATTCTGCGCGCAGGCCTCCTCGGGAAGGCGATTGAGGCGCATGTGTGGATCGACGGACCTCCCGATAATGGCAGCGAGTACTTCTACTACGGCGGATTGAAGGATCCTTCACCGCCTCCGGCAAACCTCGACTGGCCGCTTTGGCTCGGTGCCGCGCTCGATGCGCCGTATCGCGAGGGACTGGGCGCAGTGCGTTGGAGATCCTCGTTTGACTACGGCACTGGTCAACTCGGCGATTGGTGCACGCATCTGCTCGACATTCTCTACTTCGCATACGACTTACCGTCGCCAACTTCTGTCCTCGCGGACACGCACTTCGCAAGCGATTTCTATCACGCGCTCCATGTTCGGTCGACGCTCGCCTACGCCGTGAGCGGTCCGAAGTTTAAGAGCAATCGTTTTCCCGTCTACTACGCGGATAAGGGACAAGCCCCATCGCGCGCCGCGCTCGGATTGCCTCCCGGCCAGTTTCCGACCATTGGTACGTTGGTGGTTTGCGAGGGCGGCGTGCTGTACGCGCAAGCAAGCGGAGATCCCGAAGTTTGGATCGATGGCAAGGCGGTGGACTTCAAGACGCTGCCCGGGCTTCAAACGATGCATGATCGGAACCACTGGCACTCATGGGTGGATCGAATTCTCGGCAAGCCTGCGGCGTTCGTGCAGACACCCTTCTCGGTTTCGGCTCGTATCGACGAGGCAGGATTGCTCGCAGCCAAGGCCGCGCGGTTTCCCGGCAAGGAACTCTTGTGGGACAAGGCGGCTCTCGCATTTACCAACCACGAGGAAGCGACGAAGACGATTGTTCGCCGCGAGTATCGCAAGGGTTTCGAGTTGCCGGTCTTCGGATGAGCGCGTTACGCTCTGCGCATGCTTGGTGAACGACTCGACAATCGCATCCGACACCTGTCGAAGTGGGCACGCAAGCAGGGAATCACCTGTTTTCGCCTGTATGAGCGTGACATCCCCGAGTATCCGATGATCGTGGATTGGTTTGGATCGGATCACGGTGGAGATGCGGTCGCGTGGTTTTTTCATCGAACGAAGGACGACACGCCGGCGCGCGAGCGCGAGTATCAAGCGCACGCCGAAGCGGAGATTCTTACGGGGCTCGCGATACCGAGGAGTCGCTTGTTCATCAAGCATCGTGGTCGTCAGCGGAGTGAAGAGGGGGGACGGGATCAGTACGAGCGAGTCGATGCGCGCGGGATCTTGCAAGTCGTGCAAGAGCACGGCATGAAGTTTGAAATCAATCTCTCCGACTATCTCGATGTCGGTCTCTTTCTCGACCATCGACCGACTCGGCTTGCCGTGCAGAGGCGCGCGGCGGGGAAGCGTGTTCTCAATCTCTTCGCGTACACCGGCGCATTTAGCGTCCATGCGATTGGTGGAGGAGCCGCACGAACGAAGACCGTGGACATGTCGAAGACCTATCTCGACTGGTACAGCCGAAATCTCGCACTCAATGGTTTCGCGCCGAGTGCAGACCATGAGCTCGTCCATGCGGACTGTTTGCAGTGGCTTGAGGCGGGGCCGCCCGCGGATGAGCGGTACGACATCGTGATTTGTGACCCGCCAACATTCTCCAATTCAAAGCGAATGCGCGCGGACTCTTTCTCGGTGGATCGCGATTACCCCGAACTACTCGCGTGGGTTAGCGCTTTTGTGGCGCCCGGCGGAGAGGTCTTTTTCTCCACCAATTCCCGTGCGTTTGAGTTCGACCCTAGAGCCGTTCCGGTTGGGTTTGGCTGCCATGAGATCAGCCATCGCTCCGTGCCGGAGGATTTTCGCAACCGAAAGATCCACCGATGCTGGCGTTTGGCGGAGGGTTGGAAGTCCAAGGAGCGAAAGAGTCTGCCGGAGCGGGCAACTTCTGACGGCGAGTAACGCTACAGTTTGCGTCATGGCTGGAAAATCGAACCGAACCCGTTTCGCGCGAACCATGCTCGCTGGAACTGTCCTCGTGGCGACACTGATGGCGTCAACGTGGAGTGTGGCAGGCGCAACCGTTACGCGCGCACGATTCGTCGACCCCTGCGACCTCAAGGGCAAAGTGCAGGTGGTGCAATCGTTCGGCGACTACAAGGTCGAGATTGTTTCCGCCTTCCCAGATCTCAAAGTGAAGAAGGTGACATCGCTTCCCAATGATCCTGGCGAGTGGCAGTTCGTGCATTCGTTGGGTGACTTCACAGTCGAGTTCGTCGACAACTTCGGCGACTTCAAGATTCAGTATGTCGACGCATTTCCAGGTTGCAAGTAACTAGACGCTGATCACAGTCACGCTTGCGTCGGGTGCGATGCGATCGTTGGCGGGTAGTGGGTTCACTTCCATCACGACCCCACGGGCGGCGCTCAAGAATGCTGCATTGTTTTCGCGAGTTTCGCGATCAAGTAGCCGCATGACGCGCATTTCGCCATCACTGCGACACACGAGTCGCTCGGACTTTCCGCGCGAGCCAAGCGTGTCCGTCGACACGCGCATCGTGACTCCGGATGGTTGCGTCGGCGCGACTCCCGGAGCGGTCGCGAGGTATGCATAGAGCGCACGATGATCGCGTCGAGCGACCAACCGATCGATTTCGATGACGCGAGGCGTCCGCTCCGTGTCACGCGCTTCATGACACCAATCTCCCGTTCGCGCGAGCATCGGGCATGAGCCTTGGTGGAGGCATGGCGCGACGGCATGCACGCCGCCACTGGCGAGCAGTGCGTTCCTCAATTGCATGAGTGCTCGGGTCGTGAACTTCAAGGCGGGCTCGATGATGACGAGGGGTGCCCGCTGCGCCCAAGATCGCACGAGCGCGATGGTCCGTTCGGCGTGGACCTCTTCCAGAAGGAGTTCATTGACAGCGGTCTGGCAGAGGATGAGATCCGTCTCCTTGCATTCGACGGCGAAGAAGTCGCGCGTATCAAGGTGGAGGGCGAGATCGAATCCGCAATGCGCAGCCGCAGTGCGAACGCTTCGCTCGTAGGCGCGTGCGGCTGCGCAGCCGAGTTCTACCGCGTGGATCTCCACACGGACTCGCTGCGTCGGGGGCGCGGATTTCTCCCGGGCGCTTCCGAGCCATGCGAGAAAGCCGACACTGGTTGCGCCCACGCCCGCGCCAAAGTCCGTTATGCGCACAACGGGAAGTTGCGCCAGTCGGTGAAAGTGCGCGCTTCGAGCGGCAGCGGCATCGAGTGCGTAGCCGACCTTGGGCGCGTCGCTCGCGAGGAAGTACTCGCACTTTGCCGCGAGGTGGGTCGGTGACGACTGATCGCGCACTAACGCCGCGCGGGAGGTCGTGTAGAGGTCGGAGAGTTGTGCCACCGCGCGCGCGAGTGCTTCGTCACTTGTGGAGCGCAAGGCATCCTCGACAGCGACAAAGCAAGCACGGCGGGCGGAGTGCGGCAAACGCGCGCGGCGGGGCTCGAACCTGCAACCTTCGGTTTCGAAGACCGATGCTCTATCCAATTGAGCTACGCGCGCAGAATGGGTCGACATAGTAGCCGCTCTCGGCGCAGCGCGACGGGCTGTCTTGACGGGCGTTACGATTCCGCGTTCACGCCAACGACTTTCCGTTGGCAACTTGTACGAGGAGTGCGTTTCATGGCCTTGATGACTGGAAAGCGCGGCTTGGTGACGGGTGTGTTGCACGAACCGAGCATCGCAACGGCGATTGCACGGAGCCTGCTCCGTGAGGGGGCGGAATGCTGCTTCACGCACTTGCCGGGCGAAAAGATGGAGCGCCGTACACGCAAGATTGCCGAGAGTCTGGGCGTGGCGAACGCATGGATGCAACCGATGGATGTCGGCAGCGACGATGACATCGCCGCGTGTTTTACGCGCATCGGCGCAGAGTTCGGCTCAATTGATTTTGTCGTCCACTGCATCGCGTTCGCTGACAAGGACTGGCTCAAACTTGGAAAGTTCGCGGGCACTCCGCGCGCCGTGTTCGCCAACGCGCTCGACATCTCCGCCTACAGCTACATGGCGATGGGGAACCACGCCATGCCGGTGCTCAAAGACGGCGGATCCATGATCGGCTTGAGTTACTACGGCGCGGAAAAGGCCGTGCCGGGGTACAACGTGATGGGTGTGGC
>SXUJ01000172.1 GCA_005790565.1 Planctomycetia bacterium
AGCATGCAACTCTCATCGAGTTTGATCGCGCGAAGAAAGTGCAGCGTGTTCGTCGCGTGGTCAACCCGACCGATGCTCGTCGATTGTCCTGAAGCAACTTGTGTCTCAAGGTCTTTCAGCAGGTTGGCACGGAAAGTGCCGGATTCTGGCTCGTTTTTCTTGTTTCGAGCATCAAACGCGATGACTTTGAAATCGATGTTCTCGCTCTTGGCAGCCTTCTCTGCAGTGACCCAGCCCGTCACGACAGGAATGGTCTGGAAGAAGCGACTCTTCGTGTAATCGCCGCCCTTCGCGACCTCCGTACTCAACTCCGCCATGAGTTCATCCACAGCGATCGATTTCTTGAGGAAGAGTTCGCTCGCGTGGTTCTTCGCTTCGTCCGCAACCGCAGTGAATGCGGCGGCCTTCTCCAACATCGCAGCTTCCGCGCTCTCGCGGTAACGCTTGACAAACACGGTGTAACTGACGCCCGCGACCGCGAGAGTCAGAATCGTCGCGAGAAGAATGATTCGAGTACTAAGCGACACATTTCTGAGCCACGAGAACATGTTCAAAGCCTCCAAGATTGCGGGATCTCGCGCGGCGACGAGCAGCAACGACCCGCGGTCACTCGCGAACATCGACGGCGAGGCAATCTCCCTTCACCCTCTCGTCCATTGTCTGCACACAACGGGGAACATTCCCGACCGGCTCCGAACGATTCCCGCTGTTGCGAGGGCTTTCGCTCTTTCACTTCGCGAGAAGTGTTCTGAGCCCGTCGACATCGACGCAGGCGATGCTGCTCCCAGAGACTGCGTCACGGCCGAACGGGATGCGCATCTGCGAAGGAATCCGGAGCAGCGACAGGGGAACTCCCGCGATGCGGGAATCGAATCGATCAACCCGGCCTTTCGAGACTTGCTGTGAAGTGCAATGCGGCTCCGTGCAGCCAAAGTCCACCAGCGCCTGTGCGACTTCGGATGCACCTCGATCTGTTTCAAGCCGAAGGTGCAGCATGGGGTCGAGGTCGAGCTGCGCACGCGCGGCGCGACCGAGCAGCATGGGGTTGGATGCGGGAAAGCGCGCGGCAAGCGATTCGAGAAGCCCGAGTGCGGCGGACAGTTGCGCGTGAATGCGCTGCTTCCTTCCCTCCACTCCGACCTCCTCCTCCTCTTGCGCTTGCGCGTGCTTGCGGCACTCCGAGTGACTCGGCTTCGAGAAGTCATGCAGCCCCATGCGCGAGGCGACGATTTGCATAGCGTCCTCGAGCGACGATGCGTCACCACTTCGAAACAATCGAACCGCCGAAGCGGTGAATTCGTCTGCAGTGGATGCCTTATGAGGAACACTTCGATCGAACATTCCCCAAGTGTAGAACATCCTCCGACCAAACGCCGGAGTAGAGTGGTGACTTCGCATGCACCCACTGACCCCCGACGAATGTCGCGCACTTGGCGCGCTGATAGAAAAGGCGCTCACCACGCCAGCGCAGTATCCGCTCTCACTCAACGCGCTGCAGTTGAGCATCAATCAGAAATCTAACCGCGATCCTGTCGTGGACCTCGACGAAGCGAGCGTCCTTCGCGCCGTCGACGGACTCGCGGCGAAATCACTCGCCCGCGCGGTCAACTTGAGCGGCTCGCGAGTGGAGAAGTTTCGACACATCGCGAATGAAGCACTCGCGCTTCGTGCGCCGGAACTCTCGCTGCTTAGCGAGTTGCTCCTGCGCGGGCCGCAGACGGTTGGAGAGTTGCGATCTCGAGCGTCTCGCATGCATCATTTCGAGTCGATCGAGATTGTCGAAAACACGCTTCGCACGCTGAGTACTTCGGGAGACTCAAGTGACGCAAGCGGTCGCCCCGCGCTCGTCCGTGAGATTCCCGCGAGGCCAGGCGAACGCGCGACCCGTTGGATGCAACTCCTCCAGCCAAGCTTGCATCCACTGGGCGCCGTCGCTGCCTCCACGGCGCCGATTGCCCAATCCTGCCCCCCCGCAGAGCCGTCGGAGATTGCCGCACTCACCAAGCGTGTTGCGCATCTTGAACAGCTTGTGCAAGAGTTGCGAGACTCACTGGGCTCAAGCTGAAATCGTCATGGTCGAGGGGTCTTCGCCCTCCACGCGATACCGCATGAGAAAGTAAGCGCGTGCGGACAATTCACTGAGGAGCGAAAGGAGATAGGCACCAAGGAGCGCATGAAAGAGCGCTATCCACGCGGCCACAATCAGGCCTGCGTAGCGTGGCGTCGCGAAGAGCATGTCGATTCCGCCTTCGGCACCCAAGTTCGCTTTCAGCGTGGCCGGCTCCATGAACAACGTGCCGCCTGCGAGAAGTAGTGACTCCGTCCATTCAAGTCCCACTCCCACGAGCACTCCACCGATGGCGAGAACCGCAAGCGCGGCGAGAAAGACAAGCAGCCAGTCAATCGGCCGCGCGATCACGAAGGAAGCAGCGCGCGTGATTGCGTCGGCAAGATCCGCATCCTCGACCGCGACTGCCGCCGGCATCAAGAGCAACGAGAAGGCTGAGGCGACCGCGACCACGCAGGCAAGAAGCGCAAAGACCAGCGCGAGCGGAAAGAGGATCGCTCCGAGAATGTCCGCGCCTGGGATCGCAAGCAACGCGCCGATGCACGCAGGAACGAGCAGGAGCAGCGCAATGATCGCAACCGGCGCGAGCGGAAGCGCGAGGCATCGCAATGATCGCTCGCGCGCGAACCACGCACCTTCCCGCGCAGAGACTCGTCGTCCCCGCGCAAGGCTGCACGCACTCATCCGGGCAAGGGCCGTCATCGCGAAGCAAGCACTTGCGAGCACTGCAAGGAGCGCAATGCTCGACGCCAACGGATCGATCTTCCACAGTGAGGCGGGAGTCGTGATGAGCGCGTCGCTCGCGGCGACGAGAAATCCATCAAAGTCGAGCGCAAAGACCGCAAGTACCGCCCGTGCTGCCGCGCGTCGTTCTTCCTGCGCAAATGCTTCAAACAAGCCACGCGGACGAACCTCTTCGATGATCGCGAGTGCACGAGCGAGCCCCCTCTCTGCCGCGAGTACTGCCCGCGCCTGGGATTGTTCATCAAGTGTTCCATCGGCGGCGATGCCCTCGATCCGCTGGGCCACCCCGTCTCGCGCAATCTCGCGGAGCGCCTCGATCGAGATGTCCCAAGTCCGAACCCCCCCGTCCTCTTGCTCATGTTCCGCGCTCAGGAGTTGAAGCATCCCATCAAATGCGACTGGGTTGGCGACCGCCTCGCGAACCGCTGCCTGCGCTCGCATTGCTGCGAGGCGCGCATCGCTCGGCGTTCGTTCGGGGGCGGACAAGCCGCGGGTTGTGAAGTCGTGTTGGGTAAAGCCATCCCCCATACCGAAAATGCCGCTCACGATGAGCACGAACATCAGCGCGATTGGGAATCGGGATGGATTCAGCGCGGCCGGAATGGCGTCAAAGAGCGACGGCACTCGCGGTGCCGTCGAACTGCGCACCATTGAAGTCGTGGTTGTTGGGCATCCCATGGTGATTGGCATCGTATCGAGCCGTGCCGATCGAAGGCGGGACGCAGGCGATGAACATCGAGAGACGCAGCGCGGTAGAGTCACGCGCATGGCACCCGTCATTTCTAACACCGCATCCTCCGCCACAGCGTCCACGCTCCTTCCTCAGGTGCTCGCTCACTGTGAAGCGAGTCAGCCCTCCGCGGTTGAGCGACTGACCGCGCTCCTTCGCATTCCAAGTGTGAGCACCGATCCAGCATTTGAAGGGGAAGTTCGGCGCGCCGCAGAGTGGCTCACGGCAGATCTTTCGAGCATGGGATTCACTGCGGAAGTGTGCAAGACCATCGGACACCCAATGGTCGTCGCACACCATCCTGGCGTGGGCTCTGAAGCAATGCATGCGCCGCGTGTGCTCTTCTACGGACACTACGATGTGCAGCCTGCGGATCCGCTCGAATTGTGGACGAGTCCGCCGTTTGATCCAGTCGTTGTGGATGGCCCCCAGGGCAAGCGAATCGTTGCGAGAGGCGCGGTCGATGACAAGGGGCAAGTGATGAGTTTTCTTGAAGCTCTCCGCAGTTGGCACGCGATCGCCGGCGGCCCGCCCGTACCCGTCACGCTCCTGCTCGAAGGCGAGGAGGAAACGGGGAGCCGAAGCCTTGAACCGTTCATGCACGAGGCGAAGGATCGACTCGCGGGCGACATTTGCATCGTGAGTGATACCGGGATGTGGGACATCGACACGCCAGCGATCACCACTCGATTGCGCGGACTTGTCTACCTTGAATGCACGGTGCATGGCCCCACCCGCGATCTCCACAGCGGGATGTACGGGGGCGCGGTTCCCAATCCCATTCAGGTTCTCGCTGATGTCATTCACTCCTTCCACGATGGAAATCGCCGAATCACGGTCGCGGGGTTTTACGACGGGGTCGAGGAACTCTCCGCCGAAACCCGCGCGCAATGGGAATCACTTGGATTTAGTGACGCAGAGTTCCTCGGAGACATTGGACTGTCAAGCGGCTTCGGTGAACAGGGTCGCTCCTGCCTTGAGCGGACTTGGTCGCGCCCCACGCTCGAAGTGAATGGAATTTTTGGCGGATACACCGGCAAAGGCGCCAAGACTGTCATCGGCGCGTTCGCGACCGCGAAGATTTCCTGCCGCCTCGTGGGGCAACAAGATCCAGAACGCATCAAGGCCGCACTCAAGTCGCACATCCTCGCGCGCCTCCCTGCGGGCTGTCGAGCGACATTCGAAGAACATGGCGCAAACCCTGCGATCAGCGTGCGAGAGTCGTCGCCGTTCCTGACCGTTGCCAACGATGCGCTCTTCGAGGTGTACGGGCGAAAGCCGTTGTTGATCGGCACGGGCGGATCGATCCCCGCCGTTGGGTCGATCAAGCAGATTCTAGGGATGGATGCTTTGCTTATCGGTTTCGGACTGGACGACGATCGTGTCCACTCTCCCAACGAGAAGTTTGAGTTGCGATGCTTCCATAGTGGCACAAAGTGCCACGCCGCCATCCTCGGGAAACTCGCGAGCGTCAAACAACGCTAACGAGGCGCGCGTCACTGCCCGCTACGAACGCCGCTCACGACGACTCGAGCGCAGTCTCTCCGTTTGCATGCGCAACCGCGCAACGCGCTGCGCAAACTCCACTCGTTCGGCAATCACACGCAGACTCGCCACCGCCGCGCAGCAAGCGATGACGAGAGTCGCGGCGATGAGTGCGGTGTCCATACCCATGACCATCGGCGAAACATCTGAGCCAATTCAAACTTGGGGGTGAGTTCCTCACAATCTGCAAATGCCGTCACTGGCTCGACGCGGGTATCTTGTTGCGACTCATGGTTGAGAGGCCCAGTCCTACTTCGCGACTCCCGACTTCTCGTTCCCTAGGCCGAGTGCTCGCGATCCGCATCGGCGTCATCTGCATCCTTCTTGGCAACCTCGTTCATGCGCAGGTTGCCCATGCCCAAACCGCGGAGGCGGAACTCCGTCTTCTCCAATTCGGCGTAGGAAATGTCGCGCGAGTCGGCGATCCGGTTGCACTTCTCGTCGAAGTTCGCAACTCTCTTGACGCACCGACCGAAATCGAACTCGTTTGGGAAACGCGCAACGCAGACGGCGACATCGAAGAGAACGCACGCAGTTTCGTGCTCAATCCCGGTCAACCGACCCAACGATGGTTGTACGGAACCACTCCGGAATCTTTTAGCGTTGCCGACACAGGGAGCGCAGTGACGACGCTTCGCCTCTACTCGATCTCGGCGGGTCGGCGAGTGCGCGAACTCTCCGCACTCCCCATCAGCGCAGAGTCCGCCGAGACACCGGCCCTCGTGGTGGGTCATGCGGTTGACATCTTGGGCGTGATAGGCCAGCAATCGCTCGGACTCACGGGTTACGCATCGACCTTTGATGGGCGAAACTCCCCCGCGCACAACGCGAACGCCATCATCGCGCGGATCGGTTCCGTCGAACAACTTCCCGATCGATGGTATGGATACGCCGCATGCGATGCGTTGATCTGGTCGGATGGCTCGGCCGCGCCAGCGCGCATGAGCACCGATCAGTCGGACGCATTACTTGAATGGATTGAACGAGGCGGTCAGTTGATCATCGCAATCAATGCCAATGGCGATCCGTGGGACCTCGGAGGTGCCGGCCGCCACGCCCTGCAACCCCTCTTGCCCTCGATTGCGCCAACGCGCGTCGACGCTGTCCGCATGAACGACATCCTTCCCGTCCTGACGCTCAGTGCTCAGAACCGAGCGCTCGGCGCCACCACTCGCGTGGCGGTGTTCAAGAAGGATGAACTCGATCGGCAGTGGCAACCGCTTCTCGCATTTCCGGCGAAGAAAACTGCTGCGGGCTTCGCGGTGCCGCGCGAGGATTCACTCGATGCAAAAATCTACGCAGTCGAACGGGTCTACGGCTACGGCACCATCACGCTGATCGGCCTCGATCTCTACGAAATCTCTGCGCGACGATTGCAGAGTGGCACCTCGCTCCCGCAGTGCGATGTCTTCTGGAATCGAATCTTGGGTCGTCGCGGAGACACTCCCTCCTCTGGGGAACTCAAGGCCCTCGACGATACCAAGCAACTTTCCAAGGGCGGCGCCTCGAGCGACCTTGAGGGTGGTCGGCTCGTTTCCGCTCGAATCGGATTACTTGGATCCGCTGCCATCAGCGTCCTCGCTGCCGCCGGTACCTTCAGCCTCTACTGGCTCCTTGCGGGTCCACTGGGGTTCACCATTCTCAAGGCGATGCGACGCGAGCGAGCGGCGTGGATCTACGCCGCACTCGTCTCGCTCGGCTTCGCAGTCGTGATTTGGTTCGTCGGTGGCGCGCTCGCGGGAAATGCCGCGAAGGTGCGCTACTTGATGTTCCTTGACGCCGCAGCCCGCCCACAGGGCGAGGCGTCTCTCCTGCAACGGCAGCCCGCTCGCGCGAGTGGATGGCTCTCGGTGCACGTGCCGACCTACGCGCCAAGCGTTCTCGAGATTGGAACGCCGGAAGACGGACGCACGATGGTGCGGAGCTGGCTCAATCCGTCCGACCCCGCGATTGAAGGGTTTCCGAGCCAAGCGCGCGTGCGCCGACCGCTCGATGAAGATCGTGCCCTCAAAATGGTTGCACGCGCGGCGAGCACAGACTTTTCCTTTCGGTGGCTTGGTGGACTCAACGCAAGCTGGGGCGCTCTTCCGTCGGTCGCGTCGCCGGTTCGCGCCGACATCGATCGGATGAAGTCGCCGCTCGAAGTTCGCCTCGTTGGCACGCTCGTGCATGGACTTCCTGCCACGCTTCGCAATGTCATGCTCGTCCATGTTTGGCCACTTCGAACGACACCGGTGTCGATCCGAAGCGACAATCCACTTCGGCGAACCCCAAGCGGCGCCATGCCAAATCTCGGGATTTCAGCCATTTTGCCCGAGTGGAAAGCGAACACCCCACTCGACCTCTCCAAGGTCTTCAGTGAAGCCGCCGCATCAGCCGAGGGAACGCTTGCGGGACAATTCGATTTTCGGTTCTACGAGTCTGTCCGCAATCTCGCATCACCCTTCAACAACTTCGGCATGCGTCGCGTCACACAGGCGGAGGAAGAGCGGTTCCTGCAGATGCTCTCGTTCTACAACATGCTCGAGCCTCCGAAGTATGCGCGCGCAGTGGATGGCGAATCCAAGATGCTCCAGACGCAGCGCATGATTGCACGCGATGTCGATCTCTCGAAGTGGTTCACACGACCCTGCCTCATCGTGTACGGACTGCTCGAGGGAGTTGAAGCCCCAATTCCAATTCGCGTCGATGGAGACGCAGTCGACGCATCCGGGCAGGTTGTCGTTCGCTGGATCCTGCCGCTTCCAGCGGAAAACGATGTGCAGGACATCGTGCCGCCACTCGAGCGAGTCGGCGAGGAGCCCACCCAGAACCCAAACCCCGATCCGACGGCAACGGAGGGCGCGTGAACATGCTGCGTGATGGAGTTTTTCTATGGCGATGATCGAGACTGTCAACCTTACAAAGAAGTACGGCGAACTCGTCGCGCTCGACAATCTCAACCTGTCGATCGACGAGGGCGCGTGCTTTGGATTCATTGGACCCAATGGCGCAGGCAAGACAACGACGATCAAGATCCTCGCGACACTCTTGAAGCCCACTTGGGGGGAAGCGCGCATCGACGGCAAGACGGTTGGCTACCAGAATCACCTCATTCGCCCGCTCATTGGGTATGTCCCCGACTTCATGGGGGCGTACCAGGACATGACGGTTGCCGAGTATCTCGAGTTCTTCGCGGCCTGTTACGGACTCGCGGCTGGCAAGCGCGAGAAGACCATCGCCGACGTCCTCGCACTCACAGATCTGTCGCACAAGAATAGCAGTGAAGTGAACGGGCTGTCGCGCGGAACACAGCAGCGACTCGCGGTCGCTCGCGTCCTGCTCCATGATCCCAAGGTGCTTCTGATGGACGAGCCATCGAGTGGGCTCGACCCACGCGCGCGCATCGAGATGCGTGAACTTCTCAAGGAATTGCGTCGCATGGGGAAGACGATTTTGATTTCGAGCCACATTCTGTATGAGTTGGCCGAGCTCTGCAATACCGTCGGCGTAGTCGAACAAGGAAAACTCATTTTCGCTGGATCGGTGCACGAGATCATGGCTCGTGCCAAGGTGGGGCAAGTCGTGCAAATCGTCGTCGAGGAGCGGCGGTCGGAGGCTGCCGAACTTCTCCGAAGATTGAAGGGGGTACTCAGCGTTGATCTCATTGATGACGGCAATACCCACCGCATGGATGTGACGCTCGAACCCAACTCCCTCCTCTCCCCAAGCGAACTCGCCTCAAGGCTGCTCGCCAATGGCTTCCGGCTCGCGCGCTTACAGCCAGAACAGATCAGTCTCGAAACCGCGTTCATGCGGTTGACCAAGGGCATTGTCAGCTAGGATTGCCATCCGTGTCCAAGCTCCCCCGCATCCTCCTCATCGCGAGCCCTGAGCGCGCTCGAACGCGCGAGGTCTACGACTCGGTGCGTGCGACGCTCGACCGGACTCGCGCCGAAGTTATGCAATGCGACGCGAACGACGCCGCCTGCGTTGCCGAGGGTCAGTGTGACTTCGCGATCGTCATCGGCGGCGATGGCACGATCATCGAACAAGCGCGACTTCTGCTGCAACGCGCGACTCCGATCATCGGCATCAATGCCGGCCGGGTTGGGTTTCTTGCCGAGTTTGACAGCGAGAGCTTCCAACGGCACGCGCAGTTCATCTTGGACGGTCGCGCGAAAGTCCGTGTGCGCACCGTGCTTGAGGTCAGCGCGATGCGCGGAGCAGCGCGTATCGACGGAGGCATTGCGATCAATGACTGCGTGATCACGGCGGGCGAACCATTCCGCATGATCGAACTCGCGCTCACCGTCAATGGTGAGCCGGGGCCGGAATTGGTTGGCGACGGAGTCATCGTCGCGACGCCGACAGGTTCGACCGCGTACAGCGCATCCGCGGGCGGCGCGATCGTGCACCCTTCACTCGACGCGCTGTCCATCGTTCCGATTTGCGCGCAGAGCCTGGCTTTTCGGCCGGTCACACTTCCGGATTCCGCGCGGATCGAGTTTGTCGTGCGCCGGGCAAACGCCGGCACTTCGCTCATCCTCGACGGCGGAAAGACGGCGTCGCTCGAAGTCTCCGACCGCGTCGCGATCGAGCGCAATGCGCAAGGCGCACTCTTCGTGACAAATCCTGACAACTCCTATTGGCGCACGCTCACCGAGAAACTCCGTTGGGCGGCGATGCCGAGTTACCGCTCTGAGACGCACTAACGAGAGTGCCGCGCCCACAGCTATTCTGCGATTCCGCCTGAGACACCACGATGATTGATCTGAAAGAACTGCGAGAGTATCCCGACCGTTTCCGACAAGGCGTCGCCGACAAGGGGATGAGTGTCGACATTGATCGGCTACTTGCGCTTGATGAAGCACGCCGTTCCATTCTGACCCGGCAGGAATCCGCGCGAGCGGAGCAGAATCGAATCTCCAAGGAGGCCGGTCCTAAGCTCGGCCAACTCAAAGGCAAATCAAAGGGCGCGCATGGCGAGGAGAAAGCTGCGCTCGAAGCGGCTATCACACAACTCGAAGCGCGTCCCGCCGCATTGAAGTTAGAGATCCAAGAGTGCGAGCATCGACTGCTCGCGATCGAACCGGAATGGAAGTCGTTGTGGATGCAAGTCCCGCAGCCTCCCGCCGCCGATGTTCCCAAGGGCCAGGGCAGCGAGGACAATGTTGAGATTCGTCGCTGGGCTCCGCCGCAGTGGGACTTCCAAAAGACCTTCGAGCAAAACCGAGGATTCAAACCGCGAACGCATGTCGAATTGCTGAAGCTGCACCGCCTCGCCGACTTCGAGCGCGGTGTCAAGATGTCGGGTACGCGCCACTATGTGCTCACCGGCTTGGGCATGCGCTTGCATCAAGCGGTGCTTCGATACGCGGTCGATTTCATGGCCGACGCACGGGGCTTCACGCCGATGGGTGTCCCGGTCATCGTGAAAGAAGAGTGCATGGTCGGCACGGGGTTCTTTCCCGCAGGTCGCGAGCAGGCGTATCACATCGAAGAGTCGCGGCGCGGTTCAGGGCACGATCTCTTTCTCACGGGCACGGGCGAAGTTGGACTCATGGGGATTCACGCGGATGAGATCCTCAATCTCGAAGACCTTCCGCTGAAGTACTGCACGGTTTCCACCTGTTTTCGACGAGAGGCGGGCGCGGCGGGCAAAGATACCGCCGGGCTGTACCGCATCCACCAGTTCGACAAAGTCGAACAGGTAGTCGTGTGTGAAGCGAACGACGCGCAGAGTCGCGCGTGGCATGCGCAGATGATCGAGACCGTCGAAACGATCTTGCAGTCGTTCAAACTTCCCTATCGCCTTTTGCAATGTTGCACGGGAGACTTAGGCGTCAAGAACGAAGACATGATTGATATCGAGAGTTGGATGCCGGGACGTGGCGAGATCGGACTTGATGGTTCGCCGCAAGGAGCATTTGGCGAAACGCACTCGGCGAGTCGCTTGCGAGACTTCCAATGCCGAAGGCTCAATCTTCGCTACAAGGACGCGCAAGGGAAGACGCAATTCGCGTTTGCGCTCAACAACACCGTGATCGCAAGCCCGCGCGTGCTCATTCCGATCCTTGAGATGCATCAGCAGGCGGATGGCTCGATCATCGTGCCTCCGGTGCTGCGCCCGTACATGGGCGGCATAGGTCAGATCGGGGCGGACTGATCGAACGGGCCCCGTCGGACGCGCCGAATCGGGCGGATTCATCAGCATCCTGCGACATAGCTCGTCCCCAGCGGCGTTCTGCGCGCAACGCATTGCGTCAACGCACACACGAGTCGCCTATGCACAAGAACTCGATTACCTTCGCGCCGCTTTTTCTCGCCGCGTTCATGAGTAGCCTCGCGCTCGCGAGGCCGCAATTCGATCCAAGCGATGCGCCACCGCAAGATCGGCCTCTCGCGTTTGACGACAACGGAGGAATGCGTGAACCGCCCGAACCTCGTGGTCCAGGCGGACCCATGGGTCCCGAGCGAAAGATCTTGAAGGATTTCGACGCGGACGGCAACGGGCGACTTGAAGGGCCGGAACTCGACGCCGCGCGGGAACAACTTCGCGCAAATCCAATTCCCGTCTGACAGGGCCGAGGCGGGGCGAGAGGTGGTCCGGGTGGTGGCCCCGGAGGACCGGGTGGTGGCCCCGGAGGACCGGGTGGTCCTGGCGGTGGCCCGCAACGACCGGCTCCATCCGCGGGTCGCGCGGTGTCGCCAACGGAAGTCACGAACTATCCATCCGCTTCGCTCTATGACGCGAGCGTCGTTCGCACGATTTTCTTCACGATCGACCAAGTGGATTGGGAAGCGGAACTCGAACTCTTTCACGGCACGGACATTGATGTCCCGTCGACGATGATCGTCGATGGCGTGGAGTATCCCGGCGTCGGCCTGCACTTTCGCGGCGCGTCAAGTTACATGACCGTGCCGAAGGGCTCGAAGCGCTCGCTCAATGTCTCGGTCGATCATTCGAACCCGAAGCAGCAGTTGCTCGGACACAACACGCTCAATCTCTTGAATTGCAATGGCGACCCGTCGATGCTCTCGACACTTCTCTATTCGCATCTTGCTGCTCCACACATCGCGGTGCCCAAGGCGAACTTCGTTGAGGTTGTGATCAACGGTGCCTCGTGGGGTGTGTTTGTGAGCGTGGAACAATTCAATGCGCAGTTCGTGAAAGAGTATTGGCCGCAATTCAAGGGAGAAGGCGCGAGGTGGAAGGTCCCAGGTTCTCCACAAGGCAGCGCGGGACTTGATGACAAGGGCGACGATCTCGCGGCCTATCAATCCCGCTACGAAATCAAGTCGAAGGATCGCGCGGAGGATTGGGACGCGCTTGTGCACTTCTGTGAAGTACTGACGAACAC
>SXUJ01000173.1 GCA_005790565.1 Planctomycetia bacterium
AGTCGATTCGGGTTGACCGGAGCAGCGACCAGACGACGACATTCATTGCCGCGAAGCCGAGGACAGCCGCGATGACGACGAAGAGTGTGTAATTGCGTTTATCAGCGCGAGCCATAGGAAGTATCCGCACCTCTCCATCGAGGATTCAATCACTCTTCTTCCAATCGATCACGGCAGTGTTCAACCAGAGGAAAACGATCATGCCGCCCACGAAGTAGAGCACATCACGCAAATCGACCACGCCGCGCATGAGTGCATCAAAGTGGGTCAAGGCGCTCGTTGATGCGAGGGCTTCGATCACTCCCTTGGAAGCAAAGGTACGCGCAACATCGAGCGTTGCGGGGTAGCCCAAGAGCAAGGTGATAAACAACACCGCGACACTCAAGACAAACGCAATCACCTGATTCTTCGTCCACGCGCTGATGAGTGCGCCCACCGAGAGCATGAACCCTGCGAGCAATACCGTGGCGAGGTAGCCGCTTACGAGCGCGCCATGGTCTGGATCGCCCAACCAAGAGAGCGTGATCCAGAACGGCACCGTCAGGAGCACGGCAACGATGGAAAACGCCCATGCGGCGAGAAACTTCCCGAGCACCAGATCACTCAGTGCAAATGGCAGTGTGACGAGGAGTTCAATCGTTCCAGTGCGACGCTCCTCCGCCCAAAGTCGCATCGATATCGCAGGCAGAATCAGGAGAAAGAGCCAAGGCACATACTGGAAGAAGGGGCGCAGATCGGCTTGATCGCGCTCGTACAACCCCCCAATGTTGAAGGTGAAGAGGCCCGCGAGAAAGAGGAAAATGACGAGGAAGACGGCCGCGAGGGGAGTCGCGAAATACGCGCGGAACTCTCGACGGAACACGATCGACACGCGCGCACCTCGCCCATTGGTGGGAGCAGCACTGCTCATCGTGTCGATCCCTTTGTCCTGCGCGTCGCCCTGCGCTCGCCTTCGCCAGTCGTCAGCATGCGAAACACATGGTCCATTCGATTCTTGGTGATGTTTGCCGGCGCCTTCGATTCCATCTCCGTCGGCGTGCCGTCGAAAACGACCGTCCCCTGATTGATAATGATGGCGCGGGTACAGACGGCTTCCACTTCCTCAAGAATGTGTGTCGAAAGCACGACCGCGCGGTCGCGACCGAGTTCTCGAATGAGCGTGCGCACTTCGTGCTTCTGATTCGGATCGAGCCCATCGGTGGGCTCATCGAGGATCAGGACTCGTGGGTCATGCATGAGCGCCTGCGCGAGTCCCGTGCGACGCTTGTATCCCTTCGAAAGTGTCTCGAAACTCTTACGCCGAACGCCTTGTAAATGGACCCGTTCGATGACTCGCTCCACACGATCGCGCGCATCCCTTCGCGCATATCCCCGCGCCTCGGCAACGAAGGTCAGAAACTCCTCGACAGTCATCTCTGGATACGCGGGCGCTCCCTCAGGGAGATATCCAATCGTGCGCTTCGCTTCAATCGGATGCGTCAGGAGATTGATTCCGCACAAGGAAATCGCGCCTGCAGTCGGTTCAAGAAAGCCCGTGACCATGCGCATCGAGGTGCTTTTCCCCGCGCCATTTGGGCCGAGGAATCCGAGCACCTCACCAGCGCGTACGCGAAGGTCAATACCGCGCACCGCGTAAGTGTCGCCGAAGCGCTTCTCGAGTCCAGTGGCAACGAGTAACTCCTCCGCAGCGCGAGCTGAATTCTCTACAACTTTCGCCATGCAATCAATTCTCGTCGGGGGCGGCAGAACACAGTCAGGAAGAGCAAACACTATCGGTTATGAGCTCGCATCGCCTGAACACCGAGGCCCAATCCAACCGCGCCGATCGCGACGAGGACGGCGAGTGGCAGGAGTTGATCGGAGAATGGAGTGTCGCGCCAGAACGGGCCTTCAATCGCTGCGACCGCCCAGCGAAATGGACTCACGAGACTGACAGTCTTGAAGAATGGAGGCATCAGGAACAATGGAAGCGATCCGCCACCGATTATGGCCAAGAGGAGGAGCGCGCCCCGACCCGCACCCTGCGCCTGCGCTTCCGTCCGACATGCGCCGGCGATGAACATCGAAATCCCACTAAACGCAAACGCTGCCGCGAGAAACGCGAGGAGTAGTCGCAGTGGCTGCTGCACATGTGAGGAGAATGCGAAGACGGTCAGCGCAAGGAGCACAAGTTGCACAAGCAGTGCGGTCGTGAAGCACGCGACTCCCTTGCCAGCAAGCAGTTGCCCTCGCGTGATTGGCGCGAGGCGGAGGCGATCGAGTGTTCCTCGCACGCGCTCACTCACGAGTGATGTCGCGAATGCCATCACGCATCCCGCCAGTCCCCAGACGATGCCCTGCGGAAAACTGACATCAAAGGAATCTCGCGGTCCGCCCTTTCGCGCGGCGAGTTCCTCGATCTTGATCGAAACGGGAGACCAACCCGATGCATCGCGACGGTGCGGCGCCTCACCATCGATGCTGCCCCTGGAAATGATTGAGTCAGAGAATGCTCCGCCCGCAGCGATGAGTGCGCCGGCGGCGAGTTTCTGCGTTGGCGAGAGATCTGTCGCGCGCGCAACCGACTCTCGCGCACCTTTCATGAGTTGTCGCATTGAGTCAGCATCGGTGAACATCGCGGACAACTGACGGAACGCCAGTTCATTCAATTTCCCTTGGATCAGGCCGATCTCCGCACGCCGGGATGGATCGACGAGCGCTTCGATGGGAATCCCGCCGCCGGAGAAGAGACCGGCGGCGGAGTCCTGCATGGATGCGGGCAGAATGATCGCCGCGGTCACCCTCCCCTTGCGCACCAATTCTTCGGCAAGCGCTCGTTGAGGGACTTGCGTCACTTCAAACGCGCCATCCTCGGCGAGATCCCGCGCGAGATCGCGCGCGAGCGTTGCATCACTTTCGATGACGACTGCGAGATCAATCTTGCTCCCGCCATCGCCGCCCCCCGCGAACACAAGCCCGAAGACTGTCGCAAGGATCCTCGGAAAAACGAAGGTGAAAAACATCTCCCCCTTGTCACGAGACATCAATCGAAGGTCCTTGCATGCAATCGTGAAGATGGCGTTCATTCGCGAAGGCTCCTTCCGGTGAGCTTGAGGAACACGCTCTCTAGATCCGGTTGCTCCACGCGGACACCTCCGACCCCACCGCTCGCGAGTTGTCGAGCAACTTCGCCCACGGGATCCATCGTCTCGATTCTCGTCTCGACACCGTCACGCAAGACAATCACGGCGCTCGTGCCGCCATGTCGCTCAATCAATTCGCGCGTCGTGCCTACATCGAGCATGTGACCGTGATCCACGATGCCCACGCGATGACACACCTTCGCCGCTTCCTCCATGTAGTGGGTCGTGTAGACGATCGTCTTGCCCTGCGCCGCGAGCACTCGCACCAACTCGAGAATACGATTGCGACTCTGTGGATCAACTCCCGCCGTTGGTTCGTCTAACAGCAACAGTTGCGGATCATGCACAAGTGCCGCGGCAAGATTGAGCCGGCGCTTCATGCCGCCGGAGAACGATGCCACTCGGCTCTTCGCGCGCGTGTCGAGTTCGACCAGTCTCAACAACTCATCCACGCGAGCGCCCGACTGCGGCACGCCATACAGAGAAGCAAAGAAGAGAAGATTTTCGCGCGCAGAAAGTCCTTCGTAGAGCGTGATTTCTTGCGGTGCGAGCCCAAGGTGCCGACGCACCGTCGGCTGCGAGGGGGAACCAAGTGAGAGCAGATCCACTTCTCCACTGCTCGGCGCGAGAAGTCCTGTCGCGATCGAAATCGTCGTTGACTTTCCCGCGCCATTTGGGCCAAGCAATCCGAAGATCTCCCCAGCACGCACCTCCAGCGTGATCCCGTCCACCGCGAGGATGGTGCCGAAGGACTTCCGAATGTCACGAAGGACGAGCACGCTGTGGCAGCGTACCCTGAGGCGAAATCGGTATTCTCGTGGGGTGATGCAAAGACTCTCGCCTATCGTGTTCCTCCTCTTCTGGGCAGCGCCTTGCGCGCTTGGGCAGTCGAATTCGGCGGTCCCTCCGACCAACGAGCGAGTCGGAAAACTCAGTGAGAATTGCTACTACACACCGGCAAACCAACGGCTCACACCACTGGGCACGCAGGTTTCGTTGCCTGGCATGCGGCCACAGGTATTGGCGATCAGTCCGGACGGAACGCGCCTCATCACTGCAGGAAAAACGCATGAGATCGTGGTGATCTCGCCCGTCGATGGCGCCATCCTGCAGCGCGTCCCCCTTCCTTCCGACGCGCAACACGCGTCCCTCCCAGACGAATCCTCGCCCCGATTCCTAAGCCCTGACGAAGATGGGTTGGTGAGTTACACCGGGCTCGTGTTCTCCCCTGACGGAAAGCGCATCTATCTCTCGAATGTTGATGGAAGCATCAAGGTCTTTGAAGTCACCGAGAAGGAAGGCGTTGTCGGAAGATTCTCCATCCCACTTCCGAGTGCCCTCGCACCGCGCCGCAAAGAAGAGATTCCTGCTGGTCTCGCGATTTCCCCAGACGGTGAACGGCTCTTCGTCTGCGGGAATCTTTCGAACAAACTGATTGAACTCTCGACGAGCACGGGGAAAGTAGTCCGATCGTGGGATGTCGGCGTTGCGCCCTTTGAGGTGGTCCTGATTGGCGACACCGCGTTCGTGAGCAACTGGGGCGGACGCCGACCGGAAGCAGGCGACCTCACGGGACCCGCGGGGCGCGGGACCACGGTGCGCGTCGATCCGGTGTTGCATGTCGCGAGCGAGGGGTCGGTCTCCATCATCGACCTCACTGCGGCGAGTCCGGCGCGTGAAGTAGTGACTGGGATGCACGCGAGTTCGCTCGCGGTTTCGCCGGACCAAAGGCACCTCATCGTCGCGAACACTTCCTCTGACACACTGAGTGTGATCGATGTTGCGACCCATCAGATCATCGAAACCATCTGGGTGCGGCAAACGCCCGCCGACTTGTTCGGCGCGCAACCCACCGCGATGCAGTTCGATCGCAATGGCACGACGCTCTTCGTGTGCAACGCTGGCCAGAACGCGGTGGCCGTCGTGGACTTTGATCCCGGCGAATCGAAACTGCGTGGGCTCATTCCCGTCGGGTGGTTCCCTGGCGCCCTCGCGATGATGCGCGAGGGCTCGCAAGATGCGCTCTGGGTCGCCAACATCAAGGGCATCGGGTCAACGAAGGAGTTCAAAAGCGGCGAGAAGATCGAACTCCGATCACGGCAGTACTTCGGCACGCTCTCGCGTTTCCCAATCCCGAGCGCACAAGACCTCCCCGCGCTTTCGCAAATCGCGCTCGACAACATGCGCTACGGGCTGCTCGCCGAGGCGAGACTTCCTGCGCGTGCGGAGCAACCCAAGCGAGCAGTTCCCGAGCGGGTGGGGGAGCCGAGTCACTTCGAGCATGTCATTTACATCATCAAAGAGAACCGAACCTACGACCAAGTCTTTGGGGACATCAAAGGCGCCAACGGTGACCCCTCACTCTGTGTGTTTGGCGCGGAAGTCACACCGAATCTGCACAAAATCGTCAAGGAGTTCGTCCTGCTCGACAACACCTACTGCTCGGGCATTCTGAGTGCTGACGGACATCAATGGGCCGACGCGGGTCTCGTCACCGACTATGTCGAGCGATCCTTTGCGGGATTCCCGCGCAGTTATCCCGACGGGATGGAACTCGATGGCGCCGATGCACTTGCCTACTCGCCCACGGGGTTCATTTGGGACAATGCGCTCGCGCACGGCAAGTCTCTGCGCGTCTTCGGCGAATTCGCAATCACGAGCAAGCGCTGGAAGGACCCCCTTCGCCAGGAGAAAATCACGGCGCATGATTGCTGGATTGATTTCTCCACCGGCGCGAACTCAATCGTCGTGGAGAGTATCCCGACGATTGAATCGCTGCGCCCGCATCTCTGCGCGAGTGCGCCGGGGTGGGACCCCGATGTGCCGGATGTTTGGCGAACGAGAGAGTTCATCAAGTCGCTCCGTGAGTTTGAAGCGGCGGGCGCGATGCCCAACTTCATGGTGGTCTGCCTTCCGAACGATCACACCAGCGGTACTTCAGCGGGAATGCCCACGCCCGCCGCCTCGGTCGCCGACAATGATCTCGCGGTGGGACAACTCATTGAAGCGGTAAGCCACAGCGCGTTCTGGAAAGACACCTGTATCTTCGTTATCGAAGATGATCCGCAAGCGGGATGGGATCATGTGAGTGGGTACCGCACGACAGCATTTGTCGTCAGCCCCTACACGAAGCGCGGTGCGGTGGTGAGTACGCAGTACAACCAAACAAGTTTGCTTCGCACCATGGAGTTGATACTCGGACTGCCTCCGATGAATCAGTTCGATGCCACGGCGACGCCCATGCATGCATGCTTTACCGACACACCCGACTTCACCCCCTACACGGCGCTTCCCAACAATGTGAAACTCGATCTACTCAACCCAACTCCGGTGACCATTCTTGACCCGCTCTTGCGTGAACATGCCGTTGCGTCGGGGAAACTGCCGCTCGACAAACTCGATCAGTGTCCAGAAGACTTACTCAATCGCATCATCTGGCACGCGATGAAAGGCTCTGCCGCGCCCTATCCCGCGTGGGCCG
>SXUJ01000174.1 GCA_005790565.1 Planctomycetia bacterium
CCCCGTCGAAGACCCGAAGTTCTATCAACAGTTTTTCGCGGCCTTCTCGAAGGCGATGTTCCTTGAGGCAGAGCAAGTGGATGTCGCAGCGCCGGGTGTGTGAGGGGTGTGGGGGCAGCGCTCGGGCGCTCGAGCTCATAGTCTGCCTGGATGCCGGCGCATCGACGAATTCGAGTAAACGCTGCGGGACTCCCAGTCGATGGCCTCTACGACAGCGTCGTAGACGTGCGGCTTCACGAGTTGCTCGATCGTCTTCGCGGCAATGGAGTCGGAGTTGGAGTGCGCGACCTGCGACCTGGGGACGGCCGACTCCTGGCGCGCGAAGTTGCCTCGGTTGTGATCAGTGCCATTGAAGAGCGCCTCAGTGGTTCACGGCAGGCGAGTGGGGAAGACATCGATGTTGTGAACCAGCTTCTGCAGCTTCTTCGAATGACGCAAGATGAATCAGAGACAGCTCTCGACCGGATGCTCCCTCAGGTGCTCGAGAGCATCGGTCAGCTGCCAAGCGCACATCCGCCAGAGTTGTCAGCACACGGTCTGCTCACTGGGCGCGAAGGCACTGACAACCTACTGTTCCAACTCAGACGCGAGCTCGCCTCGTGCAACCGAGTTGACTGGCTTGTCTCGTTTATCAAGCTCGGTGGCGTCAAGATGCTTGAGTCGGACATCAAGGGGTTCCTTGGTCGCGGTGGCACAATGCGCGTTGCCACAACTGCATACATGGGTGCGACTGATCCAGCGGCGATCGAGCTGCTCGCATCGATCTCGCGCGAGGCGGATCGACGACTCTCGATTCGGTTTTCGCGCGAGGTCGAAGCGACTCGGCTGCATGCGAAGTCCTACATTCATCATCGCGAGAGCGGGTTCGGCAGCGCGTACATCGGATCCGCGAACCTATCGCGCCCAGCGCTCACCGACGGACTCGAATGGGTCGTGCGGCTCTCGCAAGCCGCATCGCCAGGGCTCTGGACGAAGATCGAAGAGACATTCGAGCAGTGGTGGGGGGATAAAGAGTTTGAAGAGTATGGCCTTGATTCTGACCATCCAACTCACGCGCAGTTTCGAGAGCTCGTTGCGCGGGAGAAGGGAGCGGGCGCCGCCGCTCAGCAGGGCCAGCTCGATTCGCTGCCGATTTTTGATCTTCAGCCCAAGCCGTTTCAGCAAGCAATTCTCGAACGAATCGCAGTAGAGCGAGAAGCACTTGGCCGCAAGAGACACCTGATCGTCGCTGCAACAGGAACAGGCAAGACCATGATTGCCGCATTCGACTATCGATCATTCGAAGCGTCGTTTCGTGTGCGGCATGGCCGCGCTCCCAGGATGCTCTATGTGGTTCATTCTGAGCGAATTCTTAGGCAAGCGCGTGCGATGTTCGCGCAAGTCATGCGCAATCTGAACTTCGGAGGACTCCTAGTTGGCGGCGAAGATGGACGGCCGTGCGATGCACTCTTCGCATCGATTCAATCATGGAACTCAAAGATCGGGACCAACTCGCTCGCGCCCGACTACTTCGATTATGTCATCGTCGACGAAGCCCACCACGGCGAAGCGAAGACGTGGAAGAAGCTGCTTGAGTGGATCACGCCAAAATCACTGCTCGGTTTGACGGCGACTCCCGAGCGCGCAGATGGCTCAGACATCACGCGCCATTTCGAGGACCGTACGACCGCAGAACTGCGGCTGCCAGACGCAATCGCGCGCCGATTGCTCGTGCCATTTCGATATTTCGGAGTGACCGATGAGATCGACCTTCGCGACGCTGCGCTCGTGACAGGTGGGCGGTACGTCATGGAGCGTGTCGAGCAGGCGTACATCGAGCGAGGCGACCCGTGGATCGAAGGAGTGCGTCGAGCGATCCATTCGTATGTTGCTGAGCCACTTCAGATGCGCGCAATCGGCTTCTGCGCAGGAGTCGCTCATGCGCGCATGCTCGCAGCAGTGTTTGAGCGTGCGCGGGAGAGCGCGGAAGCCGCCGGTCGTCGAGGAATGCGGGCGGCAGCACTTGCGGGCGATGACTCGGTGGAGCGGCGCGACGAAGTCATCGGTCAATTGCGCCGAGGTGAACTGCAACTGCTCTTTGTCGCAGACTTGCTCAATGAGGGGGTCGACATTCCAGAGGTCGACACAGTGCTCTTCATGCGTCCGACGGACAGTCTTACGATCTTCTTGCAGCAACTTGGCCGCGGACTTCGACTCTGCGCGAAGACCAACAAAGAGTGTCTGACAGTGCTCGACTTCGTTGGTCAGTACCGGCGCGAGTTTCGATTTGCCGATCGACTGGACGCGTTGCTGACAGAGGCGGGGGTGTCGATCAAGACGCAGGTTGAGGATGGCTTCACGGCACTTCCGCCTGGCTGTTCGATCACGCTTGAGCCGATAGCGCGCAGGCGTGTGCTAGAACACATTCAGGCGCAACTCGGTGGGAGGCGCGAGCAACTGATTGACTTGCTCCGTCAACTTCATGAGCGAATTGAGCGCACCCCGACGCAGTTGGAGTTTATCGAAGCGACGGGCATCGATCCTCGGGAGATGTACTCGCATCGAAGAGATGCACGCTGGACCTACACAGGTCTCTTGCACAGCGCGGGTCTGGGGGCATCGCTCGCGAAGGTGGAGGCGCTGGAGCCATTCCCCGCCGGTCTTCGAGCAGTCGCGGCGCTCGACGATCGCAAACTCGCCGAGTTCGGCATCGAAATCCTCGACGCGCTGGACCGCGGCGAGTCACTCGCGACCGCGCTCATCGCAGATCGGCGGCTCGCGGTGTTGCTCGTGGGATTCGGCGACTCCGTGGCAAGAGAGGCGAATCTCAATCGGCCACCCTGCGCGCGAGACGTCATCAATGCGCTCGCTGCCAACGCTCCACTTCGGGCAGAGTTGCGCTCGCTGCTGCTTACAGTTGCTACGCGCGCACACACACTTTCAATCACACCATCGGTCCCGATTCCTGAGGGTGTGCCGCTGATGCTTCACCGCAGTTACACCACCGATCAAGTGTGCTCAGCCTTTGGCTGGGAGCCGGTCTGGCACTCAACCCAACAAGCAGGCGTGATGTGGATTCCAGAGCACAGCGCATATCTGATGCTGGTCACGCTTGACAAAGATTCTGAGTCGTTCACCGAGCGCACCCGATACCGCGACTTCGCCATCACGCCGACCGAGTTTCACTGGCAGAGCCAATCAACAGCTCGGCCAAACACGGATCTGGGAAGGCGGATTGTTGAGGCCAAGAATGGCGTCGGCACGATGTGGCTCTTCGTGCGTCACAGGAAGAAGGACGGTTCGCTCGGCACGCAGTCCTACACATTCATGGGGGCATTTCGTCCGACGAAGATCGAGGGGATGCACCCGATGAGTGTGACTGGCACACTCGCCAACGCGATGCCGCCCAAGCTCTTTGAACTTGGTGCAAGGGCGAGGTAGAGGGTTCTTCGATCCCCGCGAGAAGAACTCCTCTGACAGTGTTCAACCCGCACTGATCGATTTTCGCAGTGCCTCGATTGTGGGTGCGCGCTCAGGTGCAACACCGGCCACCGCCCCTTGGAGGATGCCATCCGCCGTCATCGCTGCTGCACAGATGAGAGGGCTCTTCTCGTCGACGGCCACTGTGCGCGCGTTCTCAAGCGTCCGTACGAACTCGACCACGGCTCCGTACGCAGCTTGCCAGTCGACGGTCACGACATTGGCGATGTCACACCGCAGCAACTGCGCCCATGGTGTCGGATCGAGGATCGTGCAGAAACCATGTTGGAAGCGAACGACCCCCGCATCCGCCCACGCTGCAGCCGTGTCAGCGACGCAGCGGTAGGTGTAGCCAGTCGACTCAGCGACATCGCGGACGCAGAGACCGCGCGGATGATCAGCGCATGGCTCTACGCGAAGGGGGCGTAACCCGCGCAAGTGTTCGCGTGGGATGAGCGCGCAAAGTTCTCATTGACTCGCCGTCGACACTGAGCTATCGTCATCAACGCATCCAGAGTCTCGGGCGGCCTCCATAAAGCCCGAGCAGCAACCGAGCCTAGCGATCTTCGCAGGGGCCACGGTGCTGAGGCCAGCCCTGAAGAGGGCGATGCGGCGTGGCGGTGCGATTGTTTGGCACGGCCCACAGCAAATCAGTTCCCCGCGTGAGGGAACGCACCCTTTTCAAGCTGGTTGCTTTCGATGTCGTGGAGTCACGACATGAAGACCCGTTCAACAACCACCGTCACCACCGCAACTGAACAGTCGCGCGGGTCTCCTGCGCCAGCTCGGCCTGATTGGCATGGAACAGATCGAGCCCATTGTGATCGCCGCGCTCGCTACTGGCGCGCCGATGCTGCTGATTGGTCCCCATGGCACAGCGAAGAGCTTGTTGCTCTGCCGTCTGTGTGAGGCACTCGGAATCACGTGGCGCCACTACAACGCGAGCCTTCTCAACTACGACGATCTCGTGGGGTACCCGCTTCCAGATGATCATGGGGGACTGCGATTCGTGCAGACTCCCGCCTCGATCTGGGATGCACAAGCTGTCTTCCTCGACGAGATCTCGAGGTGCCGTCCCGACATGCAGAATCGCCTCTTCTCGATCATTCACGAGAAGAAGGTGCAGGGGATGCCGATTGAACGGTTGATCTACCGGTGGGCGGCGATGAATCCGCCGATCACGGCTGATGCCGATGGACAGGACGGCGACAACTACACAGGCAGCGAACCACTGGATGCCGCGCTCGCTGACCGATTCAGTTTCGTTGTGAGGGTGCCCCGTTGGCATTGGCTCAGTGAGTCGGACCGCGAAGCTGTCATCTCTGGTATCGACTCGCCGCTCTCGCGAGAGACCGCGGCCGCACTCGCCGAGCGTATTGAAACTGTGCGACGAGAAATCGATCTCGTCACTGCGGCGCTCGGCCCCGCAGTCACTCAGTATGTGCGACTCATCGCAGAGCAGGCGGCACCCATGGAACTACCACTCAGCGGTCGCCGGGCAGCGATGCTCTACAGAAACATCATCGCCGTGCACGCGGCGCGGCTCGTCGATTCGCCATCGGCAGCTGCGAGCGACTCAGCCTGGATGGCGCTTGAAAACTCGATTCCGCACAGAGCAGAGGGGAAGGAGGTCCCGCGCGTTCGACTTCTCCTCGCACACAAGTCCGTGTGGGCGATGGCCTCCATGGAAAAGACGGACCCGCGGCGGCTTCTCATCTCTGAGCGTTGTCCGGTGCGGCGCGCGATCCGCGCGATGGGACTGGAAGGACTCTCAGGCACGGAGCTCTCTGCGTACATCGCCGATGGGCTCGCCGAAGCGCCCCCCGGCGCTCGGCACGCTCTCGCCGCGTTCGTCGTCAATTCTCCAGCTGCAGCGCGACTCAACGCGGCGGTCGCCGAGCAAGCGGCTGAACTCTCGGTCATGTCGTCAGTCGCGCAGAGTGTTTCAATCGCTGTTCTGGCGGGTGGTCAAGAGCACAGCGCGTGGCAAGAGATCGCCAAAGTTCTGGCCGCGCTTGCGCCGGACCATCACGAGACAATCGCGATCACGAATGTGCTCGCAGGGCTGTTCAATGAGAAGGTCATCAAGACTCCTGACGATGTCACGCGAGTACTCGAATCGTGGCGCGGTGTTCGGCGACTATGCAAAGGCGCAGACACGCAACAGGGGTCATCCACATGATTGGCGCGCGACCGACAGTCACTGTTTCGCACAAGGGAACGAACGGGTGCGACATCATCGCGGTGTCGTTCTCGATCGCACACGACATCCGCCGCCTGTGCGATCGTTGCGGCGTGCGCTACCGAGGCGATGCGCACGGGATCAATCAACTTCGTCGCATCGCGATTGAGTGCTCAGATGCGTTGATGACGCTCCCTGCAGTCGCCGCGGTTGTCCCTCGGGAAAGGGGCGAGTACAGACCTGGCTTCAGCGACGATCCGCGACTTGTCATCGCCGTGCTCAGTCGCTGCTCGAAGAGCGTGTTCATTCGTGGCAAGTCACCCCTCCTGAGCAGCGAGATTCTCAACCGCCCCCTGGCGATCGTGCTGCCGCGCGAGCATTCGGAGCAATCAGTATGACAATCGCATGCGACTCACTCACCGACCGCATCTTTTCAACCCTTCCAGCAGGGCAGTACTGTTTGCCGGCGCTCATGCAGATCCTTGAGGTCGTCGAGAGCACGGCGGTTCCGAGTGCGGCAGTCGAATGCGCGTCGAGGCCGCGACTTTTCATCAACCCCCAGTTCGTCGCGAAGCATGCGCAGACACCGGAAAAGCTGCTCATGTTGGTGATGCATGAATTGCACCATGTGATGCTCGGTCACACCCGCCTCTATCAGCGCGTCAGCCAGGTCGACAATCTTGTCTTCGATGCGGTGATCAACGCGATGCTCTGTCGACTCATTCCCCAAGACGAGTACACCGCGCTGTTTCGAGACTTCTATAAATGGGGCCGATTTCCCGAGTGTTTCTTGCGCCCACCACCCAAATGGCACCCCTCGCACGGGAAGGTGACCCCACCGACGGCGCTCGCGAGCCGAAAGCACCAGCCCCTCTCGCAACTCTACTGCGCGCTGTATTCACCGACAGGCGCGACGTATCACGAGTTGCGTGAGGCGTTCACGAACTGCGGTGATGCAGCCCGCTTCGACCCACCGAAACTCTTGGGAGATCACACATCAGAGGGGAGTGGCTCATCGAGTGACGGAGAGCTTGATACCAGAACCCCCGCGCTCTTCGATGAAATGCGGCGAATCACGAAGTCGTGGCCGACACCAGGGTTCGGGCGTGGTGGGCCAACCGCCCACGACCTCTTCGAGCGCGCTTGTCAGGTGCCCAGAAGCAACCGTCGCAGCCTCGAACTGATCTTGCGTCGAGTCGCAGCGTTCACTCAGTGTGCTGGTCGCACCGCGAAGGTCGACACAGTGGTCTCGCCACTCACGACCCCAGTGCCGCACATAGATCGGCGAAGCGTGGTTCTCAAGGCGCTCGGAGGTCGCACGATTCTGTACCGCGCTGAGTGCCCGGTGAGGCGCGCGACACAGAAGCAACTGCGGGTTCATGTTTACCTGGATGTCTCAGGGAGCATCGGCAATCTCGTGGGACCGCTCTACGGCGCAGTGCTCGCTTGCCGCGAGATGGTGCATCCTACGATTCACCTCTTCTCAACGAAGGTCGCCGATGTCACGCTCGACGAACTCCGCCGTGGCGTCTGCAAGACAACGGGAGGAACATCGATCGAGTGCGTCGCGTCGCACATGGCGAAACACAGGGTGCGTCGTGCCGTGATCATCACCGATGGATTCGTTGGGGTGCCGACCGCCAACGCCGCGGCCGCGCTAAACGCTTGCACGGTGGGTGTTGCGATCCCTCCCGGAAACTCGAGTCGACGTGATCTCGGCGACTTCACCGATCACTGGATCAATCTCACGGAGATCACCACATGACATCACACACAGCCACGCACACTGCCCGCACCGCTGAATTCGTTCTGCCAGGCCATCCCGACAAGCTGGCAGACGCGATCGCCGACGCAATCGTTCACGAGGCCAGGCGGCGCCAGAAGCGCGCGCTTGTCGGAGTCGAAGTGGCGCTCCACCGAAACGCGGTCTTCATCGACGGTCGCATTGGATGCCGCGGCGCGAAGGCGATCGATGTCGAGTCGATCGTGCGCGATGTCTACGCGTCGGCCGGATACGGGCCCCGATTCGCTCCGCGCCCGATGAATCTCACGGTGTCGACCGACCTTCATGTGGGTCCACTACGTCGTGGCGAGGCTGCATACCGCGAAGTCTCTGATGACCAATCGATCGTCACCGGGTACGCATGCAGTCTGCCAGGAACTGAGGGAGTTCCACCCGAGCATGCCTTGGCGCGGCGGCTCGCCATCGCGCTCCATCACCTTCGGCGCGAGCAGAGTGCGCTCAAACTCGGCCCCGACGGAAAGGTCATCGTCTTCGTCAACGAGTCGCTCGATGGGCGAGCGCTTCATCTCACGGATGTGTCCGTGTCGATTCAGCACGCAAAGAAGTGGGACGCAGTCTCAGCTCGCCGGGTGATTGCCGCGCGAATCCGCAGTGAAATCGAGGAGTTCGCGCTGGCGGTCCCAGGCTTCGACGCAACCGCCGACTTTGCGCTTTCGATCAATGCAGCTGGCGATTTCGTCGCCGCTGGTCCGCACGGGGACAACGGGCTTTCAGGCAAGAAACTCGTCGCAGATTTCTATGGACCGAGGGTTCCCATCGGCGGCGGTGCGATGAGCGGCAAAGACTTCTGGAAAGCGGATCGTGCTGGTCCACTCATTGCGCGCAAGTTGGCGGTTGCCGCAGTCGAGCGGCTCGGATGTCGCGAGTGCCTCGTCACGCTTGGCATTCGTCCTGGTGACCGTGAATTCACGATCGTGCGCGTCGAAGCGGAGAGCCACCAGCCAGTCGATCACGCGCGGCTCAGCGGACTCGTCGATCTTCGCCTCGCGAGTATGCACGCGTGGCCCGATGAAGCGGGTGATCTTGTCGAGGTCGCGCGGTGGGGTCACTTCACGCTGCGGACTATGCTTTCGGCGCGCGCCTCGCAGCCAGAGGCGGTTTCGGGTTGAGTCACAACGAGGAGGAATCACGATGATGAGACCGACAATCACTGCGATGATGACCGCACTGCTCGCAGTCGCATCCGCGAGCCTCGTCAGTGCAGCGGTGGGACTTGGCCAGTTGCCACTCGACGCGCCGCCCGGTGCGAGCGGCGCACAAACAGCGTCAGCGCGTTGTTTGTCAGTCATCCCAGGGTTGGATCAACGACAACGCGAACTCGACTCGCACATCGTGACATACTCAGTTGTTTCCTACGGCGCTCGCAGCGGTGAGATGGCGTCGTTTGAATTGCCACTCGACGCTGAAGCGCCCGATCGGGTCGATCTGATCAAGGTTGCAACCGTGTTCAAGTCGGGGCTCGCCTATCGCGTTCACGAGCAAACAATTTGGACTCGCCGAGGTCCTGAAGAGGCGAACGCCACGTCACTGTTTACAAGCGACGGCGCGCAGTTTCACACCCGATTCGCCAAATCACAGGGAGGCCACTCCACGGTGATGTTTGACCTGAATGACTCGATGCACCGTGTAGGACCACAAATGGATGCCTATGGATGGCGTGTCCTTGGGCAAGTGGCGCCGCTGGACTTTCAGCAGTACATGAGGTGGGGAGCAGCGTCTGCAGATCTTCGAGTTGAGTCGAATGTCGGCGGGAAGTCCGGGGTCTCTCGCGCTTCGTGGCGATTCCTCCCAGACTTACCGCAAACTCGAGTCACAGCCACGATCGATGACCGCACGAGTGCTCTCAGCACAATCCAAATGGATGTGCACTCTGGTGACGCGACTCTACCTGGCGCGAAGGTGATGCTGAGAAAGAGTGTGTCGTTGTACGACTACACCCTTGGAGGCAAGGTTGTCTCGGGAGCGCGGGTGGTCGATCAACTCAACGGGGCGAGCGAAGAGTGGCCAGCCGCTTGGAGCGTTGCGATTGTGACACCGATCGCGATCGAGCGCGCTCCATGCACTCGAGAACGCATCTACATCACCCCGAACACCGATGACCTTGTTCAGGATGCTCGATTCGACATCGCGTACCGACCCGATGAGGCGCGCGTCAATCTCGACGGGCTCGTTGTGCCACTCGCTCAGAATCCGATGGGTGATGTTGGATGGCAGCTCGATCAGTGGGTGTCGAATCTTCCTCCGCTCAAGAGCGCGGTACTCCCGCTGGACGCACGCTCCGACGAATCATCGGTGCCGTCCGAAGCAATCGTCTTCGACGCTGGCACAGTGCTTGTCGACGAGCAGCCTGCGCGCGCAGAGCATTCTTTCATGATCCACAATGACTCGACAGTGGCATGGCGGGTGAAAGATGTCGTGAAGTCTTGTGGGTGTTTGACTTGCGACATCAGCACGAGGTCAATCGCACCTGGCGCCGATGCGGTGCTGTCGATCGCGATGAGTGTGCCTGCTCCGGGTGAACGGCGCCAACATGTCGCCGTGGTCTTCGAAGATGGCACCATCATGAAGTTCGAGTTGCGCGCGCGCGGTCACAGCCAGGGAAGTCTGCGTGTTCTCACCGATGGATTCACTGAGCGCGACGGCCTGTGGCGTGCTGATCTCCGTGCGTACTGGGTGGAGTCTGATCCGGCGAGCGTGCAGATGCCCGTGGCGCCTCTTACGATCGGCGACTCGGGATCAGCGATCCTTGAGTTTTCAGGGTGGACGCTCATCGAGCCACCGAGCACCGATGGCCAGCGCCCTCGAAAGCTGTTTGGGCGTGGCGCGGTGACGCTGACTCAGCCACCCGCGAGTTCGGCGTGGATCGGAAAGTCGCTGTCGTTTGCAGCCGGTGCGTCGAGGTCGTGCTCGCTGCCGATCGTTGTTGCGGAGTGAGTCGCTAAGTGTCAGCGCTCCAAGTAGGATTCTGGATATGAGTGCTTACGCTTCAGCGAGTCTTGAGCAGATTCTTGTGGCGATTCGAGCCCAGATGCCCACACTGCGGGCAATGGGAGTCGTACGCGCTGGAGTCTTCGGATCGCGCGCGCGGGGGACTAGTCGGCCAGATTCTGACCTAGATCTGCTCGTGGAGTTTGAGCCGCGTCAAGAGCAGCGGCTGCGGGACATGCGTGAGGCGTGCCCATCCTGACAAGGGAGCGCTTCCCGGCAATTCCGTGGAAGGCAGTAGCTGGCATGAAGGACATTGCCACCCATCAATACCACAGCGTCATGCTAGATCTGGTGTGGGAGACGGCGACGGTTCGTGTCCCCGCACTGTTACTGGCGCTTCGCGACGAGCGGTAAAGCACGGAATGTCGCAGACTGCGGAGCTTTGACCCGGGGCCACTCGACTCCGGCGCCGCTCAGTGAAGAATCCGGGAAACCGCTCGCGCTGACCTTTCGATTCGATCTGCCAGCGACGCACGCGAGGTTTGCAATGTCGTTCACTTCACGGCGCGCACGCTCCCCAGGCGCTGAGGAGTGTTCCCAAGTCGACACCGTTGACGATCCCGTCGCGGCTGCAGTCTGCGCGCGGCATCGTTCCACCGTTGGTGCCCCATACCGTCAGTAGTGCTGCGAGGTCGACGCCGTTGACAACGCCATCTTGAACTACATCCCCAAAGCAGTCGCACACCTCGCTGGTCGAGTCGGCGGTGTGCGGTCCAGAGATGTTGGGCACGGGAGTGTTTGAACAGACTTGCGTTCCAATGAGATGCAACTTCGGCCCGCCATTGTCGTTCACAACGCCGATGCCGCCGTAGAGTTTTTCTGCGGTGTTGCTCGTCACCGTGCAGTCGTCGAGCGTGAGAACCGCTGCAGAATCTCCATCGGGAACCCACGAGAGCCCACCCACAAGATTGTTGGATGCATTCGACAAGATGGCCACGCGCGTGAACTCGTGCGCCCCCAAGACCGCGTGGACTCCGCCGCCGCGGCTGTTGGAGTAATTGTCTGTGATCGAGCAGTCGATGACCGACATCGCGCCGCCATAGAGCTGCAATCCGCCTCCGTCGGCCTGCGCGGTGTTGGAGCGAATGACACACCGCTCAACGTTGCCAGTGCAACCGTACATGTACGCGCCGCCACCGAACCCGCCGTAGTTGAACTCGATCACGCAGTCGCGGATGCTCGCGGCAGAGTTGTAACCAAAGATGCCGCCGCCGACGAGGACAGCAGGATTTGGCGGGAATGATGTTCCGCTGATTCCGCCGCGAACAGTCACGCTCTCTAGCGCGGCAGTCGCTGGCTCGCCGCCGGTGAAGCGGACGACGGAGCTCTGCGCGTCGCCTGCGCCACTGATGATCGTTAGCCCAGCGCCCGCACCACGGACTACGATGTCCTTCCCGTTGAATGAGATCGGCCCGCCGAAGGTCCCAGCGCCCACGAGAATCAAGTTTCCACTCTCGGCTGCTTGGATCGCCGCCTGAATGGTGGCATACTGCGACGGGACATGAAGCGTCCCACAGTTCGAACTGAAGTCGTTTCCGCCGAGATCTGTCCACGCGCCCTGGAAGAGCGGCGTGGAGACCGAGCAGAAACTGCTGTTTCCCAGAGCGTATGTACCCGAATAGACGACTCCGAACAGCGCTCCGGACACATGGCAGTTCTGAAACGTGCACTCGTCAATGAGGGTCTGGCCGAAGCGCATTTCCATCACGCGACTGCCATAGAAGTTACGGAACGCGCAGCGTCGGACGGTCATGGGCGCCCAGCCGAAGAGCGCGGGCGAGTCGATTGATTCGAAGAGAGAGTCCTCAACGGTTACGTTTGAGTACGCGTTGTAGAGGAAGGTGCCTAAGCCCCCCGTGGAAGGCGATCCAACCACGGTCGACCGGGTGAATCGCGTCGTCCCGCCACCTTCCTGCATGAGAACTCGGGCTTGCCCACTGTGACACTCTCTGAACGAGCACTCATCAACGGTCGTGGATCCGCCAACGCACCGAATCGCCCCACCTCCTCCGTAGGTCGCAGCGGGGATGTGAGTCGCAGTGCAATCCACAAATTCGCAAGCGATGATGGACACAGCGCCACCAGACACATGAACGCCACCACCATGGCCATTCTTGCACCCCTCGAACAGGCACGAGTCGATGACTGGTGAAGTGTTCGAAGTCTCTACTCCGCCACCGAGCGTTCCTCCCTTGGAGATCCTGAACCCGACGATGCGCGTGCTGGCTGTCTCGCCTGAGTTCGCAACGAATGATCGCGTCCCCTCCGGGGCGACGACACTCGCCCCTGCGGTAACAGCGCTACGAACGACGATCGCCTTTCCCCTCAAGTTGACGCTCTCTGGGTAGTTGCCAGCCGCCACCTCGACCGTGTCGCCGTTCACTGCTGCATCGACGGCGGCCTGAATGGTGGCATACTGCGATGGAACATGGCGCGTCGAGGGCTGGTTGCTCAGCGCGAGCTCCCAAGTTTCAGGTATGTAGGCGCGCCCGGCCGCTGACGGACCCATGCCACCTGGCACGACGATCCTGTCTCGCACTCTGTCGTACGCGATGTTCATGTATCCGCGCGCGGGACCCTGAAGGGGACAGAGACTCCAATTCGTGCCGTTCCACACATAGGTTTGTGGATGCTCCACCTCGCCACAGCAGGTCGTGCCCCCATGAAGGATGAGTTGGCCTCGCTGGCTGTCAAAGGTCATGCCGAACACATAGCGCGCGGGTCCGGTCGTTCCGGCCGCCGTCCACGTTGATCCATTCCACTTCCAAGTGTCGTTTTTGTTGGTGAAGTAGTAACCACCATGGAGCACGGTTTCGTGACGCGCCTCGTCGTACGCCATTCGATGGGCGTAGCGCCGTCCGATGGGACCGGTCGTCCAGCGCGTCCATGAGTTGGTCGTTGGATTCCACTCGAGCGTGTCTTCAAGCAGCGATCCGCCTGAGCCTTGGTAACCGCCGTGAATGACGAGCCGATTGCGGTCGCGGTCGAAGGACATCGCGAAGTCGCCACGACCAGAAGCATCGGTGGGTCCTGCGGACAGTTGCGACCACGAGACGCCATTCCAAGACCAGAGATCCTTGCGCACGCCAGCGCTCGAGTATCCGCCGAAGAGCAGGCATCGCTGTCCGACGGGGTCGTAGACAAGGGCGCCGGCTCCACGGTCAGGTGGCCCGCCGGTTGCGGCAACGGTCCACGCGGCGCCGTTCCACACATAGGTTTTCTGGTCTCCGCCAGAAAAGAGCACGGTCTGCGAACGCGCTTCGTCGTAGCAGATTTCGTACGCGCCTGGTCCACTCCCCGCGCGAAGGCTCCACTCTTGTCCACATTGAGCGTTGGCGGCGGGGCTCACAACTCCCGATGAAACAACTGAGGCGAGGGCTGCGATGACGATGTGGGCGCGAAGCATCATGTTTGTTTCTCCATTTTTCAGACCTGTACTTGACCCAGAACACCCGGGAGGTGGCGACTCCCGCGTCACCAGTGCCGATTCGCGGCAGCGGATGCGAGAACCTCTGACAAGCGCCACCGCCGTAAGCGAGGGGCAGAGTTTCTTGGCGCTCGATGAAAGGGAACGTTTCAACCCGTCCACTGCATCGCACCGCGTCGGGTTGGCAAGACCACGACCTGTCGGAATCACGCCGACAGTTACACCAACGGGGACAACATCGATGACCGAGAACTGGTGCTCGGTGGCCCAGTAAAACTCGTCGATCGTTTCCAGCTGGATCGCCTCGCCAAACGGACTCCCGCTGCGCTCTTTGATGAACTGGACAAGTTTCCACGCTGGAAGCAGTTCCAGAAGGGATTCTTCGACACCTACGGGCGCGGTGGCGACAGCCTCATGGGCCGTTACTTCATCTACCGCATTCACCCCTTCAACGTGGCTGAAGTGCTCCACCGAGGGCTTCCGGATCAGAAGCGCATCGTTTGTCCCCCCAACCGGATCAAGCCTGAAGTGTTCGCCGCGCTCTAGAACCACGGCGGATATCCCGAGCCGTTCCTCAAGCGCGACAATCGCTTCCCGCGGCGATGGCAGGCGATGCGCGTGGAACAACTGCTGCGCGAAGATGCCGCGATCTCACCCAGATTCAGCACGTCGGCCAATTGGAACTGCTGGTGAAACTGCTCGCCAACCGATCCTCAGGTCAACTCATCTATCGCACCCTCGCTCGGGACATCCGAGTGGGTATCGACACCGTGAAGCGCTGGGTCGACGCGCTCAACAGCCTGCATCACGGGTTCCTGATCAAGCCGTGGTTCAAGAGTGTCGCCGAGAGCCTTCGCAAGGAACCGAAGTGGTTTCTTCGGGACTGGGCGGGGATAGAGGATCTCTGGCAGCGGGTCGAGACCTTCGTGGCGTGCCATCTCCTCAAGGCGGTCGATGGTTGGACCGACATGGGACTCGGGAAGTTTCACTTGGCGTACCTGCGAGATACGCGCCAGCGCGAAGTCGACTTTGTGGTGATTCGCGATGGAAAGCCATGGTTCTTGGTCGAGGTGAAGCAGTCTGATGCGGCCGTTGGAGGCGCTCTCGGTTACTACCAAGAGCAACTCAAGGCGCCCTTCGCCTTTCAGGTGGTCCTCGACGCCGAGTTTGTGGATGCAGACTGCTTTGCCCAGCCGCGCGGCCCGATGAGCGTTCCCGCCCGGACATTCCTCTCGCAATTGCTGTAGGGGCATTCCCACCATCCCGTCCCCACTATCTCCCCCTTCTTGGGAAGGAACGGTGCGTGCGACGACTCGTTTCTTCCCCAGAACGAGGAGATCAGTCGGTGGCGACACCCACCGACTCCGCAGCGACGAGCAGACTCAGCACCTCGTAGGCGAGACTTGGATCGTCTGGGCACGCCTCCGTGAGGGCACGATGCCACTCGTGACGAGGCCGCTCGTTGAACTTGATGAACAGCTCCACCACCCGCCGCCACCACTCGAGTCTCACGGGTGCTTGTTCAAGGCTTGGCATTGTTCTCTCCTTTGTGCTGATTACGCGGTTGGAGGCCCCGGGAAGTGAGTTCGCGGTGAAGCCAGGCACGGGCGAATGCCCAGTCTCCCTTCACGGTGCGCTCTGAAATGTCGAGGCATGCAGCGGTCTGCTCGACGGAGAGTCCCCCGACAAACCTGAGCCACGCAACCGCTGCAGCGCGAGGTGCGCGCGAATCGAGCTCGTCGAGTGCGGCGGTGACTGCGACCGAAACCTCTCCCTGCGCATCAGCTTCGATGCCAATCGCGGCAGCGTCGAGCGAGAGTTCGCTGGTTTCAAGCGCGACTGCGTGATCACGGCGCTGTGATCGGTCGCGGCGCCTCGCAGCATCGACGACGATCTGCCCCATCATGCGGACGAGCGATCCGAACAGGTGCGCCCGGTTGTCGAATGCGGCGCCGCCGAGTTTCAAGTAGAGCTCATGCACGAGGACTGTTGTGTCGATTGGGCGGCGCGGCCCCTCGCGCGATAGCACGGTGCGTGCCATCCGGTGCACTTCGTCGTACAACTCATGCCAGAGCGCGTGCAGCGCATTGTCTTGGCCGCCCTGATGGCGACGCAACAACTCTTCGATGATCTGCTGGCGTTGACCCGAATCCGCAAAGGTTGCCACGGGAATCCTGCACTCTCCTGGAGACGCCGATCCAGCCTATCCCCCGGACAAGCGTCAGCGCGGCTGGTAAGGGGCAAAGTTCTCCGAGTATATTCGCGGCGCCGCGGGGCATCCGGATCAAACCATGAAACTCCCACGACTATGTGCCGTGCATGAGTGCTTCGCGCTTCTCCTCGATGGAGAGGAGGACGCAGCCGCGGCGCGCCATCCACCTGACATCATCGAGGAAGCCCGGCGGATTCTCGACGCCGATCGGACGCTGGACGCCAACGACACTCCCGCGCCGTGTGCACAGGACGAGCACACCAATCTTGTCGGCACGTCCATCGCAGGATTCGAGCTCGTTGGATTCCTCGGCGCGGGTGCCAACGGTCAGGTCTACCTTGCGCGCCAATCTCGCCCAGACAGGCTCGTCGCCTTCAAACTGCTCTGGCCCTGCACGCGTGTTGAAGCACGCGATGCTGAACGGGAGATTGCAGCTCTCGCGTCGCTCGAACACCAGGGGATCGCACGCCTCTATCAGGCCGGTACATGGGAGTGCGGTGGATCGTTCCGCACATGGCTCGCGATGGAGCATGTCGATGGCGCGCGCCCGCTCGACGCTTCGTTGATGAAGTCGATGTCACTGCACGAGCGCGTCTCGCTGCTTGCCGACCTCGCCGATGCCATCGCATACGCGCACGGGTGCGGGATCATCCACCGCGACTTGAAGCCAGCGAATGTGCTTGTGGATGCGCGCGGACGGGCGGTCGTGATTGACTTCGGGCTCGCAAGGCGCGAGACCACCGCCACAGGGCGCACACTCACGATGCTCGGTGAGCGCGTCGTTGGCACGCTTGGATACATGGCTCCTGAGTCCCTCGAGCAGGGACGCGCACTCGATGCACGCGCTGACATCTTCTCGCTCGGCGCCATTGCGTACGACCTGTTCGCTGGCGCGCCGATGCGACCACTTGATGGAGGAACGGTCGCGCAGGCGCTTGCGACGATCCAGTCGAGTGTGCCCAAGCGGCTCGGAGCGATCGACAGTCGATTGCGGGGCGACCTCGATCGAATTGTGGCCAAGGCAACCGAGAGCGATCCATCTCGGCGGTACGCGGGGGCGGCGCTGTTTGCGCATGACCTGAGGCAGCATCTCATTGGACTGCCTGTGCTGATCGAACAACAGCGCCTCCGAGAGCGTGTGACACGATCGGTGCGAAGGCACTGGAGACTGACGGTTGCGCTGACGACATGCACGCTCGTGTTGATTGCAACGACGCTGATTTCGCTTCGCTTCGCTCACGAGACAGCAGCGCAGGCGAGGCGCGCAGCCCTCGCTGCTGCAGCGAGCGCGATTGAGGCGAATGACCAGCTCGCGTTCGGTCAGGCAATTGGGGCACTGGATGATGACGGCAGCAGCGAGGTGGCGCTGCTCAAGCGAGCGCGTGTGTGCCGCGGTGAACCCGTCGAGTCAGGGAACTGGTACGCGGTGGTGTCGAACTCGGACCGAACGTGGATCGCCGGGGTCGTGCAGCACACCGGTTCACCGCAACTCGTCCGGCTCGAGGGGCTCAAGTGCAAGTGGTCCACTGCGGTTGGCGAAGTGTCGGTCGGTGGCGTCGCCATCTCGCCCGATGGCCGATTTATCGCGGTTGCCGAGAATGATGGTTCGCTGCTGATTGTCGCTGGCAATGACGGCCGCGTGCTGCACGAAGTCGCGCCGATCCCTGGCGAGGAGGGCGGCGATGTCGCCTGGCGCGACGCTACAACCGTGGTCCACGCCGTGCACTCAGCGCGCATTGTCGAAGCGATCACGGGTGAGGTTCAGCGTGTGAGCGGCGACATCGGCATCGGCGAGACCCGTTCCATCGCTCGGCCTCACATGGGCGGATTCATCCTTGCGGCAGAGGCTGGTGCATGCGTGATTGACGACAACCTCGAGGTGACGCAGCAGCTGGAGACGCCGCCGTATCGCCAGTCCGCTGCGGCGAGCCTCGTTGACGGCAGTGTCGTGCTCGGCGGGTGGGATCGCACGGTGCGCCGCTATCGAAGCGGGTCGTCGACTCCGCTGTGGACTGGGCGCGCGCACCGTGACATCATCTGGAGCATCGGCGTTCTGTCAGATGGACGGATCTGCTCGACTGGCGCCGACGGCATGCTCGTCATCTGGGATGCCGACACGGGTGCGCCGACGGTGATGCCCGTATCGGATGTCATGTCTTGGTCGGTCGTCGTGATGGATGATGCTGTGTTGGTGGGCGGCGTCCCTGGTTTGCGGCGGATCCCGTTGGAAGATCTTGAAGCGTGGGTTGGAACGCCGGGAATTTCGCCAACGACGGTGACAAGCGCGCAGTGGAGCGCAAGCGTCGACGCGGAGGGGCGGGTGGCTGTGAAGAGCGGGGGTGGAAGCGCGGGCGAGCATGATGTGTCGTGCGCGGCGCTCGCAGGGAGGCGGCTGCAGAAGCTTGCGAGCACAAACGATCCTCGGTGGCTCGTGGCGGTTGATTCTGCGGGTGAAGTCAATGCGTTTGACGCGCTGACGGGCGCGCTGCTGTGGAGAACTGGAGTCGTGTCACACGACGATGATCATGAGCCTGGCGGAATAGCCGCCATCGCGGTCGATGCTGCCCGCGGGCGCGTGGTGCTCGCGTCGCGGCACGACGGATGTGTTGTGTTGTCGCTGGCCGATGGTTCGGTGCAGTGGAAGCGGCAAGTCGATGAACAGAGTGCGTGTGTGGGGGTGTCGCCCGTGGATGGAACCATCATTACTGGCGGTCGGCACGGACTGCTGGTGCGGCTCGATCCGCGCGATGGGGCAGTGCGAGCATCCGCGAGACATCAGCGCACGCGCCCGATCAGAATCGTGTTCACAAAAGACGGCACGCGCGCAGTCGTCGCTGGGAGCGACGGATCGCTCAGGCTCGTTGACTCAACCACGCTCGAAGAGTCGTTGGCGCTGCGCGTGTCGAGCGCACCGCTCGACGCGCTGTGGATCGCCGACGACGGCGTGTGGACCGTCGACCGCGAAGGAGTGAAGAGGAGGAGGTAGGGGGGTTAGACCGCGGGCATCGATTCCACGCTCAGGAACTCATTGAGCCGAACTGCGATGAGGCGGCGCCTCTCAGTCAAGAAGTCCAGAAACTGCTCGCGCGACAAGAGAGCAAGATCGGTCGGAACACACTGCGCGCGAAAGATCTCGTCGCCGTGTCGCGCAAGCAGTTCGGGGATGTATCTGGATGGCTCGCGCGCGCTTATCTTTCGATTCGCTTTGCCAGCGATGAACGCGAGGTTGGCAATGTCGTTCACTTGCCGAGGCTTGTAGACCCCTTCGAGGTACGCCTTGGGGAAAATGTGGTGACACTGGAGCCGCTGTTGCTGGCCCGGATGATCGAGAGCGATTCCCACATTGCTGTGCCAGTCCTTCGCGCCAGCGGCTCGGAAGCCCAAGAACATCGTCTTGAAGTATGCGCTGCGCTTGTCGCGGCCTTCGAGGTCGCTCGGTCGTACTTCAAGCGTGCCAACTTGTCGCTGCAATCGCTCGAAGAGCTCATCCACATTCCCACCGTCGCGCAGCACCGCGAGATCCTCATCCAACAGTGTTTCAGACGATGACCGAGAGTACCGGCCCTTTGCGTTGGCCAAGAGCGCCCAGCGGCGCAGTGCCTCAGCCTCCTCTTGAGAAATCTGATAGTTCCTCTTGTGGCCGAAGTACGCGATGGCGAGCGCGAGATAGTTCGAAGAGAGCAGCGCTGGGCTGTCGATGTGCGCGTTACTCTTGAGAAAGCTGAGCGAATACTCCATCGCAGGGCGACATTCGCTCCAGCCGTGTTCGAGCATCGCGCTGCTCATGCCACGCACTCTTCGAAAGCGTGACTGCGCCGTCGCGATGACCATCAGATTGCGAATGTGAAGGCTCAAGTCAAAGTCGAACCCTTGCGCCGCACAGGAGTCGTCAAACTTCTCAAAAATCGCGAGTGAGTTACGCCACTTTGCGGTGACCTGCGCCAGCGCGAGATCAGAGCCTCGAAGTTTCGCACCGAGCGAGTTGACTCGGACGAAGACTTCGGTGACCTCGTCGTAACTCATGGAACTCGGAAGCACTTCCATTCCGAACAAGTAGTTTCGAATCCCGCGGAGTCGCTCGAGTCGTGTGGTGTAACGGTCGTAACGAGGATCGTTGAAATCGGCGACCCCAGCCTTCTTCAGGAAGGGCCGATCGCTTCCCTCCTTGAACACATCGGACACCGATACCCAGTTGGGCAGTTGCGCGAGACTCTTCGTACCAACCACAAATGCCATCCTCTCAAATCGCCGCTGTAGTTCTTCTTCGTCCGAATCTGGCGCGCCGTTGTCGGAAAGTTCGTCTTCATCGATGGATTCGTCGCTGTCGTCGTCATCGACTTCAGTCACCACCTCGAGTTCGTCGGGATGGTCTAAGTTAAAGCTAATCTCGACTGGCTTCTTACGGCCGCGAACGGTGACTGGCTTGCCAGCGAGCACGGCAGCGAGCGATGTGATGCGCTGCTGCCCATCCAACAACAAGCGATGAGCGCGAAAAGCAGGCACAGCCTGTTCAACAGCGGCGGCGCGAAGTGCAACCTCCTCGTTGGTCTCCCAGACGAGAATGGTGCCTGCGGGATACCCGCGGTAAAGCGAATCCAACAAGTCGCGAACGCGGGTTCCAGGCCACACATAGCGGCGCTGCATCTCGGGAAGCACTAGGTCACGCCGCAGATACTGCTGGATCAGTTCATCCACCCGAATGTCAGTTCTTGCCATGTGGTCTTCTGGAGTGTGACAGGGTACACGCAGCCGGATCGCAGAGCAGGGACGAAGTGGGGGGGGGTCGGTGTGGCAACTCTTGTGTCGCGCAAGGGCGCAAGCGGCCGAAGCAGAGCCCAACGATCATTGAGTGAAAGACCGCAAAGCGTAGATCGGAAAGTGTGACATTCGTCACCCCAATCACGACTGTTGCGGCAAACAGTGCGCTAGATAGGGCCGTAGTCAACCGGTCGGCGCGCTTTGTCAATAGAACAGAAATCACGGGGCCGACCAGCACAAGCAGGTACGCAGCGAGGCCCAACAGACCGTAGCGCCAAACTACCAGAAGGTACTCGCTATCAAAGTGAGCTCCCGTAGCCTCGAAGTGCTCTTGCCGTGGGGCGTTGCCAAACACTGGACTTCTCAGAGCTTCTTCTAACAACTCCCTCCACCGTCCCGCTCTTAACAGAAATGAATTGTGTTCGAAGATGTTCTCGCTGAACACCGACTCTACAAACGTTAGGGTGAGCCATCGGGAGAGGGACACGATCAGAAAGATGACAAGAAGCACAAGCAGGGAAGCGCCAATTGCTGCCTCTGCACTTCGCACACGAGAGGCGACTAGGAGCGACAGCGCTGCCAGCATCGCGATCAATCCTGTTCTCGACTGAGCAAAAACGACGAGGACAAAACACAACCCTTCAAGAGCCGAATCTAGCGCACGCCGTCTACCAGTCAGCCAAGCTGCTAGAAAGAGAAGGAGAAGGAGCGCCGCGTGGGCGTTTGGATTGGACGACAAGCCCGCAAATCGGTCGGACTCGCCTCGCTGAGCGAGTAGCGCCGCGGCCTCCACCGTCTGTGGTGTCGCATACGCCGCATAAAGGCCGCCAAAGGGGGAACTAGTCCACCAGCCAACGATCTGCCACGCGCACACTGTCAAGTACACCGCACACAACCCAATGAACCAGCGCCCGAAGAGGCTCGCGAGCTTCTCTCGACTGCCTATCTCGAACCAGAGGATTGTCGAGCCGCCAGCGATGAGCACCGTCGAAATCTCGACGTAGTCCTGATAAACGTGGATTCTCTGGTTGGTCACAATCGATGCAAGGATGCACGCAACAAACAGTGCGAGCAACTTGAGATAGGTAGCCAGCCCGCTCGAACCCAACCGACGCGAAGTGAGCCAATCAAGCCGAACGGCCCCGTAAAATGCGAACAGTCCAAGAAGCAAAGCGCGAACATTTGTTTGCGCATGAAACGGCACAAACAATAGAAGTGCAACAACAGCAATGGCTGCTACTACCACTAGCATGCCTCGACAACCGCCTCATAGATTGACGTGAGACGTTTGGCGACGGAAGAGCCGCCGAATCTCAGTATCGCCTCGGTGGATATCAAAGAGGCGCTGTATTGCCCTAGGCTTTCTAACACATGCTCCAATGCAATCGCCAAGTCCATCGGTGAGCCTACGGGCGTAAGTACGCCCGCCAGTGGAGACACGAAGTCCTCAGGCCCCCCGCATCTTGTGGAGACGACAGGCTTTCCCAGCACCATTGCCTCTGCCGCAGCTAGCCCGAAGGTTTCGTAGCGACTTGAGACTGCCAATACATCTACGTCCGACACCAAGTCAGGAATTCGATGAGGCGGCAAGTTCCCGAAGAAGACGACTTTCTCACGAACACCAAACTGTGCAGCGAGAGACTCTAGCGCCGACCGCTGCGGTCCATCCCCGACTAGCCAAAGCTCCAAATCAGAGTGTCTGCACACCAGGAAGGAAAACGCGCGGATTAGGTCTGCTTGGCTCTTGTTAGCGTCGAGCGATCCGATGTTGAGGATCCGACGAGTACTGTCCGAACTCCCTCGTGTGCGGCGTTGCGTACACATGAAGCGTGACGCAACTACGTTGGGAACAACGTGCACCAACGTTACGCCGAGCTTGAGTCTCAGCTCCGCTTTCAGCGATTGGCTAACGGCGATACACGCATCGGCCGCGCCAAGCGCGCGGCGAGCCAGAGACAACTCCCAATCACTGAGGAGCCCCAAAGCGAATGCGCTGCTGTGCTCGGTAACGACAACGGGAATGCCGAACTTGCGCCCCAGATGGACAGCGATGGCGCCTCCATAAAGCGCGGAGTGAGCATGAAGCACATCCGGTCTACCAAAACGCGAACAGTATCGAGCGAACTGACTGCACGCCGCAGTCCTCCAAAGCAGGAACACGCCATAGGGGACCTTGGGCAACGCAGCCCAGAAGTAGTCTCGAAGTACCACCAATCGGTCACGGTACTCTTGATCCAAAGTCTCCCATCTCAAGCACAAAGTTTTCAAACTCCGCGGGTACTGGGCGATCACACCCACCCTGTGCCCATAGCAACTGAGCGCCTCAGCTTGATCTCTAAAGAACACTCCGGCTGAGTCTCGTTCATCTTTAGGGAACCACGACGGTACTACGAGAACGTGCACGCGGGGGCTACTTTGTAGTAGGAGTTGACACAGCGCGAACAGCAGCCCAAAGTGTGACACCATCGGTCCAACTTAGAAGCACACACGCGCGCCAGTCGTTCCGCGACAATCGGCAGTAAAGGATCAGTTTGAGTGTCGTGTTCAAGGTCAACGCGAGCGTTGTACTCAACGCTGCGCCGAGCATTCCAAAGCGCGGAGTCAGCAATATGCTGGCGCAAATGTTCAGCATTAATGCCGCTGAGGATGTCGCGAGGTTCAACTCAGGCCTTCCGCGTGCGGCGATGTCGTTGGCCAACACTTGTGAGGATGAAGCAAGGACGAATCCTGGGAGCAGAACGAACAAAGGGGCCACAGCCCCTGTGTACCTCGGCCCAAACCCGAACGCAATCAGTGGCACCGACAGTGCCGCAACCAATAGCGCCGCACAGAAGGTAACGGAGAGAACCCAGCGTGCGACGATGGGTGTGAGCACACGCTGGTCCGCCTCAATTCTTGACAGCAGCGACAGCCGTGGGAACAGCACAGTTCCAACCGCTTGCGGAATGAGCCAAATGCGCTCTCCGATGAGCGCAGCGATGGCGTACACTCCTGAGACTTCCGGTCCTAGAAAGAGGTTCACTAGTACGAGGTCCGCGCGATAGTTGATGTATGAGACAACGCTGCCGAGGTGTGACTTCAATCCATACCTGAGCAATGCGCTGGATGCCTCGGCCGCATCAACTCGATCACACGGTGCTAGGAAGAGCGGCCGAAGCCAATTCAGCGACCAAATGACGACCGCAACTTGCGTTGCTATCTGAGCGCATAGAACCAAGATGACGTTCGAGGGGCTGGTGAGAGCCACCGCGACCACCGCCAAACAATAGATCGCCGACTGTCCGAGCAAGATCAAGTTGAACGACCGAAAGTCTTGAAGCCCCTGGAAGGTCGCCTGCAGTAGGAAAGAGGCCAAATTGACTGGGAACAACATCAACGCCACAATGAGCACCCACGGTTCCACACCCCGAAACAAACTTCCGCTGTATCCGATCAGCAGCAACCCGACGATCATCCCGAACAGACTCATCCAAGCGACAAGTCGAATGTACACCTCGATCAGTTGTCGGAAGCCAATCCGCGACGAACTAAGGAAGTAGATGCCCGCAGGAGCGAGTCCGAGGTTAAGAAAAGTTGAGAGCGATGCGGGTAGCAGTAACGCCACGGCGAGCATGCCATTACCCGTTGGCCCGAGCCATCTCGCCGTAACCCCGGCAGTTGCAAGTCCTAGGAGTGCTGATAGGACCTGCCGGACAAAAGTTCCGGCAATCAGTTTCGAGATCGCTCGAAGCCCGGTCCTCGATTCGCAGATGGGGCGGGTGCCAATATCTTCCTCTCGCCCGCTTGTCATATGGGCATGTATCCCGAGTCGATCGCTTCGGAATTCAGCTTTCTTGCAAGTAATCTCCGTAGATTTGCCGGCAGGTCGGTTCTGCCCTGCCCTATCGATGCAGCCGAGACGTCACCGAGCACCCGATGGTGGTGTTCCCTGAGTGTCACATCTCCCAGGAGACGCGCGGCGTCCAACCACTGTTCCCGCGCAGGGATACCAAACGCACTCATGATGCGGGCGACTACTTGGTCTGGGCACCTGACCAAATCTTCGTACCGGACCTCGAGAGCAGCCGTGGCGCTCGCGCCGCGTCGAAACGCAACCCACGCCCGCTTCGAGAGTATCCACCGATCTGCGGCTTTCATGGGATCTGAGTAGATGCCGGACTTGATGTACGACATCACAACGTCGTAAGGGTCACGCTGGATGAATACATATCTCGCAACCGGAAAGAGCAGGTCGATCAACCCAAGTCGAAGCGTATTCATGGGTGTCTTGTCTCCGACCCATTCAGTTTGCACCGCGCGCTGAACCGCCAGCCAACGGTATAGCTCAACAACGAGGGTTCCTGCTCGGCGACGGCGAAAGTCCCATTGCTTGGCCGCAATGGCAAAGTCACTGAAAGAAGCAACGCCGAACGTGACGAACTCTGGCTGGAACTCAAGTGCCCCAAGCGCTAGGTCGACCTGGGCGCTCCAATTCATGTGTTTGTTGCGCAGGAGAGTCGCAGCGATTCCGGTGAGCGCATATGTTTCCGGTGGGATGAAAATTTGCGACCGTTCAATCAAGAGTCTACGCAACAACGTATTGCCCGATCTGCCAGCTCCAAGAATGAACAAGACCTTACCCTCGGGATGGCTTAACGACCCTGGCGTGTCACCACGTTTCAACTGCGCGGTCCACCCACCCACCGAGTAAGCGATGGCTTGAAGTGCCGGCCGTACCGTCAAGAAGTTGTCGAAACTATTTTTTATCGCACGCAAGGTTTCTCACCAACTTTGCCGGAACACCTGCAACCAAACTGAAGGGCGGGAGGGATCGCGTAACAACCGATCCCGCAGCGATCACTGAGTCATGTCCAACTATGACTCCTGGAAGGAGTATCGAGCCGCTCCCAATCCAGACCCGATCCTGGATCTCAATGCCTGCGCGTTTTGATGTCCAACCGGTCGCTGGGTCGAATCTGAGCCCGTGATTCACTGTCTCTAGCGACACATTCGGACCGATCGCGCAATCGCGGCCAATCACGACTAGAGCCCCGTCTGGGACTCCGCATCGAAATCCAGCGTTAATAAATGTCCCCTCGCCAATCGAGAGGTTCACAAGCGAACCGAATGGTCGTACGTCAAAGGGCGCCCAAATGGTTGCCCGTGATACACGACACCCTCCCACCCGGAGGGCCAGCCATCGATGGCGGTCAAAGAACTGGCACCGGGGAAGCCAGTTGGCGATGACCATCGCAAACAGTTCCCGAGTCAACCTCATCTCGTGGAGAATATCACACACCGCAAGTGTTCGTCTTGGTCGGCACGCGTTCGCAGCGCGAAAGTAAGTCAAAGTCCGTAGGTTGCAGACAATTCTTCTCAATCCTGCTTTCCTGAGTCTGACGGATGTCACGATTGGTCCCGGAACCGCTCCCAGGCACGGTTGCGTGCTTGAGCCCACACTCTGGCGGTGAGTCATTTGCGGTCTGCATTGATTGGAACGTGCCGCTAGCGTTCCGACTAGCGATTTCTCTCAAGAATACTTGGCGACGCGCAGTCCGCGCGCTCAAGAGAGTTTAGGCATTGAATTGACAACCTGAATGACCTCTTGAAACTCAAGCCCCACTGCGTCGAGGTACCACTTGATGTTCGGATAACGCGGCCGATTCTCATCCGCGACCAGCCGCAACGCCTCCTCTCGCGTCAGATCGCCCTCGCGGATCTGGTTGCTCCTAAACGTGTCGTGCTCGGAGAAGCCCGCGACCTTGTAATAGAGGTAGTTGTAGAACGCAGCAGTGCCATCGCCAATCCGCCAAGTGGTGCTCGTGTCCTGCGCCTTCTCCCAGTCGTATCTGGCCAATGTCTCGTCGACGATTCGCTCGTCCCACCGCCAGAAGTCGAAGATATGAAAATAGTCCTCCTTGGTGGTGAAGCTGCGGTGATACTCGCCGGAAACAGTGTCCCACAACGATCGGTTGAAGTAGCCGGGGCTCTGGAGCATGGCTCGTAGCCGGAGCCATTGGTAGCGGAGTTGCTTCATGACTCCATGCGTGTACACACGCTTCTCTTCGAAGTTCGGGGGCACTCCGAGGAATCCCGCCTTGAAATGCGTCACCTCCAATGGGTTCACACCCCACAGGTTGAGTTTTACACCCGTCTGCTCCTTGATGTGCTCGACATACTTGAAGAAGTGCTTGTCGCCGGCCGTGAGAATACTAATCATGCCGAGGTGCGGCGACCGCAGCCATGCCTTCAGGTTCATTCGGATGTAGTCACGCTTCTTCGCGATGTCCTCCGCGACGATGATGTTCTCGACGCCAAGCTCACCACACATACGGCTGATGTTGCGCCGTCCTAAGTCCGTCACCATCCCCCAGTCGTAGGTGTACGTCACTGGGCGCATCTTCAGTTCATCGACGATGAGGTGGAGGCCATAGCAACTGTCTCGGCCGCCAGAGAACGGCACGATGCATTCAGTGCCGCTGGTACGGCGGTAAGGTTCGACGAGGCGGCCTAGTTCTTCGAGGGGACGGGGAACATTCCGCGGACGGTAGTGCGCGCAGTAGTTGCAGACCCCGAGCTCGTCGAAAGAGATGAACGGCATCGTGTGAGGCAGAATGCACTTCGCGCAGCGACGCAGTTCGTGCCGCGGCGCAACCAGCATCCGCTCCTCCGCTGAAGCGGACGAGCCGATCGCGGGTATCAAATCGATGCGGCACTCGCGTACATCCGTGGCGGCGATCTCGCCGACAACCTTCGGGATCTTATGGACTTCACCCTCGCGTACCTGGCGAATGTTTGCACATCCGCATTGGCGAAGGGAATGTTCCTCCGACGCAAAGAGGGTCGAGCCATTGCTCGACCCGATGTAAAGGCTGCCGTTATTGGAAAAGAGGCAGAGCATTCCAAGCCTCGGCAGTGCCAGCGCGCAGGCCACGACGCCGCGGCAGACCCCAAGGACTCGCGCGGAAATGCCGTGGATGTCTCCACCCTCGGACAGATGATGGGCCGCGATGGCGGCGATTACTTCCGAGTCTATCTGCTGCCTAGGTCTCTCGCCGATCACTTCCCAGATACTGGGGTGGTTCACAACAATGCCATTGTGAAACACACAAATGTCGTCGCGCAGCACTGGCTGATTGTCGGAAAATCCGTTGGTGATCAGCCGGCTGTGTCCAATCACGGTGCAACTGCCCTTCCATGCTGTCACTCGGAGGAGCCGCATGATCGAGTAGTCGGCTCGGTGAATCTCGGCCGAGCCACTCTTCACGCAGAGTAGACCGCTCGAATCTCGCCCGCGCTGCTGCGCGTGCTTTGCCAGCCGTCGAACTAACGTTGGGGGCACCAAGGTTTGGGATAGGATTCCAAAGATTCCGCACACCTGATACCTCCTACTGGCCCCTCGTGGAGCGTGAATGGTGTTCCATGAGTAGCCCAAGATAGACATCTTTCAGCCGCTCGCACTGCGCCTGCCAAGAGAGATCGCTCAGATCCGCGGGTGGTGGCGCGAGGCCCGCGCGCTCTATCCCGAGTACGGCAGACTTGATGCTGGTGACATCGTTCTCACAACAGATGCCAAGCCTGTATTGGTTCACAACCCTTTCGATCTCAGGCAGCCTCGACGCGAGCACGGGAATACCCGCGAACGCGTACTCGAACAACTTGTTCGGGAGGCACAGGCGGTCGCTCAGCGACACATCTTCGATGAGGCATAGACCACAGTCCGCCTCACGCACCAAGGGGACGACTTTGTCGTGCGACACTACTGGATGAAGGTGGATGTTCGGATACTCATTGGCATGTCGAGAGACACCTACTTCGTCCTCGGTTCCCATGAAGACGATATGGGATCGAAACCCTCGCTCGCGGAATACCTCCAGTAACCCCTCGATCCCACGACCCCTCACCAAGTAGCCTAGGTAGATAAAGACTGGTGCGCCCGAGGGAATGCCGAAGCGCTCGTGAAAGTAGCCCAACCCGCTGGGTGGACGTGTATGGCCCGCCACGGGACCGTCCGCCGCCGAAAGGAATGACGGTGAGTTGAGGACGAGCACCGAACGCTTGGATCCAAGATTCTCCGTGTACCAGGCCAAGATCGACGGACTCACCGAAACGAGCGCGGCGATGTGCCGCCAGCACCACCGCTCGAGCAGAATCGTCCCGCGCGCGAGGCCCTTGGTTTGCCCCGACTTCTTGCTCTCCAACTCATGCGCGTCGTAGATGACAGCACACCCTGTGAAGAGCCGGGCCATTACCCCAATCGGTAGCACCAGCGTGTCGTGGCAGTGAACGATCCGTGGCCGCGCGGCAATCGCCTTTGGAATCATCCGAAGCGCCAGCTCACAGAGATTCAGGAAGTAGCGAATCTGCCGTGGCATCCGCAACATGCGACGAGTCAAGAGGCGCAGTGAAATGATGTCGCTCGCGTGGGTACCCGCGCGTGCCGCTGCTAGGCCTTCATCGGATTCCACGCCGATCGCCTTGACAACTAGCTGGGGAAGTCCACGCAGTAACTCGAGTTGCCGGAGGATCCTCGCATCTGCGCGGATGTCCGTGTGCGTGAGATGGAGGATGTTCGATGGCTGGGGCATAGGACGACCGTTGGATCCACAACGACTCACTTCAGAGCCTGCCCACCGGCTCTCGGAGGCCATCGAGGATGGCCCGATACTCGGATGCAAGTAATCGATAACCCCGATTCGCTAGCACCCAAGCGCGGGCGCGATCACCGAGCATCGCGCGCTGATGGACCCCCAGACCTGCGAATCGTAGGAGCTCCACGCGTAACGATCCCACGTCGTCCGCCGGCACGACGGTGCCACACTGCGCTTCATTGATCATCGTGAGGTGGCCCGTGAAGGACCCAACGATCGGCTTGCCCGCGAGCATGTAGTCCACGAGCTTGTTGAGCGATTGTCCGAACTTCCAAACCGACGAAGCCTGCGTCGCGAAGTAGAGCAGATCACATCCACGGAGAACTGCCGATACCTCACCACGAGTTACCGCCTCATGAAAAGTCACATTCGGCAATCGGCCGAACCTGGACTGGAAGTCGCTCCGCAGATCGCCTTCCCCCATGAGCACAAAGTGAAGCCGGTGGTCGTCTGCGAGGTCTTCAGCGCATCGCAGAATGGTCTCTAGCGCGTTGGAGACCCCCATCGATCCAGCGTAGCCTACCACAAACGTCTCCTTCGAAATGTTGGCGAGCGATCGGACAGAGTCGATCTGCGACGGGCCCTTGATTGACCTCTCGTCGAATCCGATTGGTACGCAGTACACCGGAGGCGCGACCGCCACTACTGAACGCACATGCTCCCCCAGATTGGGCATTGTTCCAACGACGGCATTCGAAAATCGATATCCGAGCCATTCGATGCCTGCCAACAGCGAGATCAGAGGATTCCATCTACTGAAGCCGCCCTCTTCCACCAACGTGAGTGGCCAGATGTCGCGAACCTCAAAGACTAGTCTGCATCTGTAGCGGATTCGAAGCAACAGTCCACTCACGATCGTTAGCAATGACAGGCTCGATGCGATTATCACGTCCGGCCTGGGGAGGTCACTCTTCGGCATCGCCAACAGCCGAAACTCAAAGTCAAGCCAACTGAGAAGACGACGGAAGGACCTCTGCTTTCGGTACTTCAGCGTACGAATTCGTATCACACGCATCTGGTCTTGGACCGAGGTGGTGCGATAACGCCTGCGGTCCTTTCCCTGTCCCCCGAAGAAGTGGTGTCCAGAGTCCGACGTCAAGACCGTCACTGACATCCCGAGACGTTCCAGCTCGGCCATCAAGCAGTACCCGCGGCTTCCCGGATCCGACGCCGACGGTTCCGACAAGTACTTCGAGAGGTACCAGACACTCGTCTTTGACTTCAATTCGTCTGACGCCATCATTTCAATCGAGTATGCCAAAAAACGCCGCGTGGAACGGACCAGAACTGGTAACGCTTCAGTTTATCGCGGTGGCAGTGCGATCTATCGATCACGCCCCAGCTCCAATCTGAATCGAGAGACTACCATGGCTTCGCATCGGTTGCGAGAGCGTAGCGCGAGTAGCGAAAACTTGAGCGTTGACGCATCATGCCCCTCCTCTTCCCCCAACTCCGCATCGGCCTCAACGGCGCGCCATTTGTGCTCTACAAGTTCAAGACGATGCGCGACGCGCGTCCCGGCGAAGACCCGCTCGCCACCGACGCTCTGCGCATCACACGCCTCGGCCGCTGCTTGCGCGCGACGAGTCTCGACGAACTTCCATCGCTGTGGAATGTGCTGCGCGGAGACATGGCACTCGTCGGACCGCGACCACTGCTGCCCGAGTACCTGCCGCTCTACACCCCCGAGCAAATGCGTCGGCACTCGGTCAAGCCAGGCATCACCGGCTGGGTGCAAGTCAACGGACGCAACGCGATCTCGTGGGAGGAGAAGTTTCGCCTCGATGTCTGGTATGTCGACAACCGCTCTTTGTGGCTTGATCTACGAATTCTCTGCATGACCGTGTGGCAGGTGCTTGCCCGTCGCGGCGTCTCTGCAGCGGGCCACGCAACGATGCCGGCGTTCACTGGATCCGTCGCCGGTGCAGACCGCTCTAGACTGCCCACTTCGTGAGTGAACCACTCGTCATCGTCGGGGCAGGGGGGCACGGCCGAGAAACCGCATTCGCGTTCCTGCTCGGAGCGAACAGCGTGGACTTTCTTGGGTTCTTGGATGACCGCGCGTGCGGCACGACGGTCGAGGGATGGCCAATTCTCGGCCAAATCACAGACGCCGCAAAGCACACATCGGCGTGCTTCGTTGTCGCCGTCAATGATCCGCGCGCGCGTCGTTCGATCGTCGCTCGGCTCGGCGCGCTTGGCGTCGCGCGTTGGGGCAGCGTGATCCACCCCGAAGTTCGACTGCACAACTCGGCGCAGTTGGGCGTCGGCTGCTCGGTACTGGGCGGTTGTCAGTTGACCACGAACATTCGCATTGGCGATCACTCCATCCTGAACCGCGGCGCACAGGTCAGCCACGACTGCGCAGTTGGTGATTTCTGCTCACTCAATCCCAGTGCTACTGTTGCCGGCAATGTGTCGATCGCTTCGGGCACCGAACTTGGCAGCGGCTGCACGATTCGCCAGGGCATCACCATCGGCGCCGGCGCCACCATCGGCATGGGAGCCGTCGTCGTGAAAGATGTTCCCGACAACGCCGTCCTCATCGGTAATCCCGCACGCGTGTTACGATCGAATTCGCCGTGGCTGACGCAGTGATTTTGCCCTCGTGGCCCATCTTTGAAACTGACGAACTCGCTGCTGTCGATGCCGTTCTCCGCTCTGGCCGCATCAACTACTGGACCGGCACCGCATGCCGCGACTTCGAAGCAGCGTGGTCGCGCTCCCACGCGCACGGCGACGCGGGTCTGCACTCTCTCACGATGGCCAACGGATCACTCACGATGGACGCCGCACTACGCGCGCTGGGAATCGGCGATGGCGACGAGGTCATCGTCTCTCCACGCAGCTATGTCGCGAGCGCGATGTGCGTCGCGCTGACTGGCGCGACGCCAGTGTTCGCGGATGTCGATCCTGAGAGTGGCTGCATCACAGCTGCAACCGCCGAGGCTGTGCGAAGTCCTCGAACGCGCGCGGTGATTCCCGTGCATATTGGTGGTTGGCCGTGTGACATGCCCTCGATTTGCGCGTGGGCTGATCGCCACAACATTCGCGTGATGGAAGATTGCGCGCAGTCGCATGGCGCGACGATTGACGGGCGCGCGGTCGGCACATTCGGCGAGGTCGCGAGCTGGAGCTTCTGCCAAGACAAGATCATGACAACAGGCGGCGAAGGAGGCATGCTCGCGATGCGCGATGAGTCGCTCGCGAAGCGCTGCTGGTCGTACGCGCAGCACGGCAAAGATTTCGACGAGGCGATGTCAGGCCACACGCCCGGGTCGAACGGTCACTTTCGTTGGCTCGTGCGTCATGAAGGCACCAACCTGCGCATGACCGAGATGCAAGCGGCGATCGGACTCGTGCAACTCACGAAGTTGCCACAGTGGATCGCCGCACGACGACGCAACAGTCTCATCCTGCAGGAAGCGCTGCGCACGTTGCCGTGGTTGCGCGTGCCGCAGACGCCGCCTGGACACGCGCACTATCGCTGCGTTGCGTTCGTCGCCGCGGACTCGCGAGCCACCACTGCGAACGAGCGCGACCATCTTCTCGCCGCCCTTCACGACGCCGGCATTCCTGCCGCGCACGGATCTTGCGGCGAGATATATCGAGAGCCGTACTTCGTAGGCGCGGGGTTCACTCCTGCCGCGATGGGCCGAGGTCCGCTCGATGTCGACGGACGGCTTCTAGTCGCGCGTGCGCTCGGCGAGAGTTCGCTGACGTTTTTCGTGCACCACACCATTGGCGAGTCGGCGATGCGCCAGTACGCGGATGCGGTCACAGTGTGTTTGACGCGCGCACGGCGCAGTGTCGTCGCGGTCGTCGCGACGTCGTGAGCGCACGGCGCGCTGTTCGGTTTCGGGCAGATCGCGCTGCTGCAGCGTGTCGTTGTACCCGTAGCGGGGGGGGGGGTGAGGCACTCTTCATTCATGGTTCGTGCAGAAGACCTCGTTGGTAGTGAATGGGCCGAGTGGTATCGACTGACCCCAAGGCAGCGCTGGCTGGAGAGCGAAAAACTGTGGATGACCTATCTGGCGCTCGGAGGCTCGCTTGATCCCGAGCCCGATACGCAAAGTCCTTTCTTCGATGCAAGAGCACCGCGTACGCGCGCTCGCGGACTTGCAAGCTGAAACGATCGCGGTTCCATCGTGCGCATTGAAGTTTCTGCGCCGAGGGCACGCGGTTCACTTTCGCTGTCAACACCCAGAGGCGCGACGCATGCCCGTCGACATCATGTCCAAGATGCGTGGCGTGGATGGGTTTTCTGCTTTGTGGAAGCGCCGGACATCCATCGCATTTCCAAATGGGACTCGCTGCCACGCGCTGTCACTACCCGATCTGGTGCAAGCAAAGAAGACTCAGCGCGACAAGGACTGGCCAATGATTCGCAGACTTCTGAAAGTCCACTACTTCGAGAACAGCAAGCGTCCAACGCGGGCTCATGTTGAATTCTGGTTGCGCGAGTTGCGCACTCCACAATTGCTTGTTGAGGTGGCGAGTGAGCATCCCAGGGTGTGCGGACGGTTGCTGTCGAAGCGGCCGCTCCTGAACTTCGCGAGGACGGGGTCGCTTACAGAACTGCAGCGCGCGCTCCAGACAGAAGAAGCGACTGAGCGTGAGATTGACCAACGCTATTGGTTGCCGCTGCGCCAAGAGTTGGAGCGACTTCGCAGCGCGCATCGGGCAGTGCGGCATGGCGGGACGCTTGATCACGGTAAGCGCGACAGTTAGACTCTGCTCGTCGTATCTGTTGGTGAGTACGGGGCACGCATTTCTTTTCGGGAGCACAATCATGTCGGAGAACAAGTTGTCGGCAACGATGGCAATCGTGTTGGTCGCGGCGCTCGCGCCTGCAAGTGGGTTGTTCGCGGCATCGCCGGCTGCCGGATCCGACGGTCCACCAAGTCCGACGGTCGCACTCGCGATCGGCTCGCCACCGCCGCGGTTCAATGTTTCAGCGATGCGAATTGAGAGTCGCGGGTGGAACATCAAACCCTGTTACGAGATCACTGAGGGTGGTCCCCATGTGATTGGCATGCTCGCGACTGCAGTTCCCGGCACAGTCAGAGGCGAAAACCTCTCGGCAATCTACTTCCTCCGTCCGGCCGAGGATTGCGATGAATGGTTGGCGATCGCATGGAACTCCGCAGAGCCTTGGACGGCGGTGCACGCGCTGAAGGCGAGGTTTGGGATCTCCGACCTTCAGGATCAATTGTGGGAAGTGCCATCAGCGCTGAATGGTTCCGTCCAAGCCGAGAAGCCGTATCACCAAGGCTTCGTGGCCAACGATCCGATTGGCACATTTGTCAATTCGTTCGACGAAGGCTCTCGCGAAGTGGTCATCCACTCGCTCAAGGAGAGCGGATATCCCGTCGCCGATCTCGCTTTCGAGCGCGCCGACTCAGCAATCAATCGAGGATGGCTTCTGAACGCGGCGCAGTTCTTTGACGGCACGATTGGACGAGAACTCAGAGGCGCCGCGCTGCAGACTGCGGTTGCGACTCAGTACCGGCCGCCAAATCTAGGTCTGGGATACGACCCCACATGCGTGTTGGTGGCCGTGTGCGCTGACCTGCTTGTCAATTGGTGCATGAGCTGCAACCACGAAGTCATCTATGGTGAGTGGCAACCCGAAGGGGACGCGTGTGAGTGCAGGACCGATGGTCCCTGGTCAGCCGTGTGCGGACAGTTCACGGCTGACGCGAGTGGAACAGTTCAGACTTTTATCCCATTTCCTCCGCCGCTCGGCACGCTCATTGAGTTCCATGTTGGTGTGGGAGTCACGATTGGATTGTGCGTGTGTGTCTGGCAGCGGACTTGTATGGCGGCGTCCGTGCGACCGGTCACCACGACCCATCACGATTGCACGCGATCGCTCACCTTGGAACACGGTCCACGCATGGCATTCGCAACCTACGGCTGGGTCACCGCATTTCCAGCCGAGCAGTGCCAGCACGCTGGACGACCCCCGCACATTCCCCCCGCGAGTCAGGAGTGTGGCTTGCGGACTCCAACCCCAGGATCGTGAAGACACATGGCGTCGTTGCATGCGCGCGCGAGGTCGCAGTGGCTCGCGCTGCCAACTCCGTGAACTCTGCTTCCGGAACGAGGCGGCGAGATTCACTCGCCGTGTTTACTTCGGTCGGTTACGGGCAGAACGCGCTGCTGCAGCGTGTCGATCTGCCAGTAAACGGGGGGGCGGCGGGGGGATTAGGCGGCGGCGTTACGCTCCCGTCGTGATAGGCACCGCGCTCATTTGTGTCATTTCGTGCGTCACCTCGCCCGCCGACTGCCTGCTCGTCGTTGCTCCTGCGGCGTGGCGCGATGCGCTTGCCCCATTTGTCGCCGAGCGCGCGCAGCAACTCGGATATCCGGTCGAGTTTCTCGCGCTCGAGAGTGCGATTGACACCGCCGCCGACTCTGCCTCGCAGACTGGCCCCGCTGCTGCGCGGTTCGACGCGTGCGAACTGCTGAAGCGCGAACTCTTCTCGCGGTGGAAAGCGAACCGCCTCAGTGCTGTGCTGCTTGTCGGTGATGCCGACACCCTTCCTGTCCGCTTCATGACGCTCGACCGCGGCACGACGGCCGCGTTCGACACGGCCTTCTATCCGAGCGACCTCTACTACGCCGACCTGGCGCATCCCGATGGCTCGTTCGATGACTGGAACGCATCGCGTGATGGGATCCACGCGCAATACTTCGGTGAAGTGCACGGCGAGACGAACAAGTCGGACCGCATGAACTTCGATGGGATCTCGTACGACCCAGAAGTAGCCGTTGGACGGTGGCCAGTCTCATCGGCCGATGCCGCTGCGACCGTCGCGTCGAAGACCCTCGCGCACCAGCGCGCGATTCGTGAGCGGGCGGCGGGCGCCGCGCGCGTCGACCTCTTCTTCTGCGGCGGATGGATCGACAACAAGGATCGCGCGAACGCGCTCGTCGCGGCACTTGCGTCGGTGCCGCAGTGGAGCGCGAAGTCGCACTCGTACTTCGACGCGAAGCGTCCGCCGACCCGCGAGGCGTTCGTAGACGCGCTCAACGCGGCACCTGCCGCGATCTTTCACACGGGTCACGGTCAGCCGTGGGGATGGGAGGGATGTTTCGACTCGGCGACGCTCGCAGCGAACGAGCCGAGTGCTCGACCACCGCTCCTGTTTTCGATCGGTTGTTCGACGAGCGAGATTTGCACGCAGCCTCCATACCAGGCGTACACCGACACAGCAGGTGTCGCGCACAAGGGAACGAACGCAGGTGAGGTCTTCATCGACTTTCCTCCAGCGCCGGCGCCGATCCAGCGCGGCGATCACAACTCAACGAGCATCGCCGAGGAGGCAGTGCGGCAGGGGACCGGAGGCGCGATCGCGACGATCGGTTGCGTGACCGGAAGCCAGCCCTGCGCGCAGACGCTGCTCGATGGAGTTGTCGCGGCAATGGCGCGAACGCCCGATGGCGCGATTGGCGCGTGGTGGCGCGAGGCGATCACACACTATGTGCGCGAGGAGCGACTCGAAGAGCTCACACCGACTGAGAGTTGGTATCCCGCAAGCGTCTACTTTCAGGGGATGAAGTTTGTCCTGCTCGGGGATCCAACGGTGCGGCTGCAGTGAGGGGTGACA
>SXUJ01000175.1 GCA_005790565.1 Planctomycetia bacterium
CCGGCCAGTCAACCTTCATGGTCGAGATGACCTAGACCGCAAACATTTTGCACCATGAGACAAATCGCAGTCTCGTCATTCTTGACGAGATTGGGCGAGGCACGAGCACTCTCGATGGACTCAGTCTTGCGTGGGCAACCGCCGAGACGCTCACGCATCGGCAATCACTCACGCTCTTCGCCACGCACTATCACGAACTCACCCAGCTCGCAGAAGAAGACTCGCGAGTCGTCAATCTTCATGTCGCGGTGCGAGAGTGGAATGACGAGGTCGTGTTCTTGCATCGCATTCTGCTCGGACGCACCGATCGCAGCTACGGCATTCATGTCGCGCGCCTCGCCGGCCTTCCGGCGGCGACCATTCAGCGCGCGAAGGAAATCCTTGACGCGCTCGCTGTCCTTCCTTCGCCCGATGCTGCCTCGCATCGATCGTCCGTCGCGCATTCCAAGCGTCAGGGCGACACCACGCAGATGGCTCTCTTCACGGAGTTCCTCGAGCACCCAATGCTCGAGCAACTGCGCGCGCTCAACCTCGATGCGATGACCCCGATGGATGCCTTTGACGCGCTCCGACGGCTCAAGTCCGGCGTCTGACAATCATCACCAATGCCGTAAATCCTTTGAGATGAGGGAGTTATACGATTTTGACAAGTTACTGTCAACATCACTTGACATTGATTGCTGTTACTGTAAGATACTTTCATGTCGATCGCCTTCGCAAACATTCTCGAAGCAATCCCCGCAGGCGGATTCTCACTGGAAGAACTGACTTCCGTGGCAAGTTCCGCGATGGCTGGTCTCGGGATCGAGTCAGAGGATGGTCGCACCTCAGCCACGATCGACACGCGTACCGTCCGCTTCTACCAAACGCTCGGGATTCTCCCGAAGCCACTCTATGAGGGACGGCGCGCGATGTATGCGCTCACGCATCTCGTCCGCGTGCTCGCGGCCAAGCAACTCCAAGCAGAGGGGTTTTCCCTCGCGCAGATTCAATCGGCCCTGCCCCAACAGAGCGATGACGCGCTCGTCCAAGCGCTCACGCTCGCCATACCAGACGACTCGCGTCGCTCTGTCAGTTTCGAACGCCTCACCAAGGAGCCCACGCATTGCGAAACACCGTCCACTGTTCAGGCCAGTTCCGTCCCAGCACCAGACCACGCCGTTGCCGAACTTCGATCGTTCACCCTCTTCCAAGGAGTCACCCTTCTCATCGATCCAAGCGTCATCCCCGCCCCCGCTGAACTTGCCACCGCACTCCGCCAACTCGCGCGCGCTCACGTCACGACTGCAGATCGATCGGATCCACGCAGCCCAGCCTTGCTTTCACCACGCATCCACGACGACCCCATTGGAGGAAACTGATGTCTACCCAACTCTGCGAACTTCTGTCCGCCACACTCGCACCATCCAACTCAGGAAAGACGCTCGGTGAACTTCTCGGATTGCCGACGAAAGGCAAGACGCGAGGGTCGGAGCCCGCAGTGTTCCCGCTGCAACGAGTCGTCGTCAGCACGCGCATCGTCGGCGACTGCGCACACACGACGCTCGTGGAGCACTACTCGAATCCACACGCGAAGCCCATGGATGTGACGCACACCATTCCGCTGCCCTTCGGCGCAGCAGTCATCGCATTTGAGTTGACTTCGGGCGCTCGCGTCGCGAAGGGACTCTGCAAGCGAACGGACGAAGCGAAGTCTGACTTTGCAAGCGCGCTCGCTCGCGGCAAGACCGCCGCCATGGTGGAGAGCGTCCGTGATGATGTGCACACAATTTCACTCGGCAATGTGCCTGCCAAGACAGAGATCACCGTGCGCCTGGAATTGGTGGAACGGCTCACCACTCGAGACGGGACGCTTGAGTACCGCTTCCCCACGGCCATTTCGCCGAAGTTCGTCCCAGGCAGGCCGACTGGACACACCGGCGAGGGCACGAGTCCGGATACCGATCAAGCGCCGGATGCGTCCTTCCTCTCACCGCCAATCCGACTCGAGGGCGGAACCTCCCTGCAGTTTTCGCTTGTCTGTGAAGGCGCACATTGCAACATCAAGAGCAACGCCGCGCTCCTCGTGACGCGCCAAGATGGTCAGACGACCGCATCGCTCGCGCCTGAAGCAAAGTGCTGCGGTGATGTTGTTCTGCGCTTTGACTCGCGCGAATCGAAGACGGTCCTGCGCGCCTACACCGATGGCGAGCGAACCCTTGTCGTCGTCCATCCACCCTCGGAGGCGCAACCATCCCTTCAGCAACCACTCATCGCGTCGTTCGTCCTTGACCGTTCGGGTTCGATGTCGGAAGAACGCATCAATGCTGCCAAGTGCGCGATCGCTTCTGCGCTCAAGGCGCTGCGCGAGACGGACTCGTTTGAACTCACCGCATTCGATACGAAGGTCGAGTGTTTCAGCGAGGGACCGTGTACCGCCTCGCCCAAGAACATCAAGAAGGCGCTGGACTGGCTCAGGAAGATCGATGCTCATGGCGGAACGGTTGCCATGCCTGCACTGATGAAATCATGCGCGACCGCGGTGCCGAGTGGCGTCGCTCGCACCGTGCTCTTTGTGACCGACGGGGATGTCGGGAACGATCAAGAGCTTCTCCAGTTGACGAGGCAGTTCGACCCTGCCACGCGACTCTTCGTGCTTGGCATTGGCATGGCGCCATCCCATGCGATGCTCTCGCGACTCGCCCGTCTTGGCGGCGGTTCCTACCTCGCAATTCAGGACCGCGATGACATCGAGGCGGAAATGACTCGCTTCCGACTCGAATGCAACGGACCAATGGCGATGAATCTCCGCGAAGTTGGCGCGAGGGAATCCGTGCGCTGTGATCTCTTTGCGGGACGCTCCTCGAGCTTCTTCATCGAGGCTTCGCGTGAGTCAGTGAACATCGAAGGAAGCGACGGAGAGTTCGTTGGGAGGTGCACGGTCGCGCGAACCGCCATGGACTTGGGTTCGATCTGGGCTAGAGGCATCATCGAGCGCCTTGAAGATCGCATCATCGCTGAACCTGAGATCTGCGCAGAACTCGAAGAGAACATCGCGCAACTCGGCGTGAAGCACCAATTGCTCACTCGGTTCACCTCGTTCGTCGCTGTCGATGAGCAGAGCAATGTCCACGGCGAACCGATCGCGATCGTGCAACCGACCGATCGCGTGAAGGTCGAGCTCGCCGCGTTCGATTGCCAGATGGACACTATGCTCGACTACGCCAGCCCAATCGCAGATCACTGCGCGCTCGCACCTGCGGAGATGGCGAAGAAGGCGCCCCACCGAGCAAGCAATCAACGCCAGTCTTTCCGGTTCCCCGCGGCGCACGCCGCGCAACGCCAGACGCAATCCTCGGTTCCAGAGGCTTCATGTCCTCCGGTTGGTTTCACCACTGCTCCGACCGGTCGCCGCGCGCTTGATTGGGGGGAGGTCATGTCACCAGGACCGTCAGTCCATCACGCGATTCAGATCTTGTACTGGGGATTCTCAACCCACGAGGACTCGTCAAGTCCGCTTTGGATGCAACTTGAGGCAATTTTGCAGGCGACGGCCGGCGACGCGAGCATGTCGGATGACCAACGCTTCGCACTCCTCAAACTCCTCTTCATGCTCCGCGCCGCCGAGCCGACCTCGGTCGAGTGGGAACTCGCTGCAAAACTCTTCCCCCGCCCGCAGCGTTGACTAACCTCAGCACTCCCTTCCCAACCCACACGCAACCTCGAGGGCTCCGCCTGACTCACCATCACGCGGAGCCCGATTTCTCTCCATGCGCTCGTCAACGCCTAGTCCTTGTGCAAGGCGCGCAGGCGCGGCGAGAGGCGCAGCATCCATTGCACGCGCTCAAACTCGGCGAGCCAGTCCGCGAGCGTCGCGTGCAGTTCTTCCTCTGAGTTCTTCGCCCATGCAACCTCGCACGCATCACCAAGTTTGCGCGCGGCGATTGCTCGGTATCGCGAAAGCGTGCAATCACCCAGCACCGCGCAGACTTCAAAGTCCTCGGCCATGAAGATCGCCACAGGCACGCGAGCGCCGCCGCAAATCGTAAGTTGCTCATTCCACGCACCCGCTTCACCTCGATCGAGGCATCGAAAGTCGATGCGGCTCGATTCCTCTGCGATGCGATGCAACAACGGAACCTGTTGCGCGCAATCGCCGCACCATGTTCCCGAGAGGCAGAGCACCTTCATCTCGCGTGAAAACGAACGGAGTAATGCGACTTGATCGGATGAAAGCTGCGCGCGCGCGTGCACCTGCCACCAATGCGGAGCTCGCGTTGGATCGCTCGCGATGTACTCAGGGAATGGGCGAGCACGGGAAAACGCAGGACGCAACAAGTTCCGGTCAATCATGCACAACTCCTCGGCATCCGAACAGCAGCGATTCTTGGCAGACTGCGCGTAGACTAATCCCTGTGCCGCTTGCGTTCGTACTCAGTTCCGCGCTCCTTCTCGTGCCACCAAGCGCACCGGCGCTTGTACCGCCCCCACTGACTCCGACAATCGTCGAGCCTGCGCTCCTCGAGAACGCCTCCGCCGCGGAGCAAGCCGCGATCGAGAAGTTGGCGCACGGCGCGTTCTGGCCTTCTCGAGCCCTCTCTCTCCTTCGACTCGAGCGATTTGACTGCCCCGAAAGTGCCGCGCGCGTGACGGAATCTCTCGAGGACAAGGCGTGGCAGGTGCGAGCGTTCGCGTATGCCATCGCCGCCCGTCGGGGGATGGAGATCTCTCCCTCGCTCATTGCCAACGAGCAGAGCACGCTCGTCGCGCGGACGATTCTGCGTGCTCGATTCTCGTTTCCCCAAGAACGCGTGGCCGCCGCCATCGAGCGATTGAGCAATTCGGAGTCGCTCGATGATCAGTTACTCGCACTCGAACTCCGTTGCGCCGTGCGCGCGAGTCGACCTCCTGCACCCCTCGCAGAGAACGCACAACAGAAGCGCGCGGCGTTGGCTGCGGATCGGAAGGAGACCGATGCACTGGATGCATTGCTCGGCCGAATCATCATGCGTATGTCGCGAGCAGAGGCAGGCGCCTACTCGCCTCGCCTCGCCGCAGTTACAGCGGGCGCGGATGTCAAGCGCGATTACCGTTGGCGAGAATGGATGCGCAAACACAGTGCGAATCCTGGCTACGAAGGCGCGTTCATTGTTCCGAGTACACCGGAGGAAGGACGCCGTTCGCCGCTGAACGCGATTGCGCGACTCGATGCGCCCGAGTTCGTCCAAATGGAGGCGTATCTCGGCGCCTTCGCCTCAAAGTCCATCGACCTTGCGATCCTCATCGATTGCACCGCGAGCATGTCTGGCGAACTCGCTTCCGGGCAGGGCGGAGCCGACGATCTCTTGGGATTCTTGAGCGGATGCTCTGCATCCTTGCGCACCGCGATTGCGGGATATCGCGACACGCGTGATCGATGGGAATTGCATGCATTCGACTTCACGAGTGATGCGTCCTTGGCCCGAAGAAATCTCTGGGCTTTGACGGCGGAGGGAGGCGGCGACGAACCCGAGTCTCTCTACCGCGCCATGCGTGCAACACTCACCGAGGCATCGTGGCGACAGGATGCACTCGGCGGAGCGACGAACGCGAACAACGCCGCGCCCGAACGGGTCATGGTCATCATCGGCGATGCGCCGCCACATGTAGGTGAGGGGACGAAGTGTGAGGAACTCGCCAAGAGCGCCGCGGAGCGTGGTATGCGTATCTACACCATTCAAGCACACGCCGCAGAGGACGCGAAGGATGTGAAGTGGTTTCCGGAGATTGCCCGCGCCGGTGGCGGTCGGAGCGTCAGGCTCGGTGACGAAGACTCGCTCACCGCCGAGATCGCGCAACTCACGCTCGGCGATCGCTTCCACGACGAACTCGCCGAGTTCTTCAGCGTCTACCGGTCACTTTGCCGGTGAACGCACCCCGACGCGCGCTCAGGTTCGGCGCCAAGTATTTTCCGCGGGCTTCACAAGCGTCCAGCACGCTTCGAGCAACTCGCGGATGCCACTGCCCGTCGCGCCCGAGACCACAAAGTGCGGTTCATCCTTCGCGATCCCGATGGCGCCGCTGAATCGTCGCACGAGCGCCGCGCACTCAATCTCATCCAAGAGATCCGACTTGCTAAACGCGACAATCTCCTGTTTTTCCGCAAGCTCCGTTGAGAATGCGTGCAGTTCCGCGCGAATGGCTCGGTAGTTGGCGACTGGATCCGAGCCATCGATCGGCGCGAGTTCCACGAGATGCACGATTGCCTTCGTGCGCTCGATGTGGCGAAGGAAGTCGTGTCCAAGCCCGTGCCCATCACTCGCGCCCTCGATCAGGCCCGGGATATCGGCGACGATGAGTCGACGATCTCCTGGGAGTTCGGCGAGTCCAAGTTGCGGTTTCAAGGTTGTGAACGGGTACGCCGCAACCTTGGGATTTGCACGGCTCACTGCCTTCAGAAGCGTGGACTTCCCTGCATTCGGCAAGCCAACGAGCCCGATGTCTGCGATGAGCTTGAGTTCGAGGTGCAGCGTTCGATCGATCGACTCGCCCGCAGGATGCGACTCACTCGGTGTTTGATTTGTGCTGGTCTTGAAGTGCGCGTTTCCGAACCCGCCCTTGCCACCTTCGGCAACTACCACTTCCTGCCCAGCTTCGGTGATATCCGCGACAAATGCGCCCGTCGCGACATCGACAATCACGCTGCCAAGAGGGACGCGCACGCGAAGATCCGGTGCATCCTTCCCATGACAGCACTTCCCGCTTCCGCTCTCTCCGTGCTCCGCATGATGGTGCGGCTTGAAAGCAAACTCGATGAGTGTGTCGAGGTGCGGATCTCCAACAAGAATGACATCCCCGCCGCGCCCTCCGTCGCCGCCATCAGGACCGGCGTATGGGCGATCCTTCTCGCGCAACAAACTCACGATGCCGTTGCCACCTCGGCCAGAACGGACAAATATGGTTGCTTCATCAACGAGCATGCAGTGCAACGACCCAGCGCCGTTCTCTCACAGAAAGAAACGCCGCACGCGATGCCTGTCCGGCAACGGTGCGGCAGAGGAATCGACCAATTGCAGTTCGGGCTCAGCCGACTGCGGAGAATCGCGGCGTTGCGGGATCCACGGGGATGATGTCAACATTGCCACCACGGAAGCGCACATGCCCTGCCGCAAGTGCCATCAGTGTGTCATCCTTCGCGCGATGGACAAGATAGCCAGCCTTCCACTTCGTGCCACACTGGCGCACGATGATAGAACCTGCCTTCGCCAACTCGCCACCGAAGAGCTTCACTCCTCGGTACTGCGCGTTCGAGTCTCGACCGTTTTCTGTAGAGCCTTGGCCCTTCTTGTGTGCCACTACTGCATCTCCTAAGCAAACCTGCTGCTCGCGCAGACAACATTGCAATTGAACGGAACTATGAAAAGACGGACCTCGGTGCCCCAACGGGCGTTTTTCCGAGTCGCGGAGGATATCAAACTCTCACCGCATGATCCACTCGATCTTTCCAGGTTCGTAACTCGCCGTCGTATGCGCTACCGCGTCCCCTGGAATGACATAGTTCACCCGCATGGTGCGCCGGCGAACGAGCGGTTCCCCACTCGTCGGGTGTGGATTCTTATCAGACACGCGGGAGAGCCCCGTCACGAAGACGCTGACTTCCGTGGGCTCCCTTTCCGTCATCCGCCAGACCACGAGTCCTCGGCGGGCATTCTCCTTGCCCTCGAGAACGGTTCCGAGCACTTGAAACTGGTCTTCGACGAGTGGGTCGCCGAGCGCAGACTTGATGGCATGAGTGACTTTGGAGGGAACATCACTGCCGGACTGCACGAGCACGCCGTCATCAAGCAGCAGTTCGAAACGAGGCGCGAATCGGCGGTCCGCGCCGGTCGCGTTCAATAGGTCGAAGGTGATGTACGCATAGGACTGCCCGCTCTGCGGGTCCTTGTAGACGCGCATCGGGTTTGGTGTGAGCGAAAGATCCTTACTTGGTGGCGCGACGATCGCGTTCGATGGCGCTGCGCCCAATGAACTCGCGACGCCTCCGAGCATGACCCCGGAGGCCGCGAACAGCATCCCGGCGCAAAGACTGCGGGGCATGCTCAGGGTTGGGTAGAGAGAAAAGACGACTTTGGATCCTCGCAGACGCATGAAGTCGATTGTACAACTTCTCCGCCCGCATTGTGCGCCGCGCGTGAATCGCCTGGAGTGCCGCGCAATCTGCATTTCGCATTGGCAACCATGTCCCAGCCCCAGATCTTTCTTTGCCCTTCCGACCGCTTCCCAGATGCGGCCGGCCTTCTTGTCGGCGCGGGACCGAGTGCGGGCGAGAGGTTCCTTGCGCATGCGCGGCAGACGGGCCTCTCGATCGAGCGCCTGCTCTGTATGGGAGAACCCACTGGCAAGTTGCTTTGCGCGGTCCTGCCGATCGTCGCCCCTGGCCGAACCGCAATGATCGCGACATCCGAGCCGACGAGTCTTGAAAAGGCAGAGTTGCTCGGCGCTCTCATCGCGCACGCCGCCCAGCTTGTGAGTAGCGAAGTGGATCTCTCGCAAGCACTCGTGCCTCCGGAGCGAATCCTCGAGTCACACGCATTCGAGTGTGCGGGGTTTTCCAAACTCGCAACGCTCGCCTATCTCGAACGACCGATGCCAAGGCTCTTCGCACCCACGCTTCCGCCACTCGCGGAGGGATGGAGCATCGAGAGCGTCGACCTCTCTCGCGAAGGCGTACGCGAGGCACTCTGCACGCTCCTCAATCGAACCTACGAACAGACACTCGATTGCCCCGAACTCGCGGGCATCCGCAAGACCGCTGATGTGCTCGAGGGACACGCGCGCGCAGGGACTGGCGTGCGGTGGTGGGTCACACTGCGCGACCACGCGGGCAATGCGCAAGGACTCGCCTTGCTCAATGCAGCCGTTGCCGACGGAACTTCTGAACTGGTGTACTTCGGCCTCGCTCCAGAGGCGCGGGGTAAAGGACTCGGCATCGCGCTGCTCACGCGCGCCATCGGGGCGGTCACTCGCGAGCGGCGCGGCACCGTCGTGCTCGCGATGGACACTCGGAATGCACCCGCGCGAAAACTCTACGCGCAGCTCGGGTTTCGTGAAGTCGCGCAACGCGTTGCGCTCATCAAACGATCGTGAGTGGTCATCGCTTCACCTTCACTCGCCCCTCTTCCTGTCAAGAGGCGTGAGACGCGTAGCGAAAAAGTTTTTTTGTGCAACCCCTCTACGAAAATTTCGCAACTCGCGAGTTTTCCCCAACTCATGCAACGCGCGGAAAACGCACGCTCGAAAAATCGCAGAACTCCCACAGAACTAGGCACTTCCGCGTAGACAGGTGGGATGCGCGAACTGAAAATTGCCCAGCGCCAGTCGTCTCGCCCTCGACTTCGGGTATCTTCCGAAGCGCTGCAGGGACGCAGTGCGCCGCCGATGTGCGTAGTGTGCAAGTACGGTGCCTTCAGATGCTAGGTGTTGACGGATAGGCAGTGTTGACGGATAGGCCGAGGCAGAGGCCGAGACCTAGACAGAGTCATTAACTGACCATGGACAGAGACAGAACCATGGACAGCGAAGATGAGTCTTCGACAGCGAGATGAGAGTGACGAGCGACGAGCGACGGCCGATTCGGACGACCTTGGGAGTCTTCTCGAGGTGTTGCGGATCAAACGCCGAGCGTGAGTGCGAAGCGCCAGCTGTTGAAGGATCTGTGGTCTGAGGCAGCTATCCGGTGGTAGAACCCCTGCGTCTGAACCAAGTCTGCTCCATGCCCGAGCTCTCGCAACGGCATGCCCCCTCGTCACGACTGCTTCATTCCATCCGTTCGTCGAGTTTGGCCGATCGCGCCACGCTTGGTGTCCCATTCCCTCTGGCAGGTTCATGTCACAGTTGCTTCACCCACGCGCCACCCTCGCCGCGAGTTCGCTTCGCGCACCGAGCCCTAGTGGAAGGCGCTCCCTGCGCCTAGCGGAAACTCTTCGCGCGGACTCCGCGCCACCCCTGCGCGAGACACCGCCGCCCGTGTCCGTAGGAGCAGACGCGCAAGAGCAGGAAGATTCGGCTCACGGTGCAATCACTCCTCCCGAACGCGAGGTCTTTGAGCAGGCCCTAACCGCTCGCATAGGCGAACATCGATTTCACATGCACTTCGAGACCGGCGCGCGGGTGACATGTGAGCCCACGCGAGTGCGAATCTCGACGACGACGGGCTTCCAAGCAGATCGGATGAACCGGCAGCTTCGGGGAGACCTCGAAGCGGTCGCGCACGAGCTCTACGGGTCCGCGGCGCGAATCGAGATCACGGTCGATGAAGCCCTCTCGTTATGCGTCGCAGCAGACAGTGCTCAGCCGCTGCCTTCGAGCCCGCCGGCTCCGATGGCGAGTCTCACTGGGGGCGCGTGGAATGGCGCAACTGTCTCAGCAGCGCCGCAACGCCAGCGACTGCGCGCTGCGCCGCGCGAAGAGAGTTTCCGAAGGCTCGACGACTTCGTCGTTGGCGACGCGAACCGACTTGCCTTCAGCGCGGCGGACTCCTTCGCGCAGAACAGTGTGAGCGCCCCTGCTCTCCTGTTCCTGCACGGCGAGTGCGGCGTTGGGAAGACGCATCTCTTGCAAGGGATTTGTCGGCGGTGGTCGGATTCAGCGCCCGAAAGCAACATCCGCTACGCGACGGCCGAACAATTCACCAACGAGTACATCGCCGCCGTGCGTGCGGGCACGCTCGACGATTTCCGTCGCCGGATTCGGAAGCTCGATCTCCTTGCCATCGACGATGTGCATTTCTTCGCGAGCAAGAACGCCACACAAACCGAGTTTCTCCACACGATCGATGCGATCGCCCTGTCTGGCGCTCGATTGGCACTCGTCTCCGACGAGCATCCGCGACAGATCAAGCGGTTCAGCGAGTCGCTCATCAGCCGATTCCTCTCGGGCATGGTGGTCCGCCTCGATCGACCCGACCGCGCGACCCGCCTTGCGCTCGTGCGCCGACTCGCCTCGGTTCGCGACCTTGCGCTCCGACCGTGCGCGGAGGAGCGCCTTGTCTCCCGCTGCGCGGGAAGCGTGCGCGAAATCGAAGGAGCCATCGCGCGGCTCGTCGCCGCCGCGCATCTGGATGGCGTCGAGCAAGCCATCACGGGAACGCTTGCCGATCGCATGCTCGGCGATGAGTTCACGAACGCACTGCCTTCCGCGCCGATTCGGCTGAGTCGGATCATCGACGCGGTGGTGCAGCGATTGGGCATCCCGCGCGACGAAATCCTCAACCAGTCGCGCCACCAGCGAGCTACCCGAGCTCGCGGCGTGGTTGCCCATCTCGCGCGCCAATTGACCAGTTCGAGCTACCCGGAAATCGCTCGTGCACTCGGCCGCAACGCACACTCTTGTGTGCACGCCGGCGCCAAGCTCGTCGAGCAACTCCTGCGAGACGACGAGCCCCTCATCGCGGGAGTCTCGACGCGCGAAGCGATCGATCAACTCCGACATGATCTCGTACGAGGCGGCTAGGTTCGCTACACTCGACTCGATGTTCGTCGGATTCTGGCGCAAGCACCTCACTCGATCCATGCTCCACGCCAATCGCCCGCGGAGTCTTTACGCATGCGTCCGAGTCGGATGCGTCGCGATCTGCGCCACGATGTCGTCGCTCGCCGCCGCGCAGTATGGCCCAGTCGATCCCTTCGAAAGTTCGATGCGACAGATGCGATCCGCGATCGAAGCGCGAGCCGATGGACGGCATCACACAGTGCTCCTCGGCTTGCGGCAGTTGAAGGATTCCCGCCTCCTTCCGCTCTATGAGTGCCTCCTTGGAGCGGATCATTGGTCGATTCGGGTCGACGGCATTCTGGGCATCGCGGAACTCTCCGCTGCCAAGACCGTTGACACGGCGCTCATCGAAGCCCTGCCCGAGCGCACCGATCGAGACAATGCAGTTCAAGCCGCTCTCGCGATCAAGCTCATTGGTTCGAAGGAAGCGCTCACACTCGCAGGATGGGAAGAACTCGACGACCGCGCCCGCGCCGTCCTTTGCGCGGAGGCGATCTCGCAAGGCGCGGTGCCCGACCGTGCGATCCTCGACAGACTCTGTCGATCGAAGACTCCGGAAACGGCCGCGATTGGCGAGGCACTCCTGCTCGCGATCGGAATCGAGAATGCTGGAGGAGTCGACGCTGCGCTCGATGCGATCGCCGCGCTGAGCCCGCGCAGTCGTGCGTCGACGCTCGCTGAACTGAGCGGGACCATCGCTCGCTTCAAACTCAAGGGATCCGGCGCGTTTCTCACGGAGGCGCTCGCACTTTCCGATCTCAGCGCGGAGTCGCGCGCGCGGCTCATCGTTGCCACGCTCATTGTCGATCCCGCCCGAGGCTTGGATGCGTGGCGATCGTTGGTGAGTCGCGAACGTACGCAACTCGCACTTGTCCGTGCTGCGCATCTCCTGCTTGCGAGTGGCACGCGCGCGAGTGCCGAGGATTGGGCGCTTCTTCGCAATCGAGATCCGCTTCTCGAAGGCATCGCGGATGCCGGCGAGCAACTCTCGCTCGGTGCGTTCGATCAGTTCTACACTCGACTACTCGGCACCGGACACCGCTCCACGCTCGCGGCCGCCTCGGAGGGCGCGGCGCTCCTTGGGACGGATGCGGAACGCGCACTCGGCGTCGCAGCGCTTGCGCTGCTTGTCAACCAAAGCCCTTTGGCAAGTTCACTAGGCGACGGATTGCTGCGGGCGATCGCCCGCCTCGCTGAGTTTTCGCCAGATTCGTTTCGCGAGGCACTCGCGCAAGCACAAGCGAATGTGCCATTGAAAGACCTATTCCTCTTCGCGCTTGCTGAGGCTGGAACGATGGAAGCTGCATCGGTTGCCATGGCCGCCCGTGCGGGCGCGAGTGCGAAGGGAGACGCACTCATCCGAATACTCGCCGCACGGTTCGCAGGCGCGGTTTCCGAAGGCGACCTGCTCGCACTTTCCAAAGTCGCGGGCGCGAGTGAGCCAGCGGTCGCGGCACAAGCCGCATGGTTATGGCTTCGCGCGTCCGGGCGAGAACAAGAGTGCATTTCCCTACTCTGTGCTGAACTCAAAGGCACGAAATCGAGTCCATAGCACGGCTCGACGCGTGCACGGGCGGCGCGTTCTCGATACGCCGTGTGAGAATCGGTCGAGTGCAGCCGCGGCAGATTCGCGCTACCCTGATTGAGCATGAGCGCTCGCGCGTGCGCATCTCCACTGTGATGCCCCGCGCCCGCTACTCACTGTTGAGGAAACCGCCATGAGCGAGATCATTACGCTCAGCCTGCCGTCGATTCAATCCCACGAACTTCGCGCACTTGAAGAGTGCCTCGATGGGAGCGTCGAAGGCGCGATGGCACTCGAAAAGGAACTTGAAGAGAGTGTTGCAGATCTGGTCGCGCGGCCGTTTGGCGCGGCATTTGGATCGACGCAGTGCGCGATTGAATGCGCGCTGCTGGCGCTCGGTGTCCGAGATGGTCACGAAATCGTGCTTCCTGCCCTTGCCCCACCGGCGCTCGTCGCCGCCATCGCGCGCGCCCGTGCGAGACCGCTCTTCGTGGATGCCGATCCACGAACCCTGACCGTTCGCGGAGAGGCCGTGGATGCGCGGTGCACCACACGAACCCGTCTCATCGTCGGCGCGACCATGCACGGTGATCCGACTGGATTAGATGAACTCGCCGCCGTCGCTTCGAAGTTTGAAATCCCCCTGCTCGAAATCGTCTGCGGCGGTCTTGGGGGTCGTCTTGGGCGCGATCCCACGGGACGCTTTGGGCGACTGTCCGTGGTGGGACTTGACGCTGCGAGTGGATTTCTCGGGGCGAGTGGTGCTGTCGTCTGCACGAATGATGACGCGCTCGCCTCGACACTCTGCCTTCTCCGGGAAGGCGGCGTGCTCCGACCACGAGTCGATTGGGAGCGCATCGGCGGCGTACGAGCCATCGAACAATTCGTAAGCGACCCAACGCTTCCACTCGTTGCCGCAGCGATCAGCGTGATGCGCCTTCGCCGTCATGCGGAGTACGTCAAGCGCGTTGGGGAGATTTTCGAGCAGTACACGAGCCGCCTCGGCGCGCACCCAGACATCCTGCTTCCTCCACCGACGGCTGACAATTCCGTCGCATGGAGCCACTTCGCCATTCGATTGAGCGATCGATACACGCGCGACGAGCGAGACTCGATCGTGCTTGGCATGCTTCGACATGACATCGGCGTCGGAAGCGCGGTTTGCTATGCGCCTGGCGAGCCAGCATCCTTGGCAACCTTCGGCGTCGTCGAAGGATTTCCCATTGCCGAACGCGCGGCGCATCGACTCATTACCCTCCCGTTCCATCCAAACCTCAGCCGGCGTGATGTCGATCTCACTTGTCAGACCCTTGAAGTGATGATTCAGCGGCAGAGCATCATGCGGTAGTCCTCGCGCACGGAATGGATCCTTCAGCGCGCTCCTCCGAGGGCAGCGTCAGCGCCGAGCAATGTTTGAAGCGGTTCCACACACGCTCCGCGCCGACTCACTCCCACTCAATCGTCGCCGGTGGTTTCGACGAAATGTCGTACACGACGCGATTCACGCCCTTCACTTCGTTGATGATTCGATTCGAAATCGTCGCGAGCACATCGTACGGAATGCGCGACCAATCCGCGGTCATGAAGTCCTGCGTGTCGACGGATCGCACCGCGACCACCGAGTCATAGGTCCGACCATCGCCCATCACGCCCACACTCTTCACGGGCAAGAGAACTGTGAATACTTGACTCGTGGAGCGATAGAGATTGGCTGCGACAATCTCCTCAAGCAGGATCAAATCGCATTCGCGCAGGAGATCCAACTTGGGGGTTGTCACTTCACCGAGCACGCGCACCGCAAGCCCGGGACCAGGAAACGGGTGTCTCCACACGACTTGCGGCGGCAGTCCAAGGACTTCTCCGAGTGCGCGCACTTCGTCTTTAAAGAGCAAACGCATCGGCTCGATCAGCTTGAACTCCAAGTCCTCGGGAAGCCCCCCAACATTGTGGTGAAGTTTGATGTTCGCGCTCGTCCCGGCGTGGCCGTGACCAGACTCAATCACATCCGGATAGAGCGTGCCCTGTGCGAGAAACTGTGCGCCGCCCTCAATCGACGCGGCCATCTCCGAGAAGACCGTGATGAATCGATGTCCGATGCGGCGGCGCTTTTCTTGTGGATCTTCAATGCCCGCGAGGTCACCAAGAAATGCCGCGCTCGCATCCACCACGCGCAGGTCAACATCAAAGTGATCGCGGAAAGTGGTCTCGACTAACTCTCGCTCATTCTTTCGAAGCAGTCCGTTGTCGACGAAGATGCAGGTGAGCTGCGAACCGATCGCTTTCGCGAGGAGCGCCGCGACAACGGAACTGTCGACGCCGCCAGAAAGCCCGCAAATCACGCGGCCACCACCGACCCTGGCCCGAATACGCGCACACTCCGCATCGACGAAGTCAGACATCTTCCACGAACCACTACATCCACATCCCTTGAAGAGGAAGTTCGCGATCATGTCGCCGCCCTGCGGCGTGTGCGTCACTTCTGGATGGAACTGCACCCCGTAAAAATTCCGCGCGCGATCGCGCATCGCGGAAACAACGCAGGTGGATGTTGATGCGATCGAGCTGAACCCAGGCGGCATGTCGACAACTTGGTCGCCGTGACTCATCCAAACCGTCGCATGCGTATCCACTCCGGCAAAGAGATCCGATGCGTCCTGCACCGCCAATCTCGCGCGCCCGTATTCGCGGTGCGCGACACTCTGCACTCGCCCGTCAAGCAAATGACTCATCAACTGCATGCCATAGCAAATGCCCAATACAGGAATCCCGAGCGCGAAGAGACCGACATCACAGGTTGGAGCGCCGGGCTCGAACACACTCGAAGGACCACCCGACAGAATGATCCCTTTGGGCGCGAGTTCCCGCACTTCATCAGGACTAATCGTCGGAGAGACGAGAAGGCTGAACACGCCCGCCTCGCGAACTCGACGCGCGATCAGTTGCGCAGTCTGACTCCCGAAGTCGAGAATCAAGACGCATTCGGTGCCAATTGGTGGTCGCTCGCTCATCGCTTCATCCGTACTCGGGCGTCCCGTGATCGTGGCGCTGCTGCCAATCGGATGCCGGACGACTTCGTCCTGCTCCCGTCAACCAATGGGGGAAACGAGCACTGTAGCAATACCCCGGCGTCTGATTCGGGTCGTGTCGCATGGGCGCAGGCGAGGGGCTCCGAGAGCGATGCTTCGGAGCGCGTGAGCGAAAAACCCCTGGGCAAGGCCCCAATGCGCGACGGCGTCGAGCAAGCATGGCGCGAACTGTGAGCCGGGCACAGGGCCTACGGAGGTGCGAGGCAAACCCAATGCTTACCGTCATGTCGAGCGAGCCCCTTGGCTGCAAGCGCCGTGAGCGTCGGAGCGACTTTTTGCCACGGCAGGTCGAGGAGATCAGCGAGTTCATCGCCGCATCGAGCCGCGCCTCGGAGCGCGTCGAGGAGAGCGCGCTCTGCCGAGTTCAGCGATCCTTGCGATGCCCCCACGGTGCATGACTCGCTCGACGCCGAGGCATGCCCGCGCGTGTCCGAGCCGCGTTCCGCATCGGGCACGCTCGACCTTGCGGTCACCGTCGGTGCGGGGCCATCCGCGCGTCGATCCCGCAATGGGAGATTCGCGATCGCGAGTGACCGCTGCGAGAGAATGAGTTCCGCAACATCCTGCGGCTCGTGTGCCAAGTGCGCCCAACCCTCTCGAATCGCTCGGTGACATCCGGCCGACCGCGTCGAGTCCACCGGACCTGGAAGACACGCGACCTCGCGTCCCTGTTCTTCAACCGCGAGCCTCGCCGTCAAGAGCGCACCGCTGCGCTCGGCTGCTTCCACTACGAGGACGACGAGGCTCAACCCACTCACGATTCGGTTTCGGCGTGGGAAGTACTCCGGTCGTGGCGATACCCCACACGCGAACTCAGTGATCACCGCCCCTCCCGACTCAACAATCGCTTCAAACAAGGGCGCGTGTTCCGATGGATAAACATGATCGAGTCCACCCCCGAGGACAGCGACCGTCCGTCCACCAACGCGAAGGGCGGCTCGATGCGCCTCGGCATCGATCCCTCGCGCGCCGCCGCTGACGATGACAACGCCCAGTTCCGCCAGTTCCGCCGCGAATCGGGCCGCTTGGATCCGCCCGTATGCCGTCGCTGAACGAGAACCCACAATGGCGACGCTCGGAAACTCTGGTGGCGGAAGCGTTCCTCGAACCCAAATCGCGGATGGGGGATCGTGAAGATCCTGGAGAGCGTCAGGAATCTGCGGAAACGAGAGCACTTGCGCATCATGTCGCTGCGCCGCGGCTCGCTCAGCGCCGAGGTCAACCTCGCGCGCAGCACGCAGCATCGCCCCAAGGTCTCGCAATCGGCACGCATGCGGAAACTGCAACCACCACGCGTCGGGTTGCGAGAGCGCGGCGACGGCACTCCCAGCCGTTTCAGCCGCGATGCGCACCGTGCGAGGACCGATGCCGCGCGCGAGTGCGAGGCGCATCCACGCATCGCACTCGAGGGCATCATGCAACACTCCATCACGCGCGTTGCGCTCGAGAGCCATCCAATTCACGCCGACAGTCCTTTCCGTCCATAAGTTCCACCACCGAGAATGAAACAGTACCGCTCCTCGAATGGAGTGCGCGAAAGGACCCCTTTTTTCGGCGCAGTTTTCTACGACAGTGAGCGCGGGTCTTGCTCGTTCTCGAGTGCCACGCGAAGCTCCCGTGGAGTTGGCGCAGCGCTCACCCACGCGCTCTGCTCGGCGAGAGCACAGTCCGCGAACGACTCTCGCTCGGAGGAATCACTCGTTTCAAGGCTGCGTGCCGGCGAGTCCGTAACAGGCTCAAGTGTGGACAGCGGCACTGGCGCAAACGACACCGTTGCGTCGTCGACGCACCCGTCGACGCACCCGTCGACGCCCGACGCGCGTGTCTCCACTTCGACAAGCGAGGGGATACTCGCGCTCGTGGAAGGTTTGACTTCGCACCCACTCGATGCCAAGGCGTCGACCACCACACCGGTTGAAACACGATGCCCGTTCGTTCGCTTTCGACCGCTGAATTCCGTTTCCGGTCCAACGAACAGTCCGATGAACATCATGAAGGTGCCGACCGCGAGAATCCACAGGCGACGCGGTCCCGTCGCGAGTCGAGAGAGCAGCGTGTCCGGCGCCGGTGGAGCCGCCTGTGCAGCCAGAGGAACCGACGCATCGATCCACTCGACCACCGTGTCATTCATGCTCGGCGCGAGCATGAGTGAGGATTCGCCCGCAAGCTTTAGGTTCAGTTGGCTCGCCGCGAGTCGTCGTAGCACACGCTCGTCGCCATCACCAAGGTCGTGAAGAAAACGGTCGTAGGCGGCCAGACGCTCAAATGCCTGCTGTTCGCGCGCGCGGTGATACTGGACCAACCCCTTGAGTTCGTGAAGCTCGCGCTGCGCCGGAATGAGAAGCGCGCTTACGAGCAGGGCTAACCCCGCGATGACAAAGGGCCAGCCTGCGTCGAATCGGAAGAGTGGAATCACGCGAGCCATGGGGAATCCGTCTATCGACGAAATGGCGGCAACCGCTCAAATCAGCGCGTTGGGGCTCGCCGACGCACGACGAGCAGGCAAACGATTCGCGAGCATCAGGTGCATTCCCCAATCGGAGTGAGGTTGCGAAGCACACTGCATCGCAAGGCAAGGGTTGCCGATGCCCCTGCGCGGGGCGTTTGCATTCACGCTCCGGTGGTTCAACGCATCGACGCCAGCCGACATCGATTTTGACAAAGTCCGCACCATGAGTCTTCGCCATTCCATCAATCAAGCGGCCAAGGCAGTCGTACTCACCGACGCGCGCGACCTTCCCGGACTCGTCGCTCTGCAGGACCTCCTGCAGTCGATCACTCGCGAGGCACAGACGCGCCAGGCGAGCGAAGCAGCCGCATCATCCGCGGAAGCCGCCGAACTGGTCGAGCAGATCGTCCTGCGGCAGGTCGCGGATGTTGAGCAGGCATTCCTTCGCCTCACCGAAGCGATCTCAAGGCTCGACGAAACCACGCCGGAGGATGGCGCGAACGCACCTTCATTGTCCAATCCGAACTCCGGACGCACCAGCGTCGACCGGGACCTCATCGCGGCTTGGGTTTCAGGTTGCGAAGCCACGATTCCCGAACTTGAGCACCTCGCGGTCGCTTGCGAAGACATCGCCCACGCAGGCAACGCCCTCGCGGATGTAAAGCGTCGCATTCACACCTTTAAGGGCGAGTGCGGCGTGCTCAGCCTCGACTGCGCCCAACGACTTTGCCACGACACCGAGACCCATATCGAAGATGCCCTCGCGCAAGGGCACTTTCCGGTGGACGCCGTGCTCGCCCTCGCAGATTGGCTTCGCACCCTCATGGCCGAGCTTGCGAACGACCCTGTCGCCGCTGAGCCCGATGACGCCCACGCTCGCGCCGCGTTGCGTGCAGGCTTCGGATGCGACCGCGCGACAGCACCGACACCCACTCCGCCTCCCGCGATTCCCGCGCCCATAGACGATGGTTGCGCGATCGAACTCAACTTCGACGCAGCAGATGACAACCTCGCCGACTTTGTCACGGAAGCACGAGAACACCTCGCGAACGCTGAGAACTCCGTGCTCCAACTCGAGAAAAACTCGAATGACCCAGAGCATGTGAATGTGATCTTCCGCGCATTCCACACTATCAAGGGTGTCGCGGGTTTCATGAACCTCGTGCCCGTCGTGCGCTGCGCACACGCGGCGGAGTGTTTGCTCGATCGCGTGCGCAGTGGAACGCGGAATCTCGACAATACCGTCCTCGACCTCGTTCTCGTGGCCAGTGACATTCTTGGCCAACTTATCGCAAGCATCAACGGAGCCCCGCTTCCGAGCAAGCGTTCGGTCGAGTCGCTCATCGTTCGGCTCGAACTTGCAAGTGATGGCAACGACGCGCCCGCGCAGCCTCCATCGCCAAATCCCTCCACCGCAACAGGTACTGCGGCGCCAGCAGCAGCGCCGCTGGAGCCGCCTGCGATAAGCGCGATGACCGCGAGCGATCCAAACGCACGAGTCGCCGCGATGCGCAAGGGTGATCAGACCGTCAAGGTCTCCACGCTTCGCCTCGACAGTCTGGTCAACGAAGTCGGCGAACTCGTCATCGCACAACTCATGGTAATGCAGGACCCGACAATCACCGCCGTCGTCGATCAACGACTGCAGCGCAATCTCGCGCACCTTGGAAAGATCGTGCGAGACCTCCAAGAAACTTCAATGTCGCTTCGGATGGTCACCCTCCGTGCGACCTTCCAGAAGATGGCGCGTCTGGTTCGCGATGTGGCGCACAAAGCCGGAAAGCGCGTGCAACTCGTGGTCGAAGGCGAGGATGTCGAACTTGATCGCAATGTGGTGGAGGAAATCGGCGACCCACTCGTGCACATGATCCGCAACGCCTGCGATCACGGCATCGAGTCCGCCGCCGATCGTCGAGCGGCGGGCAAGGACGAAACCGGCACACTCAAGTTGCGAGCCTTTCATTCAGGCGGTTCGATCGTGATCGAAGTCGCTGACGATGGTCGCGGGCTCAATCGCGGGCGCATTCTGAAAAAGTGCGTTGAACGCGGACTTCTCGATCCAGCGCGCAATCCAGCGGACATCCCCGATTCAGAAGTATGGAACTATGTCTTCCTTCCCGGATTCAGCACCGCCGAAAAGGTCACCGACATTTCCGGCCGAGGCGTGGGCATGGATGTCGTTCGGCGAAACATCGAAGCGCTCCGAGGGAGTGTGGAGATCTACTCGACACCCGGCGAGGGGTCCGTCTTTAGCATGCGGCTCCCGCTCACGATGGCAATCATTGACGGGATGATTGTGCGAATCGGCACGCAGCGTTATGTCGTGCCAACCCTCAGCATCGAGCGCAGCTTCCGACCACTCGAATCAGACCTCACGATGGTCTTCGGCAAGGGAGAACTCGTCCGTGTGGGCGAGCAACACCTCGCCGTGCATCGACTCAAGCATGTGTTTGACATCGACGAAGGCGTCGACGCGCTCAGCGAAGGACTCCTCCTCGTCCTCGAATCGGGAAAGCGTCGCGCCTGCGTCTTCGTCGATGAAATCCTCGGTCAACAGCAAGTCGTCATCAAGACGCTCGGCGCGCGCGAGTCACTGCGCGGAGTCTCCGGCGGAGCGATTCTCGGCGATGGGCGCGTGGCGCTCATCGTCGATGTCGGCGGGCTCTTGGAAGAAGCCGCCTCGCGCGGTCACGATCGCCTGCAACGCACGGATTCTCGTCATTCCTTGAAGGAGCACATGTCATGAGTATCGTTGAAAGGCCTACGCCCTCATCCCCCGCCAGCACCACGAATCAAGCCCCGCGCAAACAGCGCGACGCGAATGAGCACAAGTTCCTCTCCTTCTGCCTCGGTGCCGAGACGTATGGCGTGGAGATCCTGAAGGTTCGCGAGATCATTGGCCTGCTTGCCATCACGCCGCTCCCGCAAACGCCGCCCTATGTACGAGGCGTGATGAATCTGCGCGGCAGGATTATTCCGGTCATTGACCTGCGCCTCCGATTCGCGCTTCCCGCCGTCGAGGCGACGAAAGAAACTTGCGTCATCGTGCTCGAGAGCAGCGACAGTGAGGGCGAGCAAACCGTCATGGGCGCCGTCGTCGACAGCGTTCGAGAAGTGCAGGACATCCCGCCGTCGGCGATCGAGCCTCCGCCGGAGTTTGGTTGCGAGATTCCACTCGGGTACATCCAAGGCATGGGCAAAGTGAAGGAGAAGGTCATCCTGCTCCTCGAGATCGCCGAGGTGGTCGGTTCTCGCGAGCGGCAGCAGATCGCGCAGGCTGCCGCGGCAGCATCGACTCGCGAAGCCGCGTAACCGGCGACTCCTGCAACGGATTGAGAAACACCACACGGCCGTGTGTGAGGTGCATTGCATGATCGACACTCTCACCGAACCACTGTTTGAACGCATCGCGCGCATTGCGCGATCTCGCTGGGGCCTTGCGCTCCACGCGCGCAAGTTTTCCTTGGTGCAGAATCGTTTGACGACGCACCTGCGGAAATCAGGCGGCACGATCGAGGCTTGGGTGCAACGCATCGAACGCACGCCGACCGATGCGGACATGTTGGTCTTTTTCGACATTCTCTCCACGAATGTGACGAGCTTCTTTCGCGACCCGACGCACTTCGGTTTTCTCGAGCGAGAACTTTGGACGCCGCTTGCGCGCGGCACGCGCACTGCCGCCGGACGAAAAATCCGGATCTGGAGCGCCGCGTGTTCAAACGGCGCGGAACCATATTCGCTCGCGATGCAGGCACGGGAGTGCTTGCCGCCGGAACAGAAGTGGGAGGTGAAGATCCTTGGAAGTGATCTTTCCACGAAAGCTCTCACTGCGGCGCGATCGGGCGTGTATGCCGAGAGTCAACTTGCGGGACTCGCACCGGAGCGACGCAAGCGCTGGCTCCTACCCGCACCAAAGGCAACCGAGCCAGGGTGGAGCGTCCGACCGGAGCTCCGCGAGATGGTGGAGTTCCGTCAGCACAATCTCATGGACTCACCCAACTCGATGGGCGGCCCGTTCGATTGCATCCTTCTCCGAAACTGCATGATCTACTTCGACCGAGAAACGCGCGAAGAGGTCGTGCTGCGCATGCACTCGATGCTCAAGCCTGCAGGTTGGTTGATCGTCGGCAGCGCTGAAACCCTGTCGTCCCTCAAAGTCCCATTCAAGACCGCGTCTGCCAGCATTTATGTCAAGGAGTGAGCGAGGTCTATGCCACCCCCCCGTACCGAAACAATTCTTGGTTCAACAACCGACGCGGACCGGATCACCGTTGGGGTTGCGGACTTGCAAGCAAGTCGCGATGCATCCCGCACGATCATCACCTACGCCCTCGGGTCTTGTATCGGAGTCACCCTCTGGGATCCCATTCTTCGCGCCGGAGGCATGTTGCACTTCATGCTTCCTGAGGGCGCGCTCAACGCAACGAAGTCGCTCGAGAACCCGTTCATGTTCGGCGACACGGGGTTCACTCTCTTGCTCGAACGCGTCCTCGCGTTCGGCGCACGGCGTGACCGACTCGTGATTTGCGCCGCCGGAGGAGCCGAGGTGCTCGCGGATGAAGGTCACTTCCGCATCGGCAGCCGAAATCGAACGCTGTTGCGAAAAGTGTTGTGGAAGCACGGCATGTTGCTCTCCGCCGACGACACCGGCGGCTCGCACAGTCGCACGCTTTCGCTTCGATTGAGTGATGGCGCGACTCTGGTGAAGAGCCAAGGAAAGGAGCGTGCACTGTGGCCGAGTTGATGCAACTCACCTCGAAACGGGCAAGCGCCCTCGTTGCACACATCGACGGACTTCCCGCGATGCCGGCTGCGGCAATGCGGCTGCTGTCCGCAGTCGGGCGCAATCTGGACTTCACCCAAATCGACGCGATCGTCCGAAGCGATGAGGCGATCGCCGCACGAGTCTTGCGAATCGCGAACTCCGTGATCTACAACCCACGCGGAACGACGGTGTTGCTGCCCGAGGCTGTGCGGCGACTCGGCACACGCGCACTCGTGCGCATCGCGATGGAGACCGAGGTTGGTGGGCTGCTCGCGGAAGGCGGTCGCGCGTACGGCATGCGCCGAGGCGATCTCAGCGAGGCCTCGGTGGGCGGCGCCGTCGCTGCAGGACTTATCGCCAAACGCGTCGGCGCAGACGAAGGGCTTTGCTTTGCTGGCGCGCTCTTGCGCGATGTTGGAAAGATTGTGATCGACGCCCTCGCGGGACCCGCTGCACTCGATGCGCTCGCCTCTCGCGGTGAAGGCATGCCGTTCCTCGACTGCGAAGTGGAAGAGTTTGGCGCCGATCACTCGGAGCTAGGAGCGGCGTTGGCAGTGCATTGGAAACTGCCGACACCGATGGCGCGATTGATTCGATTCCACCACACCCCGCCGCAGGATCCAATCGATCCGTGTTGCGATGTGGTGCACGCTGCGGATTGGGTGGCTCGGTTTGCTGGGTTGGGCTTAGGGGCAGATGGCATGCTGTACCCGTTTGATCGTGGAGCGCGTGAACGCTTAGGTCTCACCCGTTCCGACCTTGAACCACTTGTCATCGCTGTACTCACGGAGACCGCCGCACAGCGCGCCGCGACGAAACTCGCGTTTGGGAGATCCACATGAACCCATCCATCAATTGCCATGTTCTCATCGTCGACGACTCGCCGATACTGAGATCCGCCATCAAGAAAGTCGTGCGCCTCGCAGGAGTCCCAGAGGAGAGAGTCTTCGAGGCCGGCAACGGACGAGAAGCGCTCGATGTCCTCGCAAGTGTGTGGGTCGACCTCGTACTCCTCGATCTCAACATGCCGGTGATGGATGGCGAAGCGTTCGCAAAGGAACTGCGCGAGCACGCGGAATTGCGCGATGTATCCGTCGTCATCGTCTCGACCGAAGCGAATCGTGCGCGACTCGAGCGCATGCGTGCATACGGCGTACGACACACGCTCCGCAAGCCATTCGAACCAGAAGAACTCTGCCGCCTCATCTCCGACGTCCTCGGCGTCGCGTGAGGACAGTAACGCGACTGCATTCCGCAGGCACTTGCAGGAACCCACGACATGACTGAACCCACCGACAATCTTCACCCCGATCCAGAGATGCTCGCGCGAATCACGATTGACGCGCTCGAGCGCACTGCGTTTGTACTCGCCGATCCCGCCGACGACCCCGCTGGGTTACCCGATGCAGCGACGATCGCGAGCATCGACTACACCGGCCCCTGCAATGGAGGCATCGACCTCGTCGCGAGCGCGGGATTCGGGCGCAATCTCGCGGCGAGTCTCCTCGGATGCGATGCCTCTCAAGTGAGTGAAGCAATGGCCGCGGAAGCGGTGCGGGAACTTGCCAACATCATCGGCGGATCCATCATTCTCGAACTGGGCGGGACGGACTGCACCTACTCCCTCGGTCTGCCGCGCACGATGCCGTCGCCGAGGTCCGCATGGGCGGGTTCGTGCGTGCTCAATGCCGAAGGCGAACGCCTCGAAGTACACGCGATCGCGGCCTAGATCAACGACCGACAAGGAATCGCAGCATGCCCAACGCACGCATCATCATCGTCGACGACAGCGTGATCGTCCGCCAAGTGCTGCGCAATGAACTTGAGCGTCACGCTGGCATCGAAGTCGTCGCGACGGCGGCCGATCCACTCGTGGCGCGCGAAAAGATTCTGGAGTTGCATCCGGACTGCGTCATTCTCGATCTCGAAATGCCCAAGATGGATGGGCTGACATTCCTTCGCAAGTTGATGAAGTTCCATCCGGTTCCGGTGATTGTGTGCTCAGGCCTCACTCCGAAGGGTTGCGCGCTGGCGGTGGAATGCCTTGAAGCCGGTGCCTTCGAAGTGGTGTCGAAGCCCGGCGGAAACTTCAGTGTTGGTGAAGTCGCAGCGCGGCTCGCCGAACTTGTCCATGCGGCCGCGACTTCACGACCTCGCCCCTCCCCCTGCGGCTCCGCGTCGATTGCAGCGCCAAACTTGGCAAGTACCCGGCTGCTCGCGCACGCAACCGGCACGACCCAAGGCTCGACTCCGACGCGAATGGTCGACACGAGAAACGGAAACAACCGACTCATCGCAATCGGTACTTCAACGGGTGGCACGGAAGCGCTCCGCGTCGTGCTCAGCGCACTACCACTCGACACCCCCGGCATCGTGATGGTGCAACACATGCCGGAGGGATTCACCAAGGCGTTTGCCGATCGACTCAATACACTTTGCGCGCTGGAAGTGCGAGAAGCACAGGACGGGGATGTCATTCGCCCGGGACGCGCGCTCCTCGCGCGCGGGAACCGGCACATGCGCGTCGTGCGCGAAGGTTCGCAGTGGGTCGTCCGCGTCTTCGACGGGCCGCGCGTGATGCGACACAAACCATCCGTCGAGGTCTTGTTCGAAAGCGCCGCGCAGGTCGCAGGCGCCCGCGCGCTCGGTGTCATCATGACGGGCATGGGTGGCGATGGCGCAACCGGCCTCTTGGCGATGCGAAAAGCGGGCGCCGTCACGATCGCGCAAGATGAGCAGAGTTGCGTGGTCTTTGGCATGCCTCGCGAGGCGATCCGCTGCGGCGGTGCGCAAATCGTTGCCCCGCTTGATCGCATTGCGAAACTCATTGGCGACTTTACTGCGCAACGACTCGCGGCGGAGCCACTCATCGGCGCGCCGGCCGCATGATGAAAGCGCACAACGCACGCCGTGAAGCGCGCGTTGTGCAGCGCGTATCTCCATCAACACTCGCTCTCGCGAGTTCATTTATGCAAGTTCAGGAAACAGCTTTTGGACCACCGCGACGAGATCCTTCACATGCTGCGCGCTTTCAGCGAAGAGCGCGGCCTCGGATGCGTTGAACTTCACTTCCACGACCTTTTCCATGCCGCCCTTCCCGAGGATGCACGGCACTCCAACAAAGAAGCCCTTGCCCGTTTGTCCTGGCGCGACGCCGAACGCATCCTCGCAGTACGCCGCGCACGGAAGAATGCGCTTCTTGTCCTTGATGATCGCCTCAGCCATCTGAATCACACCTGCAGCAGGTGCGTAGTAGGCCGATGTTCCCATCAGCTGCACGATTTCGCCCCCGCCCACCTTCGCGCGCTGCACGCACTCGGTGATCTCCGCTTCCGACAGCAACTGGTCGATCGGGATGCCATGCACGCTTGTAAAGCGAGGGAGCGGAACCATGTCATCCCCGTGACCACCGAGCAACAGTGCTTGAATGTCCTCGATCGAACAACCGAGCTTCATCGAAAGGAAGGCGCGAAAGCGCGCGACATCGAGGCATCCCGCTTGTCCGAGCACGCGATGCGCGGGGAAACCGGAACTCTTCCACGCGGTGTAGACCATCGCATCAAGAGGATTCGACAGAACGATGATGATCGAGTTGGGAGCGAACTTTGCCACCTGCTGCGAAACTTCACGCACAATCTTGACATTCGTCTGAATGAG
>SXUJ01000176.1 GCA_005790565.1 Planctomycetia bacterium
ATCATCGAAGGCGAGAAGGAGCGCGTCCAGGTGTTTCAAGGCGTCCTCATCGCCGATCGCGGCGCTGGTGTGCATCGCATGCTTCGCCTGCGCCGCATCATCGCGAACGAAGGCGTAGAGCGAACCTTCCCAGCACACAACCCCCGCTTGGTGAAGATTGAAGTGGTCCGTCGTGGCGACTCTCGCCGCGCGAAGCTCTACTACCTCCGCGAACGCTTCGGCAAGAGCCGCCGTCTGCGCGATCAGCGACGCGGGCTCAAGCATGTTGCCGGACAGGCAACCACCGGCCGCGAGTCGGGCGGCTGATCTATTCCCCACTCGACACGACTTTGTTGGGCTCGACCGTGACAAGCGCACGGCCGAGCCCTTTTTCTTCGATCCACACGAAACGGCCGCATGCGCCGATCCTCTACAGTTCTCCCCATGCAAGTCCGGCTCGTCAAAGCATTCACCTTCGAAGCAGCGCACTGGCTTCCGACCTTCCGTGAAGGCCACAAGTGTCGACGATTGCACGGACACTCCTTCCGCGTGGAGGTTGTCGTCGCTGGAGAAGTGGATCCCGCGCAGGGATTCCTCATCGATTACGGCGACATCAAGAAGGCAATCTCCCCCCTCCATGAGTTGCTCGATCATCGCTGCTTGAATGATATTCCAGGCCTTGAAAACCCCACGAGCGAAATGCTGGCGCGCTGGGTCTTCGAACGGATTTCACCCGCGCTGCCGCAACTCGTGGAGATCATCGTCCATGAGACTTGCACCTCGCGTTGCGAGTATCGAGGTGGGTGACGGGATGGCGTCCGCCGCACGCCCCATTCACTTCCTGCATGATTCCCGCGTGCTCGCGCGCATGCTCGGCATCGAGATTCCCTGCTGCGACGCGGTCGCGATGCCCGCCGAGGGACCGGCGAAACCGTTCCTCGCCGCGGTGGATGCGAACCCGTGCAGCGATGGATTCCTCCTCGACCTTGATGCGCCAAGCGATCGATTCCTGTGCTACAGCGGATCGATGAGCGACGACCTTTTTGCGGATGAACCTCGCAACTGGATGCCGCAAGGCCAGGCGCGGTTGCAGGAGTTTCTCGACGAAACCGCGCCCGCGTTGAAGGCGCGGAAGCGCATCCTCTGCCTGCGGCCGCACTGGCGGCACGCGCTCGGGGATCTCCCAAGTTGCGTGAGATTCGTGCGCGAACGAATCACGGCTGACCCCACAAGTCCGTTTGAACTGTGCTTCTCGCCGACTGAGCTGCTCGCGCCTTCAATGCTCCAACCAACAGAGGCATTGGAGGAGCACTTACGCCGATCGTTCGGGCATTTAGGAAGCGTTGCGTCATGTGTGCTCCTTGCCGATTTTCGCCCGCCGGACGCGCCAGAATCAGAGGCCCCCGTTGAGCTCCTTCCCCTCGGAAGTGGTGGACTCCCGCGCGCGCTCACTCTATCCCTCCTCGACGCATTCGTTCCCGCCTCCACACCGCTGTTACTGCTCTCGCGCGGCCGCATCGAAGAGCAGCGGGCGTGGCTCACCCCCATGGCTTGATTCGCCCCGAAGAGTCGCAATCTGCACACAACTTGTGCAATTAGGCTTCACTCGACGGTAGCATCCACCGACTTACAGACTAGGCACTGTCGGAAGGATCCTTCATGAGCGCGATGACAAGCGGACTCGACGCGAAAGTCTTGGTACTGAACCGAGGCTATACCGCCGTCCGCGTGATCGACGCGCACCGTTCCTTCAAGATGCTCCTCAAAGGAATTGCGGAAGTCGTCTCACTCGAGGATGGCTCCTACATCGGCTACCCATTCCGCACGTGGGCAGACCTGAGTGAGTTTCGTCTCACATTCGAATCACAGGAGCATGATTGGGTACGCACTCCACGCCTGCTCATTCCGGTCCCCAAGATCATCCGCTTGCTGACCTACGACCGTGTCCCTAAGGAACAGGTCAAACTCAACCGTCGCAACATCTACGCGCGAGATTGCAATCGCTGCCAGTATTGTGGAAAAGCTTTCTGTACGAAGGAACTCACGCTCGATCATGTGAAGCCTCGCGTGCAGGGCGGCGAGAACTCTTGGTTGAATCTTGTGTGCGCGTGCGTCAAGTGCAATGCTCGAAAGGGCGGCCGGACGCCAGAACAAGCGCGGATGCGACTTCTCCGAGCGCCGATAAGACCAAAACGGAATCCTGCGATTACGCTTCGACTCGGCAGCCCTCGGTATCAATCTTGGAAAGCGTTCCTTGATGATGCATACTGGACGGTTGAACTGACCGAAGATTGAAGTTCCCACCCCTTGCATTCGTATCTGAAAACGAGAAAGCTTCCTCGCTATGGCCACAGAGACACCGACAGCACCCTCGAAAAAGGCTGACAAGAAACTCGCGAAGGACGCCCTCAAGTCCGCGAAGCGCGCGGAGAAGGCCGCAAGGAAACTCGCGAAGGCTGCGTGCTGCACGGGCACCTCGAAGGAGTGCGGCGCGGATGCGTGTGAGGACAAGTGCGGCGACAAGTGCGGCGGCATGCCGAAGTTCAAGCATGTCGCCAAGAAGAAGGAGTCGAGCGGCAAGGGCGCGTCCGCTGCGGAGATTGGCCAACAACTCGTCGCGCTTATGAATGCTGGAAAGAGCGTCGAAGCGGAAGCGACGCTTTACCACAAGAATGTCGAAACGGTTGAGTGCGATGGCACCCGGGTTGAATCCATGAAGGGCGTGAGAGAGGTTGGCGCGTGGTGGCACGCCAACATGGAAGTGCATTCCTGCGTCGCGCGCGGCCCATTCGTCTCCCAAACCGGCTTCGCCGTGCATATGCAGATCAGCGTCACGCCCAAGGGCGGCGCGCGCATGGATATGCACGAAGTGTGCTTCTATCGCGTGTCCAAAGGCAAGATCGTGCGCGCTGAGTTCCTCTCGCCCGCGCACGGCGTCGCAGCGTTCTAATCGAACCCCGCTCAAGATCACGAGCAGGCATGCGCGAGGGATCGTACGAGCGTGGCAAGCCACGCCATCGGATGCTCACCGGCGGGTGATTGCATAATCACAAATCCGAGAGACATCGTGGCGGCGTTGTTGATGCTGTGCGCGACGATGGGGCCAATCAAGCTCCCCCTCCACTCGCGGAACAGGCAGAACGAAATCGCAAGACCCATCAAGACCGGCGCAAAGAGCAACCCCTGCGGGTGAATCGCCGCAAAGATCCAACTTGAGACAAGCGCGCCGATCGCACACGCGACGATTGCCCCTCTCCCCTGAAGAGACTCGCGAATGTGGCGATAGAGCAGTCCACGGAACATCGTTTCTTCCACAATCGGCGCAACGACGGCGCCGAGAAAGAGCAGACCGCACAACTCGATCGCGCCGGCGGACTGCAACGCTTCAGCGGCGGGATGGGTTGGTGGAGTTCCATCGCCAAAGAGCCCCACGGCGATGAAGTAGAAAACGAGGCCGATGAGGAGGAGCGGCAGCGCGCAGGCGTAACAGAAAAACCCAGCGGCGATCTCGCGAATGAATCCTGCACCCCGATGCCAGCCCGCTTCTCGGAGGAGCCACCACGCACTCCGCCCCCGAAGATTTCCCCAACACAATGCAGACAAACTCGCGATGAACGCCATCGAGCCCAGCAGCAGTGGAAAGATGGAGCCCATTTCAAGCGTCGGCGGGTCCGACAACGCGAGCCCTGCAATCGCACCGAAGAGGACATTCAAACCTAAGAACAGCGCCATCCAAACCGCAAAAGTCTCCACGGCGATCCGTGCGAACTCGCCCGTGTCGACAGTCGACGCACGCTCAAAGATCCGGAACTTCAGTTTGCCAATCACAAGGAGTACGAAGAGCACAAAGATGCCGACGAAGCCCGCGCAACCGAAGGATCCAAACCAGACACCAGCGACGACGAGCGCGGCAATCATCCCCGATTCAACCGGCGCCTCGCGCGCGATGAATAATCCGTACCAACCCAACCGATCTTTGAGAAGTGCGAGGTCCCCTTCGGGCAACTCCTCCTCCGCTTGTTCAGCGATCAGCACGCGCCGGGCGGCGTCGATCGTCGCGTCCATGTCAGTCGCGCCTTCTACCCGCTCAATCTCGTCGAGGCCCCTGATCGCATCGTCGACCTTCACCATGCGGCCTATGACAAGCCATCGCGAAACCTGCTGCGCCCAGTTTCCTTCTTTGAGCGGTTCGAGTTGACTCTCAAAGATCGCCTTCGATTCACTCGGTGGCACAAACGACGCAAGGCCAACCGTTACGCGACCCGCAAGTTCGTCCTGCATGGAGAGAAGCGAAGTCGGCTCCTCAGCGCGATTGGGCGTACCGTCGTCACCCACCGTCTGGTCGGAGCCCGTCGCCTGCGAAGCCGCATCCTCCTCGCCCCCAAGATCCTCTGTCGTCAGTTGCTGCAAAAGGACCGCGATGACGGAGACGCACACGATGGCGAGCCAGCTCACCAGGACTCCGGAGCGGCGCACCGGAAGTGGCGCCGTGTTATCGGATTGCAGAATGATCGGAGGCTCAAGGCCAGTTTGGGTTGGTTCAGAGCCCGAGGATTGCGATTCCATGGGAGCGGAGGATACCGAACTGCGAAGAACCCACGCCTCGCCCACGCCCCCAAAGGCAACCAAAGTTCGAATCGACCCGCAGATCAGTCGCCGTAAACCTTGACAGAATCGTGCAGATCGCTATCCTTCTCGATCCTCCACACGCCTCGCGTGCGTCTTTTCGACACTGCATGACACTCATGCCGAAGGTCGCAGAGTTGCGTGAATCGGAGCGACTCTGCGCAATAGGACTCGACATGCCACGCCAGACTTTCATCGCCAAGCAAAACGAAGTCAACACCGTCTGGCGTCATGTGGACGCCGATGGACTTGTCCTCGGACGACTCGCCACTGAAGTTGCGACCGCGCTCATGGGTAAGCATCGCCCTGAGTACACCCCTGGTGTCACGACCGGCGATTCCGTGATCATCACGAACGCTTCGAAGATCGTGCTCACCGGCCGCAAGGCTGATCAGAAGACGCGCCGTCGGTGGAGCGGACATCCAGGCGGATTGAAGGTTCGCACCTACCGCGAAGTCCTCGCCACCAAGCCCGAGCGACTCGTCACCGAGGCGATTGTTCGCATGCTTCCCAAGGGGCAGTTCGGACGAAGCCTCGCCTCGCGACTTCGTGTGTTTCCGGGCGCAGAACACACCCACGCATCGCAATCACCCATTCCACTTTCGGAACCATCGGCGCGACACATTCGCGCAGTTGCAGCCGCGAAGTGAAACGCATTTCTCCGACGAAGTTCAAAGTCCCCCTGAAGTCGATTAGGCACGAAACATGATCGAGTCCACTCCTCCAGTCACGCCCGTCGCAGTTCCTGAGCCCAAGAAGGTTCGCATCATCCGCGGCCCCGATGCCCACGGTTGGTACTGGGGTACCGGTCGCCGCAAGACGGCGGTCGCACGGGTTCGCGTCAAGGGCGGAAGCGGCGAGATTCTCGTCAACGAGCGCCCGATGTCGGAGTACTTCACCGAAGAGCGCGATCGAGCAAACATCCTTGGCCTTCTCGAGAAGACCGGCAACAAGAGCAAGGTTGATGTGCGCATCACCGCCAACGGCGGCGGATTCACCGGCCAAGCAGGTGCGGTGATCCTCGGGCTCGGTCGCGCGATGCTTGAGTTTGACGCGAACCTCGAACCAGTCCTTCGAGAGAACCAATACCTCACGCGCGACAGCCGCAAGGTCGAGC
>SXUJ01000017.1 GCA_005790565.1 Planctomycetia bacterium
CCTACGTCCTTCATCGCCTCTCGACGCCAAGGCATCCATCATGTGCCCTTAATGACTTGATCGCGTCTACCGAACCCCGAAGGGCTCCGTAAATGATCAACGAGATCAGCATGCGCTGGTGCTTCCGCACTGTCACGCATACGAACCTCTAACGCGCCCCGATCCCTCCATGACCATCACTGGTCACTTCCTGATCACCGGCGCGCTTCGCCTTCTAGCTGCTCGTTTCTCGGTTCTCTTTACACGACACCAACGCCACGCGACCTCCGCGTCTTGGCTCTCGCCTCGACGAAGAAACACGTTCTTGGTGCCGCTATTTATCACGACATCATTGCATTGACTTGTCAAAGAAACGCCTCAAGAAAGGCGCTTTCCCGCGTTGCACCTGAATTTCAGGGGCTCACGCGGGACGGAGAGTTTAGCGAGTTCCCCGCGCCTGTCAACCCACTACGACACTCTGAGCATGATTTTTTCTGAGTCATGTAGAGAACGCCGTTTTCTGGCTGATAACCATTGTTTAGTGGGGATACAGGCGGCTCAAATGCCTGTTTTCCACAAAGAAGCCGAGGTCACTCGGGACCTCGGCTTCTCGAAAAGTCTCTTCGATGGTTTCGGTGCTTAGTCGCCACCTCGTGGACCATACTTCGGAGCGTCGCCGCCGGCACCCGCACCTGCGCTTCCGGTTGGTCCATTTCCAGGATTGGCAGACCCCGAGACGGCGTCCTTCGGGTCGGATTTCTTACGGCTCAGCGTTTCCGCGAGTTCCGCGTCATCGAAGTATTCACTTCGACGCGCGTCTTTGGCGTCACTGCTTGGAACGCGGATTTCATAAGGGTCCTCAGGTCGATCAAACTCTTTGACGAGCACAATCGCTGCGCCACGGCGATCGCTCGATCCACGGTCCACCGTCGGATCTGGCACGATGTCCACGATGTAATAGCCCGTGCGGAAATCTTGGGGGTCACCACTCGAACTAATAACATCGCCTGGCTGCAGTGTCACACGTTCGCGCCGTCTTGCCCCATCACGGAATCGGTAGATCTCCACCGACGCTTGGCCAACGCCAAGCCGCCCTTCAGCGGGAGCCGCATCGACAAAGAAGAACGCGACCGGGGGAATCACGCGAATAGGTTCGCCCCAACCGCTGTCGATGCTGGCAAGCGTAAATGAATCAGCCTTCGGCTTCTGATCCGCGACGAGCTGCGCTTTTCGCGCAAAGAATGGATTGAAGAAACTCGTTGTACACGCGTAACGGTAGGTTTTTCCAGGAACAACCGAGATGTCATGTGTCCAGACGAGTACGGATGGATCGGCGCCGAGATCGGGGAACTTCGACTTGGGTGCAGTAAGTGTTGCTTCAGCGTCAAGTGCCGCGAGCGAAGCGGTGTAGGTGTCCACCTGCTGCTGCTCCTTCTTCATGCGCTTTGTCAGTGCAACGCGCTTCGCCTTCGCGGCCTCATCCTTGGGATCCTTCCCCTCACCGGCGCCACCGCGCTTCCCGCCACTCATGCCGCCTCCGAGGCCGCCGCCTCCCATTCCACCACCGCCTCCTCCGCCGCCTCCTCCGCCGAGGCCGCCGCCGGGACGACCCGGAGCGCCGTCCCCGCCTGGCTTCTTAGGCGCCTCTTCGAGTGGCCCGCCAGCTTCGGTCAGTTGCTGCGTTGTTTGCGCAAGATTCTCCTGCGCAGCGGCTAACTTCTTCTTGACTGCGCGAACCTCCGGCTTGTCGCCGTCCGCGGCGGCGTCGCCATCGGCGAGCATCAACCCATTTGAGAATGCGCTCGTTTTCGTCGGGAGAAACGCCGGCTGAATGACGTCGCGTTGGTTCGCTGGGTCGGAGAGCTGCGTGAAGACCGATTGCCGTAGTCCCGCATCGGCGCCCTTCTCGATCTCGGCGCGATAGTTGAATGCGATCGTCGGAAGGTGACCGACGAGAACCTCGTCGCCCCAGGTCCCATCGGCGCGCTCCGTCTGCCGACGGAACTGCACATCGACAATGTAGAACGCGCTGTTGTACCAAATGGTCGGAATCTGCTTGCGCGCGGGCGACATACCCGAATCATCAGCGGCCATCTCCTTGCGGACCGCGGCGAGATCGAGCACTGCGGACGGGATGGTCCACAAGACATCGTAAGGGGCGTTCTGACTTGCGAGCAGCGACTTCAGTTCTGGATGCGCGACGACGACGGATTCGTCGAGCGTGTCGGCGAGTTGAATCGTTGGCTTCAGCGCGAGAGCAGGTAGTGCTGGCTCGTGATACCAAGATTCGGTTGATCCGCCACCAGAGCTCAGGAGCGATCCCATGGCGGGCTCGAGTCGTGAAAGTCTTGGCGATGGCGCGATGTTGCGATCCAGTCGAACGATGAACGCATCGGCGGCGGGCGTGATGGAATCGATCGGAAGCGAAATCGATGGTTTGGACAATTGAAGCTGCCCGTTCACCGCCGCGGACTTCGCGCGCAGTTCGGCCGCGATATCACTCGGGTCCACCGTTGAGTTTCCCAAGCTCACCGCATTCGGAGAAACCGCGACCTGCCACCCAGCGACACCGACGAGGGCCAACAAACTCACTCCGAGAACGATCTTCTCAATGTGCTGCTCGATTGGCTTCATGCCTTTAGTCTTCATATCGTGCTCCTGTCGTCAGAACTCACCGTTACTCACGCTTCACAAGTATTTCTTAGCTACCAGAGGATCCATCACTCGATCCATCTGCGGCCGCAGTGCCCGAGGCGATACCGAGGCTGGCCCGAACAGACTCTGGCATGAAGAACGCAGTCCACTCTCGAAACCAAACCGTTTCGAGTTCGAGCGTGATGGTGGAGACCGGCTCAAGCCCATACGCAAACCCTTGCGCCGCCGCGGCGAAGGCGTCGGCAGGCGCGAGTTTGAGATTGACAACGGTCATGAAATTCTCCTTCGAGAGCGCGTCGAGGACAACCGGGATCGCCGCGGTTTCAGCGACAAACACCACCGTCACGCGGCGCACATCGTAGATGCCATTCGAAGAGCGTCCGGTGAACGACTTCGAATAGTCACGCGCCGCTTCAGTGCTTGTATCAATCTGTGGAGCACCCAGGGCAACGCGTTCCTGCGCCTTGGAGTCCGAGGACGCATCCGCCGAGGCGCTGCTTGCATCGGCGGTACTCCCGCCGAATGGAGCGGCGTCGCCCGAACTCGCGTTTTCTGAACCATTTCCATCCGCGCTCGAGGAGCCACCTCGGCGCATCGGCTCAATCGCAATCGAGAGGATCTGCTTCACAGGCGCGCGGAGCTCGGGAACGAGTTCCTTCGATCCATCCTGATTGGCCGCGTAGAACGCGTGGAGGAGATCCTCGGTGATCCAGAAGCGCCACTGCCAATCGAACAAGGTCTGCTCATACGCACCCAACTGCGACGCTTCAGGATTCAAGGCCTTCGCCTCGGTCGCCGTCGGAATCGAAAGGTCAGCTGGATCGCAGAAGAACGAAACACCAAGCGCGGCGGTTTCAAGGAGGCCGATTCGATCGCTACCAAGTTTCTGATCGAGTTTGGACTTCTCTTCAGGGGTCAGACTCGCGGCGTCGGGCTTGCGCAAGTCTTGATTGATGAAGTTGAGCCGAGATGCCTCGAGGCGCGCCATCACTTCATCGGTGGATGGAGCCGCACCGGTGTGCACCTCAGCGAGTAATCGCGCGTACTCGGCAGCGAAAAAGGCTTGGGCGTCATACCGAAGGAGCGACGCCTTTGCGGCATTGACCCGCGGCAGAAACGGAGCAACGGGTGCCTTTGGGTCGTACGGATCACGGCCGTTGAGATTGCGCGCAAGCGCAGCGCGTTGGATCTTTCCGGCATCTTCCGAGAGCACCCCAATCGCGCGGCCGTACTGCTCCACGACAGCCGCGTTGATGACGCCCTTGCCACTAATGGGTTCGGTCGCACCTGGGAGCGAAATCGTGATGCTTCCATTCTCAGCGGTTGCGAGTTCCCCAAACCGACGCGCCTGGTCTTCAGCCTTCGCGCGAACGGTCGCATTGAAATCCACGCTCCCGAACCAGCCGCCCGCGAGTGCCGCGACGATCGTTACGCAGAACACGACGATGAGCAAATGCTCCTTCATCCAAGCCACGCCTTGCTTCATTGCGCTCCCTCCTCAGGCGCAGCATCCCCGCCCGAAACTTGCACATCACCATTGATCTCCACAACAAAGACGACTCGCGCTCGATAAACCTCGGAGCCAGCCGGGAACATCGCTGGCCGAGTTGGAAGCGGTGCGAGTTCGTCGAGTGACTTCGCGGCTTCGGCGCCCGCGCCGCTGCCTCGGTCAATCTTGTTGCCGCCAGCGGTCATCGCGCCATCTTCACCACGCGGACCGTAGTCGGGCTGTTCACCTTGAGGAATGGTGGTTCCGCCAGCCCCGGCGCCGCTGAGGCGGCCCTTCGGAGCGGCGATCTGATTGCCTGCGGGGCTGCGCTTGCCCTTCACCCCGCCGAAGCTACTTCCAGCGCCCGCATCATCATTCTTGATGACATTTCCTTCGGAGTCGCGCATCGTTGCGTTTTCAAATCGCGGCCCGGTCGGAACGGATGACGCGCCGGCGGCATCATTTCCTCCCTCCTTCGGAGCCGCACCGACGACGAACGATTCGTTCTTGCCGCTGTCGTACTTGACGGCAACGATCTTGTACGGGGCCTTGGGATTCGCCGCGCGCTGCGCATCCTTCAAGTAGTCGACAATCGTGTTGTCAATGAAGGACTGCGGATTCGCCGTGGCAAACTCCAACGACATGGTGACTTCGACGGTTCGCTTCCCGCCAGCAACACCGTAACTCCCGGAGAGTGCGAGCAGTTCGACCTGCTCGCGTTGCGAGGCTGGTTTTTCGCCAAGTTCTTTGGTCCACGCCGGACCTTGGTATGCATCTTCCGTTGCATCGTCGATGGCGCCGGCGACATCGTGCAAGATGAAGGGCCAAATCTCGCGGTCTTCAAGCAACCGCTGCGAGTTGATCGCGCGAAACCCGATGTTGGAATCACCTTCCTTCGCGCGCAGCGCATCTTGCTGATTTTTCGCAGCCCGAATCACACCGTCTGCAGTGCTCACAGCGTCCTGATTCGCGGCCACGGCCGCCTGATCCGCAAGTCCGCGCGCAAACATCAACGCGCCCGCCCCCACGCCGAGCGCGGCCGCCGCGGCGAACCATCGATTTTTTTCCTGCCAGAGTTGGCGACGCAACACGGCGGTGGGAGCAAGGTTCACATCAATCGACGCAAGTCCGATGCCTTGCAAGGCGAGCCCATACGCGGTCGCGAGATTCATCGTCGCGGCGGAGAGATCCGCGCCTCGTTCGCCTTCGAAGCGAATGCGGCGAAACTCGTCGTAGCGAAGGACTTCGAGGTTGAGTTGCTGCCCGAGGAACTTCCGCAGTCCAGGAATCTTGAATGTCGAACCGAGGCCGAGCACCGTCTTCAACTGGGTGCCGCGATTGAGTTGTTGGTAGTACACGAGCGACTTCTGCACATCGCCGAGCAAATCACCAAAGACCGTGCGCATCGCCTGCATCATCTGCTTGGCGTACTTGCTCGTCGCGCCATCGCGCTTGAGTTCTTCCGCCTTGGAATACGAAACACTGAATGCCTCTGCGATCGCTTCAGTGAAGTGGGTGCCACCGAGTGGGAAGGTACGAATCCAGCAGCGATTCCCGTGCGCAACGATGAGGTCGGTCGCCAGCGTGCCGATGTCAAGAATCACGACCGGCTCACTCGTGTCGGTCAAACCGAGGTCATAGGCAAGTCCGTTGTAGGCACCGACAGGCCCGAGCGTCACCTGCTGCGCGCCGATTCCAACATCGGCGTACAGCGAGAGTCTTTGATCGAGGCGATCCTTCTGAATCGCGAAGATTCCCACTTCGATCTCAGGCGAATCCGCGGACTCGAAAGTTTGGTAGTCCCATTCCACATCTTCCATTTGGAAGGGAATCTGCTGCTGCGCCTCAAAGCGAACGATGTTTGCGACCTGCTTGGGTTCGACGGGCGGAAGTTTGCTAAAGCGTGCGAAGGCTTGATTTCCAGGAATAGACAACACGACCATTTGCTTCTCAAGCACACGATCGCTCATGAACTGTCCGAGGCTGAGACGAATCATCTCGTCGACATCGAGATCCGGCGTCGTGAGCACTTTGCGATGCGGGATGACCGCGAAGTCTGCAATTCGAGCCTGATCGCCCGCTCGCTCGAGGCGAATGGCCTTCAGTGCGAATGAACCGATTTCGATGCCCCAAGCGGAGCGTGCTGATGCCATGACAATCTCCTAAAACAAAGTCCGCCGGGGGGTCCGACGGGTGGCGAATGATAACGGACGATTGGACGCGGCTTTTTGGCTCGATCCCTCGGGCGCGTCGTCCGAGCGTCGAGAATGAGTTACTGGACCTGCTTCCTGACCGATAATTTTGCTTTCGCGAAACGCCTTCGGTCGATTTCGCTCGTCCCATCCGGTGATCCATCGCGCGTCCGGCACCCGCGGACTGCGAGGCCGCCCAGAGCTGCGACGTGAAATCCGAGTTTGGGGATACATGATTTCGACCCGCATAGGTTCGCACGCCAGGGTGACGAGTTGCCACCAATCATGCGCTTCGCCTGATTCTGTCTCACGAACGAATCGAAAGAGTGTGGCGAACTGCGGCAAGCGTGTACCCTGCTCGACCCAGGTTCTCCTTCCATGTCACTCCCCGAAGACCAAGCCCCGATTTCACCTTCCGCACCAACGACCGGCGCGTCGCGCCCGTCGGCCTACGACGCTGAACTGGAGGCGGAGATCCAAGCGGCTCTCGGCGGGTTCTCTGTCGAAGACCTTGAGGTATCGCACGCACCGCGTGCGCCGCAACGAGCCACGCAAACTGGTGGCAGACAGCGCAAGACGGGCCGCATTGTGCAGGTCCGCGGAGGGGATGTCTTCGTTGAGTTCGGGCCGAAATCGCAAGGCGTTTGCCCTTCGACGCAATTCACATCTCAGTCGCGCGAGATTCCCACGGTCGGTAGTGAGTTCGAGTTCATCGTGGAACGCTTTGATCCATTCGAGGGCATGCATGTACTCTCGATTGACGGAGCGGTGCTCAAGGCGGATTGGGGCACTCTTGAAGTTGGCCAGGTTGTCGATGCACGCTGCACGGGCATGAATCGTGGTGGCCTCGAGATGGAAATCGCACACCACAAGGGCTTCATGCCCGCCGGTCAGGTCGATGTGCGACATATTCCGGACATTTCGATTTTCATCGGCGAGAAGTTCGCCGTGAAGGTCGTCGAACTCAACAAGGACAAGGATCGGCTGGTCGTGAGCCGAAAGGCGGTGCTCGCTTCCGAGCGCGCCGAGCAACGAGAGCAACTTCTCGCGGTGCTCGAAGTCGGGCAGACACGCAACGCGACCATTGTGAAGATTGAGTCGTTTGGCGCGTTCGCTGACATTGGCGGCGTCGACGGATTGATCCATGTCTCTGATCTCTCGCACGACCGCGTGAAGAGTCCGGCGGATGTGGTCAAAGTCGGAATGGAAGTCGTCGTGAAGATTCTCCGCATCGATCTCTCAGGTGATCGGCCGAAGCTTTCACTCGGATTGAAGCAACTCTCCGCCGAGCCAGTCCATCCCGTTTCCTTGATGGAGGTTGGCGGCACCGTCACCGGCCGAGTGACCAAACTGATGGAATTCGGCGCATTCGTCGAACTCGCCCCGGGGATCGAAGGGCTCGTCCACATCTCGGAAATCAGCCACGATCGAATTCCGACGCCGGACGCCGTCTTGCGTCGCGACGAGATCGTCAACTGCAAGATTCTCTCGATCGATCACGAGCGACGGCGAATCAGCCTCTCGATCAAGGCGCTCACAGATCCACCAGTTCGCGCAGCACCAGCGCCGCGCGATCCCGCACAGAGCGGCGCAGGATCCGGAGCATCTCGCGGAGGCGGTGACCATCGCCGTCGTGATGGACGCAGCGCAGCACCCGAAGTCGCTCGAGAAGAGGATCCAGAGTTGCGCAAGTTGCGTGCACGATTTGGCGGATTCGGCGACCTCAAAGGCGGACTCTCCTAAGCCCTCCTCGAAGCCTGCACCACGCACCAACACACGAACCGCGAGTCTGGGCTCGCGGTTCGTGTGTTGAGACCTCACCGCAGAAGGGTCCGGTGCAGCAGAGTTCCGGCTCAAGGTACATCCGCAACTCCTAACCCTTCACCAGTCGAGGCCCAAGGGGTCCAACGCCTCCGCGAACCCCATTCGAATGGCAGATCATCCGCCGGTCTTGAACTGTCCTAGGAGGCCCTTCAACTGGGTGACCTGAGATGCCGTCTCCTCGCTGGCCGCGCTCAATTCCTCGCTGTTTCCAGCGTTCTGCTGCGTGACTTTGTCGAGCTCTGACACACCGGAGTTGACCTGACTGATGCCTTGTGCCTGCTCCTTGCTGGCACCCGCGATTTGCGTGAGAAGTTCGTTCACTTCCTTCGTCCCCATGACGATCGTTCGCAGCGATCCGTCGACCTCACTGCAGAGGGCGACCGCACGACTTGCTCGGACGGTTGACTCATCGATCATCGCCGCAGTCTCGCGCGCGGCTTGCGCGCTGCGCTGCGCGAGTGTTCGCACCTCTTCCGCAACCACTGCGAATCCCTTGCCTGCTTCGCCCGCCCGCGCGGCTTCGACC
>SXUJ01000177.1 GCA_005790565.1 Planctomycetia bacterium
CGACCGGTGGGCGAAAGCGAAGACTCACACTTCGGCGATTTCATCGAGGATGAGCGACAAGAGAGCCCAGCCGAGAGCGCGACCAACGAAATGTTGCGTCAACGCATCAGCGACGTGCTCAAGACGCTCACCTATCGCGAGCGCGAGATCCTCAAATTGCGCTACGGCATCGGCGACGGCTACATCTACACGCTTGAGGAAGTTGGTCGCATCTTCAAAGTCACGCGCGAGCGCGTGCGACAGGTTGAGGCGAAGGCGATTCGGAAGCTACAACATCCCGTCCGTCGTCAACGACTCGCGAGCTTCCTCCCCGGACAGCACGAGGACGAGACGATCGATGTCATGGACGTCGAGTTGGCAACCGACTGAGCTCCGAATCTTGAGCGCTCGCTCAAGGGACCCGCTCAAGGGACCCGCTCAAGGGACCCGCTCAAGGGACCCGCGGAAGGGACCCGCTCAAGGGGCGCCATCCGACACACAGAAGCCGATCTCCGACCGTCGCGATTCACTCGCGCGGTCGGAGTCCATAGCGAGTGCAGCGTTTTTGCAGCGCGCCCTGGCGCTGCAAGAAACCTGCGCGAGCGCTCAAGGGACCCGCACTCGCATCGAGACATACTTCACGCGGGTGTATTCCTCCACACCGATACGCCCTCCTTCCTTGCCGTAGCCAGATTCTTTGAACCCGCCAAACGGCGCTTCGGCGGCGCTCGGCGCACCATCGTTGGCGCCGATCACTCCCGCGTCGAGTTGCTCAACAACTCGCCACAGCCGATCCGCATCCTGCGTCATTACATACGCGGCAAGACCAACCGCAACGGCGTTTGCACTCTCAATGACCTCTTCCTCCGTCTCAAACTCGTGCAGCGTGAGAATGGGTCCGAATGTCTCCTCACACGCGCACGCCATCCCAGCCGTGCCGCCTTCGAGCAAAGTTGGCTCGAAGAACCGTTGCGACATTCCCTTCAGCGTCGCGATCTTTCCGCCCCGGCGGAGTCGAGCCCCTCGAGCGATTGCATCCTGCACATGTCGCTCGACCTTCGCGACAGCGGCATCACTGATCAGCGGGCCGATGCGCGTGGTTTCTTGAAGCGGATCACCTAGCAGCAATCCATCCATCCTCGACTCAAGCAGCGCGATGAACGCGGGAAGTACGCCCCGTTGGACGAAGACGCGGTTCGCACTGATACAGGTTTGTCCCATGAATCGAAACTTTGCCGCAATCAGTTGATCTGCCGCGCGCGCGAGGTCAGCATCGGCGAACACGATGAACGGCGCATTTCCTCCCAGTTCAAGCGCGCATCGCATCAATCGATCGGATGCCTGCCGCGCAAGCAAGCGACCGACTTCGGTTGAACCCGTGAACGAAAGTTTGCGCATTCCTGCGTGACAGAGGAGCGCACCCGCGATCGAGGCGGGGTCCCCGGTCACGCAATTGAAAACACCCGCGGGAATCCCGCACTCAAGCATGGTTTTCCCAAGGAGCGACGCGGAAAGCGGCGTCTCTTCGCTCGGCTTCACGACCTGCGTACAGCCCGCCGCAAGCGCCGGCCCAGTCTTTCGCGCGATCATCGCGAGCGGAAAGTTCCACGGCGTAATGGCCATGGTTGCGCCCAATGGCTCTCGGACCGCAAAGACCCGTCGATCCGCGATACGCGAAGCAATCGTGCTCCCCTCAAGCATCTCGCCCGCACTGGCGGCGGCGTCAAAGAAGCTCGCGGAGTACTCCACTTCGCCACGGGCTTCAAGCATCGGTTTGCCGCATTCAAGCGTGATCGTCGTCGCGAACGCATCGCGGGCAGTCCGAATCCCCGCCGCGACCGAACGAAGGAGTTGCGCGCGATGTGCCGCCGTCGTTCGTTTCCAAGAGGAGAACGCCGTGACGGCCGCATCGGCTGCACTCGTCGCGAGCGCAGCAGAACACACCGGAACTATCCCAACGATCGCGTTGGTCGCTGGGTTTCTGACTTCAAGCGTTTCGCCGTGACCGGTATAGAGGCGACCATCGATGAGACAAGGTGCAATCTCCAAGTGAAACTCCCTGTTTGAGGGAAGAGAGCGTAGCATGATGAACTGGAGACCTCGCTATGTCCAAAGCCATCGTTGATCCTGCCGAAATGCGGAGATTCGCCGCCGATCTCCACCGCTTCAACACCGAGCTGCAAGCGCAGGTCTCCGCCATGGGCGCGAAGATGGGTGCGCTCAACCAGACTTGGAAAGATCAGGAACAACAGAAGTTCCAAGAGGAGTTTGAGAACACGATGAAGGTCCTCGTGAAGTTCCTTCGCGTGAGTGAGCAGCATGTTCCGTTCCTCGCGCGTAAGGCCGATCGCGTTGAGGAGTACTTCAAGCAACGCTGAGTGGGGCACCAGTGGGACCAGCGAATGTCACATCCATTGAGGCGCTCGAGCGTTTCCGTCACGCCCTTGTGCGATTTCGCGAAGAATGCATGATCGCGCTCTCAAGCGCGGAGAGCGAGATTCGTGGCACCTTCGTATGGCTCGAACGCGACCGAATTCCCCACTGGAAACGACTCGTACCCAAGCTCGCAGAACAAGTGGCGTCCGCAAAGGGCGCAAAGTTCCGCAAGGAACTGCAAACGATGGGCGGAACCGCGCGACCCTCGGTCATCGATGAGAAGAAGGCAATTCAGAAAGCGATTCGCGCGCTTGAGGACGCGCAGCAACGACTCGATGCCGCCAAGCGGTGGCATGTCATGCTTGAGCGTGAGTTTGCGATTTACAAGGGGGCGGTCGGTCCTGCGGCGACGATGATTGACCGCGACTTGCCAAACGCGATCCTTCGGCTGCGCAACATGGTGCTCGCACTTGAAGCGTATGTCTCGACCCCAACACCCACGCTCGCGCAACAACTTGAACAGGCGAACCAATCGATCCGTTCGATGCGTCGATCGGGCGAAACTGCGCCACCTCCCGACGACGAACCACCAAGTGAAGGCGGTGACGCATGAGCATGAACGACACGCGCCTGCAACTCTCGGGTGCGCACAAGGACCTTCTCACCGCGTGGATGCAGGTCAAGGAGTCTTGGCGCGACGAAGTTTCGCATGCGTTCTACGAACGATCCATCGAGCCAATCGACCGCGCACTCCACAATGCAGCCAACGCACTCGAGGCGATGGACGAGATCATCCGACGCATTCGCTCCGAATGCAGCGATCAGAGCGGGTACTGACCAGGACTCAGGGAATGCGAAACGAAACGGACGCCGCAGCTGCGGCGTCCGTTCGTAATTGGTGATGGACAAGTGCACTCGACTAGGCCGACTTCACGGCCTTCCCTGACGGATAGAACGCGGCCATCAACACGAAACAGACGATGGACATGTACATCGGCACAGAGAACAGCCGCTCATAGTTCATGGCGGTTGCGCCTTCCGGCATCGCGTAACGACCCGCGACACTTGTGGCGAAGAGGCTTCCCACGATGATGCCGATGCCAATGATGATGAGATTGAAAAAGTTCTGCGCCGTCGCGCGCACATCGGGCGTTGTTTGCTCGTCGACCACCATGAACGCAACGAAAATGAAGCAACCGAAGCAAAGTCCGTGAAGCGCGACTCCGAGGAGGACGAACGGCAACTCAGGCGCGTACGCGAACAGGGCCATGCGAATGGCATAGGCCGAGATACCCACCAAGAGGAGCGACTTGCGCGAGCAACGGGTCGCGATAAATGGCATCAGGGCCAGCACCGCGAGTTCCGTCATCTGTCCGATCGTCATGAGACCGCCGCCACCGACGCCGAGCACCTCGTTGACCCAGTTGGCAAACGCATTCGCATTCGCACTTGAGGCTGCATTCTGGATCTCGCCCACGAACTGACTCGTGAACACGAAGTAGAACTGATGCACCATGCTGATCGGAATCGCAATGAGGAAGAGCAGGAGCAGAGGCTGCTTGCGAACTTCCCCAAGCGCTTCGATCCATGCCGAGCGCTCTCGGGCGTTAGCGGAAGGTGGCGTGTGCGGAAGCGTGAGGCAGTAGCCTGCCATGATCACTCCGAGTATCGCGCTGATCTCGAAAGCGATCGCGCGACCGGCGTTCTGAGAGGCAGCGACGACATCCGGTGTCGCACCATCTCCGCCTGGCGTGTAGAAGCGATAGAGAATCTGTCCAACGGCGATGCCGGCAGCGATCCAACCAATCGTCCCCCACAATCGCACTGGTCCGAAGTCACGATCTCGATCCGGCAGGTTCGCGAAGGAGATGGAGTTAGTGAGCGCGAGCGTCGGCGCGTAGACGAGGCCGTAGACGAAACTCAGGGTCACGAACATCTCAACCGACGCAGCCGTTGAAAGAAAGAACACAAGAAATGCGCCAATGAAATGACTGATCGCCAGTAGCTTTTCCGTCGCAATGCTGCGGTCCGCAAGTTGCCCCGCGATAAAGGGACCCGCCAGCGCTCCTACCGCTCCTGCCATCAAGCAGAGTCCCGTCTGATCAAGCGTGAAACCTCGATGCCCCGTCAGAAACGGGTAAAGAATCGGTAACCACGCGCCCCAAATCGCATACTGCAAGAACATCATGAAGGAGAGGCGACTGCGGATATAGGGAGCAACCTTCAAGCCATCCATACGGAGTCCTCCAATGCACTGGCTTTCGCGTAGTGGACACACGCGGCCAGCGCGCCTCGGTGTGCACTCCATTGCTTCAGTCAGCAATGATGCTAACGGATCGCGCGAACGACGCCCACGCACGCAGCAATCGGCGCAGGCTTCTCTCGCGACATTGCGTCTATACTCGGAACTTCATGGTCACGCGCAGAAAAACTCGTCAGATCAGTGTCGGCGACGACCGCGTCGGCCGCGTGTTCATCGGCGGAGACGCACCGATCTCCGTGCAGACCATGACCGTGGGGTACACCCACGATGTGGACGCGTGCGTCGCCGAAATCGAGCGTTACGCGAAAGCTGGGGCGGACTTGGTACGGGTCGCCGTCCCCGAACGCAAGGACACCGACGCCCTTAAGTGCATCCTCCCACAAGTCTCCGTTCCGATCGTGGCGGATGTCCACTTCCACTATCAACGCGCGCTCGAGGCGATCGAAGCCGGGGTGCACAAGATCCGGCTGAACCCCGGCAACATCACTGACCGCGACCAAGTGCACAGCGTCATTGACGCGTGCAAAGAGCGCAAGGTCCCCATTCGCATCGGCGTCAATGAGGGATCAATCATCGAACGGAAGGATAAGCAGCGGCGTGCGCTCGAACTCGGCAAGTTCTTCGCAGCCCACAAGAGTGGACACATGCTTGCACTGATGATCGCGAAGCTCGAGGAGTATCTCGACATCTTTGCGGAGCGCGACTTCCACGACATTGCCATCAGCGCGAAGTCCATGGATGCATCGATGGTGATCGATATCTATACTGAGATATCGCAGCGCTTCGACTTCCCCCTGCATTTGGGCGTGACGCATGCCGGTCCTCGCGAAACGGGCGCGATTCGATCGATTGCCGGTCTCGGCACACTTCTCGCCAATGGCATCGGCGACACGCTGCGCATCTCATACGCGAGCGACCACCTCGATGAGGTGAAGGATGGCCTCGAACTCCTCTACTGCCTCGACAAGCGCACACGCAAGGGTGTCGAACTCATCGCGTGCCCGACATGTGGGCGGATCCAAGTCGACCTCTTCGCACTCGTGAAGGAAGTCGAACGCACACTGTTGCCGGAGATACGACTTCCCATCAAGGTTGCCGTGATGGGCTGCATCGTGAATGGACCCGGCGAAGCGGAGGGCGCGGATGTTGCGGTGTTCGCGGGCGACCGCCGCGGCATCATCTATGTGCAGGGCCAGCGCGTGGCGAATGTACCCGAACCGGAGATTCTCCCTCGGCTCTTAGAAGAATGCCGCGCCTTCGAAGCGCGCGTCTTGCGGGGAGACGCCAAGCTCGGTGAGAAACTCGTGGAGATTATCCCGCCCGATCCCATCGGAGCACTCGGGTCCGGCGCCGAGAAGATCCGTGCCGGTTTCGTCGAGCGGATCACCATTGGCAAGACCTGAGACGCGAATCATGCGGAACCTGCCACTTGGTTCGATGGCTGCCCGGCTCCTTCAACACAGCGTCCTCGCCGCTACCGCTCTCACCTCCCTGACTGGATGCATGTCACCCGCGCGTGAGATGAATCCCTCTTTTCCAGTGACGATCGAATCAGCGCGCATGGATCTTGCGAGAATGGTCTCGGACCCGAAGCCCACGGCACGCGCGGTGGTGATCATCGGCGGCATCGCGGATCCAAGCATCTCAAGTGGAGCAATGGTGAAGGTCATCGCGCCGACGCTCAGCGCGTCGAAGGTCTTGGAGGTTGATTTCTTTGGGACGACCACCTTCGCGCAAGCGCGTGCGCACCTCCTTCGAGAGATTCGCCGTGGGCTCGAACTTGGGGAGACAGCGCCCATTCCCGAAGTCGATGTGGTCGCCTTTAGCATGGGTGGCCTCGTTGCAAGGGATGCCGCAAGCACCGTGCACGGAGGCGAGCGCGTCCCGATTCGACGGCTCTACACGATCGCAACACCTCACCTCGGGGCGCGTGTAGCGTCCGCGCCCTTCCAGTTTCCGCAATCCGAAGACATGCAAATCACTTCAGACTTCCTCGCCCAACTCGACGAAGCACTGCCCGATGCTTGCTACGAACTGCGCTGCTACGCGGTGACGGACGATGTCACGGTTGGCGAAGAGTTCGCCGCCCCGAACGGATGGCATCTTTGGTGGGTTCCAGTCCAGCCGGGTCGATACGGACACCTCAGCGGCTTCAGCGATGAACGAATTTTGTCCGATATCGCCCGCCGACTGCGCGGGGAAGCGGGCGTCACCCTCTCGCAGGGAACTCCGATTCCCGACTGACAGACCGGCTTTCAAGAACTCGCCCAGAACCTGACGCCGCCTGCAGATTGTCTCCGTATATTGCTCAGTATCGCTCGACTCCGACCTCGCTCAAGGAATGCCTGCATGACCAATCACCGACAGAAATCTCGTGCCGGATTCACGATCGTCGAGCTTCTCGTCGTGATTGGCGTCATCGCCGTGCTCCTTTCGCTCCTCTCCTCTGGTCTCTCCGCTGCTGGGCGAAAGAGTCGACAAACGCGCTTCCTTTCCGACCTCAAGCAAGTCGGGCTCGCCTGGGTCTCCTACGCCAACACTTATGACGACCGCTGCCTCCCCGGCATGATCGATCCAGAGACACAAACGCAGTGGCGCGTTCGATACAAGGACAAGTCGGGTAATCAGATCGCGCAACAGAACGCCGTGACCTATCCCTGGCGACTGCTGCCGTTCATGGATTTCTCGTTTCCACTGCTCTTTGACTACTTAGAAATCGATTTACCAGAGTGGAACGACGGCGTCGCAACCGGCCATCAGCAGGTTGCCGCTCGCGAACCCGCCTTCGGCTACAACGCGATCTATCTCGGTGGCTGGTGGACGATGCAACCAAATGGCGTCGGCCAAATGCGATACAGCAGCGGCGGGTATCTGACCAACAACAATGTCACCGCGCGCGGCGGTCTCATTTGCAGCACCCTCTCGCAAATCCTCCACCCCGACAACATGATTGCCTTCTCGTCGAGTTTCGCGGCGGCACCTGGGCTCTACAAGGAACAGGAGGAGCATGTGGTCGGCGCCGCGTGGGTGGTTCCGCATCGCGTTGCCAAAACACTCATTTGGGAAGCGAGCGACGGCGGCGCGTTTCAGGGTATGCAAGCGAACGCCTTGAGTCCCGCGGACGAAATGCCGTCACTCGCGTCTCAGGCCGATCGCTCGCTCGCTGACATCACCGCGCAATTGCTTGGCGGAGGCTCCATTCGCGCGGGTGGAAATGCTGCGATTGCTGTCTACGAGGCGGATGCTGTCCCGCTTCGTCGAATCAGCAATTTCGCGCAGTTACTCCACGCGGATGGGAGCACGGAGGTCTCCATGCTCAATGTGCTCATGGATCAACGGAAATGGATCAACGCCGCTTACCGCGGCAACTTTGAGCCTGAACTCTTTGAGCACGAAGAGGTCGTGAACCAAGGCACGAGTGGAACCGTCACGGGAAACTAAGCAACCGCGTGCAGTGCACTAGTTCGCTTCAGCGGGTTGGCATCGCATCGCGGCTGCGACGCGCCAGCGGTAGTGCCGAACGCGCTCACGGAGTTCCGCGATTCGCTTTGGCGTCGGCTTGGAACCACTCCCGACTGTCCACGCTTGCGCCTTCTCGAGTTCCGCGATCGCTGAACGCTCGCGCTCTTGCAACTCGATGAGCGGTCGCTCCCCGACCTCCATCACGCGAAACCACTGGACTGAATCGTCGATGGGTGAAAGTCCAAAGTCGCTTTGCAATCTCTGTGCGAGGTCCGGCATATGCGCTGCACCGTAGAGGATCGCAATCGACGCCGGAGGGGATGCGCGTTCGAGAACGCTGCGCAAGCGTGCAAGGGCTGCACAATTGCGTTCGTCCAGAATGACGCTCTCGAGCACACTCTCCGCCGAGGGAGCGCCGTCCCGTTCCATCGCTTTGGCGCCTTCACTCGCCAGCGCCTCAATCGCTTCACGCTTGACATCAACGAACACCGTCAGCACTGCCAGAAAAGCGCGCCGGAATCCACTGTCGTAAAGCGGTTCGTCGCTCAGGAGGTTTTCAATCCCCGAATCGCGAACGCCTTTGATTGCCAATCTGTCAAGCACCGTCCGTGCGGATAGATCTGCCGGAATCCAGTCCTTCTTGCCGTAGTCGAGCGACTCTGTCTGAGTCTTCACGCCGATCAATTTCGCGACTCGCGCATACTCACTAACCTCCGCGACACCCTCGGCCGCGCGCCGGACGATTGACTCCGCAAGATTGCGAAGTCTCAAGTCGGCGCGCTCACGCAGCACGAGGTCAAGCGCTTCTCCTGTACCGTCGATCCTCGCATCACTGCCGAGGGAAGACAGCGTGTAGTGCTCATCGTCGGCAGAGTAAACCAGAGTACGGCCCCACGCGTCGGTGCACGCAAGGTCAACCGACGCTCCGAGGCGATCATCTTGGCTCGCGACGAAAGCGCGTAGTTGCGCGATTGAGCCGGGGTACTTCCCAGTGCTCAGCGCGTACTGCTCAAGCCACCCTCGCAGAAAGAGCATGACATCCTGGGTCGCCCGCTGGCCCGAGATTTCGGATGTGGCAGACGCGCCGAAGGCCCCATGAGGCAAGACCGATTCGAAGAGCACTACCTCGACTTTGTCAAGAAATCGCTGCAGACTCTCATAGTACCGAGCATCTCCAATGTGCACCGCGCCGACGAGCCACACAATTGGTCCTGTCCCATCGCTCCGCTGATACGCAATGGCAGCAGTTTCATAAGCTGCAAACTTCTCGAACAACTCGCCGTGCGTAAAGGCGTGCATGCGCGGTGGAGAGACCGCCTGTGGAGAATCCGTCTGCGCCGAAGATACAGCAGCTGTCAAGGCAAGCGCCGCAGTGCCAATCCATTGAATGAAGTGCATGTGACAGGTATAGGCACTTCCTCAGCGCGTCGACCAATTTCGAACCGGTCCGAGCCCGATTTTTGCAGCCGCGATGAGCGACTCGAGTCGCCCGAGCGCGCGTTCCGCCTGGGCACGGAAGAACATGTACGGAAAGAGTGTTCCAAGCGCAACCGCCAGTCCGCTCGCCGTCGTGATAAGTGCCTCTCCGATGCCGCTTGACACATCACGAGGATCAACCCCGCCTCCTCCAACTCCCCCGAGCAGGTCAAACGACGAGATGATGCCGGTCACGGTGCCGAGAATGCCAAGCATCGGTGCCGCGGTAATCGTCGTCGAAAAGATATTCATAAAACGGTCAATGCGCGGGCGTACATCTTCCACGACCTCCATGGCGATCGCGTCGTCGCTCCCATCGTCGAGCATCCGCTTAGCGAGCTCACTGTACAAATCATCGTCTTTCTGAATGAACGCCTCAATCTTGTCGCGTTGACCGGCGCGCAGCGCGGCGAGCATGCTTCGCAGCCGCACGACGCGGCTCGGTCGATGGAGGTTCCACCAGAACCACGCCCGCTCGATCGCGAACGCGAGCGACACCACGCTGAGGGCAAGCATCGGCCACATGACCCAGCCACCGCGCTCCATCACCTTGAGAAAATCAGACGGCTCCATCGGCATCGAGTCATGGTACTGCGAGTAGAAGGAGCCGTCGCTTGGCGCGCGCAGCGCGTGTGCTAGTCTTGCGGAGGATGGACCATGCAAACCTCCTTAAGACGCTCGAAGATGATCTCGGCAGCGCGATCTCGCGTGCAAGGTTTTCGCCGCAACTCGGCGACGCCTGTCGACACGCGGTCCTTGGCGGCGGAAAACGGGTGCGACCAATCCTGCTCTTTGAATCCACGCGCGCCGCTGGCGGCCACCTCGACGATGCGCGCTTCGCGGCAACCGCGCTCGAACTCATCCACGCATTTTCGCTTGTGCACGATGACCTCCCCGCGCTCGACAATGATCTCGTGCGGCGTGGTCTGCCCACGGTACACGCGAAGTACGGCGAAGCGCTTGCGATCCTTGCGGGCGATGCCCTGCTCGCGCTGGCGTTCGAGAACGCCGCACAGAGCCCGCACAGCGCCGGAGCTCTGTTGCGCGAACTCTCCTCCGCGACCATGCGGATGATCGATGGACAATGCCTTGACACGCTCGGCGGATTCGCCGCCGGCACGAGCCTTTCCGAGCAACTTGAATTCGTCCATGCCAACAAGACTGGCGCACTCTTCAGGTGCGCGACTGCTCTCGGCGGCATTGCAGCACGGGCTGATCAGGATCTCATCCGCGCGCTGAGCACCTTCGGGTCTGCGCTCGGACTCATGTTCCAAATCATTGATGACATCATCGATGAGACGCAGACGACCGAACATGCGGGCAAGGCCACGGGCAAGGATCGCGATGCCGGCAAACTCACCTACCCCGTCGTGCATGGCATTCCCGCCAGTCGCGCTGAGGTCGGCCGCCTTGAGCAGCTCGCTCGCGAGGCGCTAGAACTGGTGCAGTCCCACAATCTCGGCTCTATCGCAGGGCTTTCGTCGATTCTTGATCGCTGTGTTTCGCGAACAAATTGAAACGCAAGTCGACGCGTCCATGCACAAAGAACTCCGCTCCTGCAGTCAAGCCTGATACGATGTCGAATGCGACCCAACTCCTGTCTCGAGGACCCGTCGCGCTCGAGATCCGCTACGCACGCACCTCCCTCGACCCATGCCCGCATCGCTCCTATCACGATTGACAAGTCCGGCGGATCTTCGACACTTGTCGCTCGACGGACTCAACGCGCTCGCGGCCGAGATGCGCGGAGCAATCTGCGAACAGGTCGCCCAGAGCGGCGGTCACCTCGCGCCAAACCTTGGCGTCGTGGATCTCACGATTGCGATGCATCGCGTCTTTGACTTTGGGCACGACCGACTGCTCTTTGATGTGGGGCACCAGTGCTACCCGCACAAGTTGCTCACCGGCCGCTACCCGCTCCTCTCGAAACTCCGCTCCCGTGGCGGGATGGCGGGATTCCCGGAGCCGAGCGAGTCCAGTTACGACCTCTTCTCCGTTGGTCACGCGGGTACTGCGATCTCCACCGCGGTGGGGATGGCGCGTGGCGACGCGCTCAACGGAGAGTGTTGGAGCAGTGCGCAACCGCTCGGCCGGCGCGTGGTGAGCATCATCGGCGACGCGTCGATTTGCAACGGCGTTGCGATGGAGGGGCTCAACAATGCAGGGACGCTCAATCGACAGTTCCTCGTCATTCTGAACGACAACGGCATGTCAATCGCGAAGCCGCAGGGGGCGCTCGCGGCGTACTTTGACCGATTACGACTTTCGCATACCTACGGAGAGTTCAAGCGCCGCGCGAAAGAACTCGCGAGGCATCTTCCTGGCGGTCACGCGCTCAGCGATGCCTACCACGCACTGGGAGAGGTTTCCAAGACACTGATCTCCGAAGACGCTTGGTTTGAGCACTTTGGGCTTGTCACTGTAGGACCGGTTGACGGCCACGATATTCCCACGCTCATCGATGTCTTGAACGAGGCGGCTCACTTCGATCGCCCGATGGTGCTCCATGTCAAGACCATCAAGGGCAAGGGATTCTCGCCCGCCGAGGGCGACGCGACGACCTTCCACTCTCCCGCCGCGTTTAGCGTGAAGTACGAAGTGGAAGGTTGCCGCGTCGAACTCAAGAGAGGCGCGCGAAGTTTTACTGCGGCCTTTGGAGAGCATCTCGGAGACCTCATGGCGCGCGATCCGAAGGTCGTCGCGTGCACCGCCGCGATGCCAGACGGCACGGGCGTTGCGAAGGTCATGGCGAAGTTTCCGGAGCGCTCATTTGATGTGGGTATCTGCGAGAGCCATGCGCTCGACATGCTCGCGGGCTTGGCGAAAACCGGATGGAAACCGTTCTTCGCCGTCTACTCCACCTTCCTCCAGCGCGCATTTGATCAGGCATTCCAAGAATGCGCGCTCCAAGGCTTGCCCGTGCGGTTATGCCTTGATCGTGCGGGGTATGTGGGTGGGGATGGCGCCGTCCATCACGGATTCTGTGACATTGCGCTCCTCGCAACGCTTCCGAAAGCATGCCTGCTTGCGGCGATGGATGAACCAAGCCTCAAGGCAGCGCTGCACTTCATGGCCGACTTCGAATCAGGGCTGAGCGCCGTGCGATATCCACGCGACAGTGTGAGCGATATGTTCTCAAGCTGCCGCTGCCCAGACTTCATCTTTGGCAAAGCACGCGCCCTCGTCACGCATCATCGACCTGCCGCGGCGGTGCTCGCCTACGGCACCCTGGCGATCGAGGCAGGCATTGCGATCCAGGCACTCGCGCAAGAAGGCGTCGAGGTCGATCTCTACGACGCGCGATTCGCCAAACCCATCGACCATGAGTTACTCAAGCAACTCACCGCGATGCAGATTCCCATTCTCACGATCGAAGATCATTCCATTCGTGGCGGCTTTGGGAGTTGCGTCCTCGAAGCGTGCAATGAACACGGCATCGACAGCCGGATGATTCATCGTATGGCGATGCCGGATGCTTGGGTGTATCAAGCCGAGCGAAGCGAGCAACTCGCGGAAGTTGGCCTCGACGCTGCGAGCATCGCGCAAAAGATCCGCGCCTGCCTCATCGCTCGCGCGGGGCACCGCGATGCCTCTCCTGCTCCGGTTGAGATTGAGCCGCATCGCATTGCTCACGAATCTTGAGCACTGGCGCATCGCGCTGTGTCGCGTGGCAAGTTCCTTCAGGAGCCCTCGATCGGCTCGCTCATGCAGACACGAGATTCAGCGCGCCTGGTCCGGCTGCGCGGACTGCCGCCGACATCTGAAACTTCGCTTCATTGTCGCGGAAACGTTTCGCGAGATCGCTCGCCTTCGCGTCGTACGCCGCCTTGTCGGCCCACGTGTTGCGAGGGTTGAGCACTTCGCTCGGCACGCCGGCCACTGCAGTCGGAATCGACAGACCGAAGATCGGATGCGTTTCGAAGGTCGCTTTGGAGAGCGATCCATTGAGGATCGCCGTCACAAACGCGCGTGTGTACCCGAGTTTGAATCGGTGTCCAACGCCGTATGGACCGCCCGTCCAACCGGTGTTCAGCAGCCACACATGCGCGCCGTGCTTCTTGATGCGATCGGCGAGCATCTCTGCATACACCATGGGAGCACGAGGCAGGAAGGGTCCGCCAAAGCACGGAGAGAAGTTCGGCTGGGGTTCCTTGACGCCCGCTTCGGTTCCGGCGAGTTTCGAGGTGTATCCGTTGAGGAAGTAATACATCGCCTGTTCCGGCGTGAGCTTCGAAACCGGGGGCAAGACGCCAAACGCATCTGCACTCAGGAAGACCACATTCTTTGGGTGCGACGCAACCGAGGGACG
>SXUJ01000018.1 GCA_005790565.1 Planctomycetia bacterium
AAAGCCGCCGATGGCGAGGCGGTAAGGTATGCCTGCCTCGAGCTGCGCATTCATGCTTGAGGTGAGGCCACAGCCCGCGCCGTCATCGTTGCAAGCAACAATCTGCATCGCAAGGCAGTCATCGGTGAAGATCGCCAAGCGCGAGTCGTAATCACAGGTATTGCAAGTCGAGAATGTCCAGATGCCCGAGGTTGATGGGGTAAAGGTGTACCAGAGAGTCTTCGCGAAGCCCACGCCGAATCCTTCGTCGCACGACTCAGGAATCACGGTCCCCGTGAAAGCCCCGTTGGTATCGAATGGCGTCACACCTTCGAGGATCTCAAGCGCGCCGTCGCACTCGTCGTTCTCCGGTCCGGTGCAATCAAGGCCATCATCGGTTACTTCAAGAACATAGTCGCCGCCCGGGCAGGGGAAGCCACCGAAGAGCGACGGAAGGGCGATGACGACCCAATCGCCTGCCGGGAGGCACACGCTGGGAACGACGACTGGGCAACCGCCAAGCGTGTTGCTTGCGACGATGCCTGGTGGGCATGCGTAATCGGCGACGAACAGGTAAGAAGGCACCGCGCTCGTGAGCGAGAAGGTCACGTAGCGACCTGGCGAGGTGAGCAAGAACCAATCGGTATCTCGCACATTCGCGTCGGCCCACATGTTGCCACAGAGCTTGTCACCCACTGCAATCGTGCCGTAGATCGGCGCTGGGCTGTTGCAACCACCGTTGAAATCAAGGCCGCAATCCTCGCCTTCGAAGACATTGCAAACTGTGAAATCAGGAACGCATGGTGTCGCGCCGCAAATCTTGCAGAGGCCAGCGGCCTCATCGGCGCAGATCTGATCCCACTGGGTGTCGCAGCAGTACGCGTCCGCCGCGCACACCGTGGTGCAGCAAGTTTCATCATTGCAGCCAGGGGTGGAGCCTGCAACGCAGCAATCCTGAGGATTGTCACTGCCGCAGCCCGTTCCGCCGCCGCCGCCGCCACCACCGCCTGAAGTGATCTGCAGGGTGCCGGTGCCGAAGTCAGCGTTCGAGTAGCCACCAACCGCGATGTAATAGGTTGTCCCGGCAACCGTGCCAGGAAGCACGAGCGTCGTCGTGAAGTTCGCGCAGCCGGCGGTATCGTCGAGGCAGACGATCGTCGTGGTGACATCACCGCACACCGACATCACCGCAATGCGGGTGTCAAAGTCTGCGATGTTGCATGTCGAAAGTGTCCAGTCGCCGTCGAGCGTCGAGACGAACGAGTAGTACGCAACGTTGTAAATCGAGTCGGTCCCAAAGGGGCCTGGATCGCAAATCCCAGTGAGGTCGATGTCCGCCGTCTGCGAGGTTGTATCGATCAAGTTCGCGCCTTCAACAGCAACGATAGGGGCGCCGCAATCCTGTCCGAGGGTCGTTGCGGAACATGCCGCAGCGACCGCCGCGCAGAGGAACCAATTCTTAGAACGCATCAGATCTCTCCTGAGTGTGAGGTCAAAAACATCCGTCAAAAACCAAACGCGGACAGGGGACACCCCTGTCGCACCCATAGGCCACTCGAAACTACACCGTTCTCGGCACCTTCCAATCGCGATTTCGTGTTTTCCGCCAATTTCAGCCAGATGAGGAAGTTCCCTAGGCGAGTCGATTGAATACTGAAAGGACTGATAACAAGTCGTCAATTCGAGGACGGGTGCGACCTCGGAGACACCACGGTTTTCGGAACGATTCTCTCGAAGACGCTCCATTGCGGTCGCGCGGGCGCGTCAGCGCGCTATGGTTCGTTCGGTATGCCGATTGAGCTAGGTAACGCGGCCCTTCCCTTCAGCCTTCCATCCAAACGAGGCGACCTCGTGGATGTTGGAGCGCTTTTCGGCAAGCGCCCAGTCGTACTCCTCTTTTTCCCACTCGCGTTCAGTTCGACCTGCACCGCAGAGCTCTGCCATTTTCGTGACGACTGGGCTCGCTGGAGTCATCTTGGATGCGAGATCTTTGGAATCTCCATCGACAGTCCTTTCGTCACCGAGAGATTCCGGAGTGAGTTGAATATTCCATTCCCAGTGCTGTCGGACTTCAACAAGACCGTCGCGGCGGAGTGGGGTGCTCTGCATGAAGAACTCATGGGACTCCGAGGCGTGACAAAGCGCGCCGTGTTTGTCGTCAATCGCGCGGGTCGAGTTTCCTACATGCGCGTGCAGGAATCACCTCAGGAACAGATTGACTTCGATGCGTTGTTGCAAGCGGTGCAAGCGGCGCAATAGCGCGCGTGAGAGCGAGCGCAAAGAAACAATTGCGCTATACTCGCCGCGCTACTGCGGGCGTAACTCAGCGGTAGAGTTCTTGCCTTCCAAGCAAGATGTCACGGGTTCGAATCCCGTCGCCCGCTTCCTTCGCCCCGCCCTTCACACGATCGTGCAGTGCAGCGGACCCATGGTTCGCTCGCAACAAGCCGCCACCCATTTGGCAATCTGGATAGGCAAGGTAGTATTTGTGCGCCATGAGTCCCGCACAGCGCGCCGTCATTGCTGGGATACTCTCGCTGCTTGGCGTTGCGGCCATCGCGACGGTCGATCCAACCAGATTCACGCGAGAACGGGACGCCGGTCGCGAGGGAATTGGATCGGCCCCTGTCGATGGCGTTCGCTTCGGTCGCGATATCCGACCAATCCTCTCTGATCGGTGCTTCCTTTGTCATGGACCTGACCGTGCCAAGCAACAAGCAGGCCTGCGGCTCGACAGCTTCGCCGACGCGATCGCCCCTCGCGAGCACGGTCAGGCGATCGTGCCATTCGATGCTGCGTCGAGCCTACTGATGCAACGAGTCCAGAGCGCAGATCTCTCAAAGGCAATGCCTCCGAGCGACAGCGGCAAACACGCACTCTCCACCCAGGAGCGGGAGTTGTTCCGCGCGTGGATTGACGAAGGAGCGGCCTATGAATCCCACTGGGCTTTCACGCTTCCGGTGAAAGCGACGCCGCAGGGTGTTGCGGAGACTTCGAACGAGATCGACGCATTCACTCGCAGCGCCCTGCAAGCGCGTGGATTCGATCGCGCCGAACACGCTCCTCGCGAAGCAGTCGCTCGAAGGCTCTTCCTCGACCTGACCGGACTTCCTCCCACGGTGGCCGAACTTGACGCGTTCCTCGCCGACACGCGAAGCGACGCCTACGCGCAACTCGTGGAGAAAATCCTCACCGCCGAGCCCTATCGCACGCGCTACGCAGAGCGCATGGCGGTGCCTTGGCTCGACGCTGCACGCTACGCTGATACTGCCGGCATACATATGGACGCTGGGCGGTCCATATGGCCTTACCGCGACTGGGTGATCAATGCCTTTCGCGCCAACATGCCGTTTGATCAATTCGTCATTGAGCAACTCGCTGGCGACCTCCTTCCCGACGCAACGATCGATCAGAAAATCGCGAGTGGCTTCAATCGCTGCCACGTCACCAGTGACGAGGGCGGCGCAATCAACGAAGAGTACCTCGTCGAGTATGCCGCGGATCGCACGAACACGACGGGCGCGGTTTTTCTCGGGCTCACGGTTGGTTGCGCGCGATGTCACGACCACAAGTTCGATCCAGTGACGACCGAGGACTTCTACTCGCTCTTCGCGTTTTTCAATTCCAACGAAGAACCTGGCGTCTATTCACAGCTCCCTGACGCCAAGCGCGCCTTCGAACCTGCCATCGAAGTTCCGTCGCCCATGCACGCATCCCAGGTTGTGTCGCTCGAGCGACAGTTGAAGGAACTGCTGACGACACGAGAGACCCCAGACGAAACCGAGAGAAATGCGCGAACCGCATTCGAAACTGGTTTTCGTTCGGGAGAGAATCTTGCGTGGGTGGCACCAACCATCGTCAGCGCAACCTCGGCGGGTGGAGCGACCATGGTCGCACAGCCCGACGGATCGGTCCTGGTCTCCGGCGTAAATCCCGACAACGATGAGCAGATCATCGTCTTGCAAACGGATGCCGTTGACATTCGGGGCATCTTGCTCGAGGCGGTCCTTGACCCTGCGAATCCCAACGCGCGCGTGGGTCGTGCTCCCAATGGCAACGCGGTCCTCGATGCGATCGAGTTGGAAGCGACATCGGTACAGACCGGCGAGACGCGCCGCGTTCCATTGACATGGGCATGGGCGGATGTCGAACAACAAAACGGCGATTACAACGCCGTCAACGCGCTCGTGGGCGGCGACGGCCGCGTGTGGGCCGTGGATGCGCACAGCGGGGCGCCGAGTGCCCGCGCCGCGCTCTTCCTTGCGCGCGAACCGTTTGGATTCGCGGGCGGCACGAAGGTGACTGTTCGCCTTGTGTACCAATCGCAATACCCCCAGCACAGCTTTGCGCGCCCACGCCTCACGCTTGCGAAACTCTCCGAAGGCTTCGTCAAGCAACTCCCGCTTGCCTCGTCGCGTTGGTACATCGCAGGACCATTTCCTGCGCCGACGACGAAGGATCTTTACGAAACCGCATTTGGTCCTGAAGTTGGGGACGTTCTTCCGCTTCGGGAAAAGTTTGGCGTCGAAAGGAACTTCAACTTCCGTTTCGCGCCTGGTGTGTCTGAGGCGACCTCCGTGCCACTCGCGCAGGGGATCGGTGCGGAGTATGTGGCGCGTGAGATTTTTGCGCCTGCGGATTGCGAAGTGGACCTATTCCTCTCAAGCGACGACGGGATCGTCGTCTCTCTCAATGGAAGAGAAGTCCATCGCAACCAAGTTGATCGTGGTGTGATTCCAGAGAGCGATCGCGTCCGATTGCCACTGCGCCAAGGCGCAAACGCGCTCGTTTGCAAGGTGGTCAACACCGGTGGCCAAGGTGGCTTCTATCACCGAGCAGCCGAGCGGACTGGAGTCATCGCTCCTGCAACGCTTGCGTTGGCGCTTCCCGAGGGACGCGCCAGTCGCGACGCGTTGATCAAGGCCGACAGCGCGTGGAGAAGCGCGCATTCTCCGCGGTATCAAGCGCTGAATGCGCAAATCGCTGCGCTCGAAGGGGAGCGAAGCACACTTCTCGCGTCCAGCCCGCGCACGATGGTGATGCAGGAGCGGATGAAGCCGAACGACACTTTCGTGCTCGCGCGCGGCCTCTACGATCAACCTGATCCCAAGCGCCGCGTCGAGCGTGCTGTCCCGAGGTCACTGGGCGCACTAGCCGCTGATGCGCCGAGCAATCGGCTTGGTCTCGCGCAGTGGCTCATGTCGGAGGAGAATCCGCTCACCGCACGAGTGACCGTGAATCGACTGTGGGCGCAGTTCTTCGGTCAAGGTATCGTGCGGACGGTCGAAGACTTTGGCTATCAAGGCGAATGGCCGACACACCCTGAGCTTCTCGACTGGCTTGCTGTTGAGTTCCGCGAGAGCGGATGGAACCTCGACGCAGTCGTTCGCAAGATTGTCTTGAGCGATACCTATCGGCAGTCATCCCGCCTCAGACCGGAACTCGCCGCGATCGATCCAGACAATCGCCTTCTTGGCTGGTTCCCTCGCTCGCGACTGAGCGCGGAGCAGATTCGCGATCAGGCGTTGTTTGTGGCAGGATTACTCGAAGAGCGCCTCGGCGGCCCGAGCGTGAAGCCCTATCAACCCGCGGGGTTATGGGAAGAAGTCTCGATGCCGCAGTCGAATACTCGCAGCTATGTGCAAGACAGTGGCGCGGATCTTTTCCGCCGAAGTGTGTACACCTACTGGAAGCGTGCCGTTCCACCACCGACGATGCTGACGCTTGACGCACCCACGCGCGAGTTCTGCACGACGCGACGCATGACTACGAACACGCCGCTGCAGGCGCTCGTACTCTGGAATGATCCACAATTCGTCGAAGCGGCTCGCGAGGCTGCGAAGCACGGCCTCGCAAAGAGCGATCTCACGGATACCGCTCGCATTCAAAGCCTCGTCCGCAGTATGACGGGCGCCTTGCCAAACGCTCGCGTGGAAGCCGCGCTGCAATCGGCGCTCATTTCGTTCCGCACCCGTTACGAAAGCGCGCCACAGGACGCACAAGCACTCCTCGTCACCGGCGCATCTCCACTTCCGAATGGAATTCCACTTGCGGAACTCGCCGCGTGGACCATGCTCGCGAACACCATCCTCGCGAGTGACGCGGTGATCGTGAAGGACTGACGCTCTCATGCCGACAAATCCACAGCAACGCGAAGGCCCGTTCGATCCGCTCGAGGGATACCTGCTGAATGTCACCCGGCGAAGATTTTTCGGGCAACTCTCGAGTGGACTCGCCGCGGGCATCGGTGGCGCAGCGCTCACTTCACTCTTGTCTTCACGCGTTGCAGAAGGGATGTTCGTGCCGCCGGCCGCGCCGAGCATTCCCAACCTCGCCAACTTTGCACCCAAAGCCAAGCGCGTCATCTATCTTCACATGGAAGGTGCCCCGAGCCAGTTGGACTTGTACGACTACAAGCCAACGCTCGTCGATCAGTTCGACAAGGAACTGCCCGACTCCATTCGCAATGGGCAGCGCATTACGACGATGACGAGCGGACAGGCGCGATTTCCGGTCGCGCCTTCGATGTTCCGATTCGATCGCTACGAGAACAACGAAGATGGCCTTTGGCTCAGTGAGTTGCTCCCGCACACCGGAAGCATTGCGAAGGAGATCTGCGTCATCAAATCGATGCACACGGATGCGATCAATCACGAGCCTGGCATCACTTTCTTCCAGACTGGTTCGGAGCAACCCGGTCGACCAAGCTTTGGCAGTTGGCTGAGTTACGGGCTCGGCAGCATGAACAACAGTCTGCCGAGCTTCGTGGTGATGATCACGCAGGGTGTCGGCAACATGCAGGCGCTGTCTGCACGATTCTGGGGAAGTGGATTCCTTCCGAGCGAGCATCAAGGGTGCAAGCTGCGATCGGGTGTGGATCCCGTGCTCTATCTCAACGATCCGACGGGCGTGTCGCGCCAAGATCGACGCAAGATGCTCGACGCCGTGCAAGAGATGAACGCGAGTGAGTTCGAAGCGAGCCTCGACCCGGAAGTGCAAACCCGAATTGCGCAGTACGAGATGGCGTATCGCATGCAGATGAGCGTGCCTGAACTCACCGACTTCAGCGCGGAGAGCAAAGAAACGCTTGAGATGTACGGGCCTGAAGTGCACCGAGCGGGAAGTTTCGCGGCGAACTGCCTGCTCGCACGAAGACTCGCCGAGCGAGGCGTGCGATTCGTGCAGCTCTACATGCGCGGTTGGGATCAACACGGCAATCTCCCGAGCGAACTTCGCGCGCAGACGATGGCGGTGGATCAAGCGCAGGCGGCGCTGGTGAAAGACCTCAAGCGCCTCGGCCTGCTCGAAGACACTCTGGTCTTGTGGAGCGGAGAGTTCGGGCGGACTGTGTACAGTCAAGGACAGCTCTCCAGAACGAACTACGGCCGCGATCACCATCCGCGCTGCTTCAGTTCATGGGCAGCGGGTGGTGGAATCAAGCCGGGCGTCAGTTGGGGGGAGACCGACGACTTTGGTTACAACATCGTCGAGAACCCCGTGGATGTGCACGACCTGCACGCGACCATGCTGCACCTCTTGGGAATCGATCACAAGCGATTGACCTACCGTCATCAGGGTCGCGACTACCGCCTCACCGATGTAAAGGGCAATCCGCTCGCCGGGCTCATGGGGTAGCAACCGCTGTGCGGGTTGGTGCACGCTGCACGGCCTTCCAAGCACGCCGTCAAGGCTTGATCGACTGAGGGGGACGATCGATTCGCCTCGGTTGCGGAAGAGACTATGCCTCGCGAGGTGGCCGTTGAAGCATGTCGAGCTTCGTCGAGGATTTGCATCGCGTTGAAGCGCGCCCTTTCGCCGGTAGCCTCGCCGATAACACCTTTGGGCCGCTTGCGGTATAGTCCCGCCGCTCTGACGCCGTTGCGTCCGTTGATGGCAGCATTCCAAGAGGAAGATCTTGGAGTGTCGCTGTCGGTCATTTCATGCAGAAGCACACGCCGCAATCTTCACCCGCGGCATTGATGAAGGAAGAACACTTGGAGAAGCAGCACTCCCTTTCCCGCAGCATGCGCGTCCTGACGTACGCCGTGCCATTCTTGGCGATGTCCACCGCCGCATTCGCAGGCGAAGCCGACCTCCAGATTCCGAATGTGAGCGATATCACCTTCGGCAATGGAATGACGGGCAGTTTCCTCCTCTATGGAGGCCTCATCATTTCCGTCCTCGGCGCACTCTTCGGACTTGTGCAGTACAAGCAGACCGTCGCGCTTCCCGCGCACAAGTCGATGCTCAACGTCTCCAACATCATTTGGGAGACCTGCAAGAGCTACATGTGGCAGCAGGGCAAGTTCCTCGCCGTGCTGTGGATTCTCATCGCCGCCGCAATCCTCTTCTACTTCGGATTCCTCGAACACAAGTCCGCGCGCGACCTCACCGTGATTCTGCTGAGCTCGATCCTCGGCATTCTCGGAAGCTACGGCGTGAGTTGGTTCGGCATCCGCATCAACACGCAGGCGAATTCGCGGACCGCGTTCGCATCGCTGAAGGGATACCCGCTTCCCGTACTCAGCATTCCCCTGATGTCGGGTATGTCCATCGGCATGCTGCTCGTGTCGGTCGAACTCTTCTTCATGATCTGCATTCTGATGTTCCTGCCGGCCGAACTCGTCGGCCCATCCTTCATCGGTTTCGCGATCGGTGAATCGCTCGGCGCATCAGCACTCCGAATCTGCGGCGGTATTTTCACGAAGATTGCCGACATCGGCGCTGATCTCATGAAGATTGTCTTCAAGCTGCCAGAGGATGATCCGAAGAACCCCGGTGTCATCGCAGACTGCACCGGCGACAACGCGGGCGACTCGGTTGGCCCAACCGCCGACGGCTTTGAAACCTACGGCGTCACGGGCGTTGCACTCATCGCGTTCCTTGCGTACTCACTCGGAAACACCGGTGAAGCAGGAGAGATGTGCGGCAAGCTCATCGTCTGGCTCTTCGCGATGCGCGCACTGATGATCGTCACCTCGCTCGTCTCGTACTACGCCAACGAGGCCATCTCGAAGGCCCGCTTCGCAACCTCGAAGTCCTTCCACGAAGAAGCTCCGCTGACGAGCCTTGTCTGGATCACGTCGCTCCTCTCCATCGTCATCACCTTTGTGGCAAGCAAGGTGCTGCTTGGCGACATCACCTACGGCGGCAATGCGCTTCCCAACCTGTGGTTCGCTCTCAGCATGATCATCAGCTGCGGAACCATCGCCGGCGCACTCATTCCCGAGTTCACCAAGATCTTCACCTCCACAAGCTGCGGCCATGTGAAGGAAGTCGTCAACGCATCCAAGCAAGGCGGCGCGTCGCTCAACATCCTCTCCGGATTTGTCGCAGGGAATTTCTCGGCGTTCTGGAAGGGACTCGTCATCGCAACGCTCATGGCGCTCGGATGGTTCTGCTCGCAAGACCGCGACCTCGCCGCAGTCATGCCGCAGGCGTACGCCTTTGCCGCGCCGATCTTCGCCTTCGGTCTCATCGCCTTCGGCTTCCTCGGCATGGGTCCCGTGACGATTGCTGTCGATAGCTTCGGGCCTGTCACCGACAACGCGCAGTCTGTGTACGAGCTCTCTCGTATCGAAGCACTCCCAAACATCGCGGATGAGCTGAAGCGAGATTTCGGTGTCACTCCAGACTTTGACTCGGCGAAGCACACGCTGGAGAAGGGTGACGGCGCAGGCAACACCTTTAAGGCGACCGCGAAGCCAGTGCTCATCGGCACTGCCGTGGTGGGCGCAACCACGATGGTCTTCGGCATCATCCTCGCACTCATCAAGGCAGGAGCCGAAGGCGGGGCAGCGGCAACGCAGGAGCAACTCACCGCGTCCGCCAACATCGTCGTGGGCAAACTCTCGATCGTGCAACCCGAAGTGCTCTTGGGTCTTCTCATCGGTGGAGCCGTCATCTACTGGTTCACCGGTGCTGCGACGCAAGCAGTCGTCACTGGCGCGTATAGCGCTGTCGTCTACATCAAGAAGAACATCGACCTCAACAAGGTCGAGGCGAGCGTCGGCGATGCGAAGGAAGTCGTCAAGATTTGCACGATCTACG
>SXUJ01000019.1 GCA_005790565.1 Planctomycetia bacterium
GAGACCATCATCGCGGGCATGGGCGAGTTGCACCTCGAAATCATCAAGAACAAGCTCGTCCGCGACCTGAAGGTAAATGTCACCGTCGGGAAACCGCGCGTGTCCTACCGCGAAACGATCACCGGGTCCGCCAAGGATGTCCGCGGTCTCTTCAAGAAGCAGTCGGGTGGTCGCGGTCAGTTCGGTGACGCAGTGGTCACCGTCAGCCCTATCACTCCCGAAGAGGCGAAGGAGCAAGAGCTCGAGATGAAGGACGGCGTCGTGTTCGTGAACAAGATCACGGGCGGCGTCATTCCCGGCGAGTTCATCAAGCCCGTGGAGTACGGCGTCCGCACTGCTGCGGCGTCGGGCGTCATCGGCGGTTACCCACTGATCAATGTCAAGGTCGAACTCGTCTACGGCTCGTACCATGATGTCGACTCGAGCCAGATCGCCTTCGAGCAAGCGGGCGCACTCGCGTTCCGCGAAGGTTGCTCCCGCGCGGGTGTCTCGCTGCTCGAGCCGATCATGAAGCTCGTCGTCACGACTCCTGACGAGTTCTTCGGCAATGTCAGCGGCGACATCGCGTCGCGACGCGGTCAGATCACCGACTCGGAATTGCGCGGCGTCGTCCGCATCATCACGGCGGAAGTCCCGCTCTCGGAACTCTTCGGTTACACGACGAGTCTCCGCTCGATGACGCAGGGTCGGGCAACGAGCACGATGGAACCACTCACCTACCGCCTCATGCCAGAGCGCTTGAAGGAAGAAGTCCTGAAACAGGGCTAAGTGTTTCCTGCAGACAATTTGCATCCCTCCGAACGAGGCCGCGACTGCGGCCTCGTTCGCTTGTATCAAACCGCCGCGTAAACTATGGACACCCGTGAACGGCAGCACCCACGAATCTCCGCTTACACCGACACCGCCACTTGGCGCGGACTTGAAGGAACCGGCGCACGCGCTTGACCTTGTGGGGGTGAGTTTTCAAAGCGAGTACGACCGCGAACTTGGCAAGCTGCTGCGGCGTCGGCTCGGCTGGCTCTGCCTCGCGTTCGCGTTGTGGGAACTCCTCGCCGTGAGCGGCATGGTCGCGCGCACCTACCTTCCACCGATTTTCGAACGTTACGCCACACAGGACTCCACGCCGCCGAGATTGCTCGAAGCGGAGGCGCTGGATTTGCCCCCGATACTCCTCACGCCGAATGCGGTAGCGATCGAGCCTCCGCCGGAACCCGATGCGAATCTCTCGCCGTCCGAACGCGCGCGCGCGCGGCGGGATGAGCGACGGAGCATCGTCAATCTCGATGGTCGCGTCGCGGCGCGTGAGCTCGGCGTTGCGTTAGGTTCCTTCCTCGACGGAGTGCAATCCGCATTCACCCGAAGCCCCAATGCGCGCCCTCGATCCGCGGCTTCGCGAGGATCCAACATTGCCCCATCCTCTCCAGCGCGTCGATTGGACCAGACCACACGCGCCTCCGCGCCACGCGGAAATCCATCGTCACAGCCGGACAATCCAAGCGCGCGAGGCACGGCGCTTCCTCCCTGGGTTTGGCTCCTCTCCACCCCCGTCGTCTTTGGAATTCTCGCTTGGGTCGGGCTCGTCAAGCGTCCGCAGCTCGGTTCGCGCAGAAGCGCGCTTCGCGCCGCAAGCAAGTTGATCCTGCTGCTAGGAGCAACCAAACTTGCGTGGGAAGCAGGCGCGATGTTTATCGATCGAGATGCGTGGGTGTTCCCGCTGTTCTCCATTTGCTTCTGGCATTTCGCGGCATGCCTCTTCTTGCCATGGAGTCCACGCGAATCCCTTCGGCCGGTCTGGCCGCTCTTCGCTGCGTGGATTGCGCTCCGTGCGGCGCTCGCGATCGTTGAGGGCGGTTGGGGCGGATTCCTCGCGCAAGCCGCCTTCGCGCCATTCCTTTTCGCGCCCGGCCTGCTCATTTGTCACTACCGCATGCGATGGCATGAGAATGAATTCAAAGCGGGATTCGCGGGCGACCGGTTTCGACTCCTCAGACAAGAGCTCGGGCATGCGCGAAAATTGCAAGAGACGCTCTTTCCGAAACCGTGCGATGACGGTCATGTGCAATTCGATTTCGTCTACCGACCTGCGGCGCAGATCGGCGGAGACTTCGTGTACTTCGAGTTTGATCATGCGGGGCGGTCCACCGTACTTCTCATCGATGTCGTCGGACACGGCATCGCGAGTGCGCTGACGATTGCACGCGTCCAAGGCGAACTCGAGCGACTCCTGAGCGAACATCCCGACGACGGCCCAGGGCTCCTGCTCCAACGACTGAATCACTACTTCCGCAAGTTACTCGCGAGGCATCGACTCTACGCAACCGCCATCGCCGCGCGCCTCGATCCCACAACCGGAACTTTGCGCTGGGCGAATGCGGGGCATCCTCCCGCCATCGTGCGCAGTTCGCGCAGCTTGCGCACCCTCGACTCCACGACCTATCTGCTCGGCGCCGTCGAGGATGATGCGTGTGGAACGACAGAGCAATCGATCCCTATGCACGAAGGCGACAGCGCGATCTTCTATACCGATGGACTCATCGAAGCCGTGAGCCTGAGCGGGGAACGCTTCGGAATTGATCGATTGCAAACGACGCTCTCGCGAGCGCATCCCGGCGGTCGTTGGGCGCAGGTCCTCGCACGATTGGCCTTCACGCACGCCGCAGGCGAGCAACAGGATGACATCCTCATCGTCGAGCTCTTCTATCGCGCCCAACGCGTTCGTCCCCACGCGAATGGCGATCTCGTGCAACTCCAAACGGCGAACGATTGCGCATGAGCATCGACCAAGCATCACCTCGATTGCGACAAGCGATGGCGCGGGCGGTGCGACTCGCGTCGCGCGGGCACGGGCTTGTGGAACCGAATCCGATGGTCGGTTGCGTGATACTCGATGACGATGGCCGCACGATCAGCGAGGGATACCACACCCGCATCGGCGCAGGGCACGCGGAGGCGGATGCGCTTGCAGCTGCGGCAGGCCGCGCCCGCGGCGCGACTGCCGTCGTCACACTCGAACCGTGCAATCATCAAGGCCGCACGCCGCCCTGTTCGGAGGCGCTCATTCATGCCGGCGTTCGACGAGTGTTTTACGCCGTCGGCGATCCATTTCCGCGCGCGGCCGGCGGCGCGCAGCGATTGCGTGAAGCCGGGATTGAAGTTGCGCCGCTTCCTTCTTTCGACGCAGAAGAACTCGCACTCCCATTTCTCAAGCGCGTGGTTACACGACTGCCGTGGGTCAGCGTCAAGTGGGCCGCGTCCATTGACGGGCGGATTGCGCTGCAGTCTCGGGCATCGAAGTGGATCTCCGGCGAGCGCGCGCGACGGATGGTGCATCGAGAACGGGGCCGAGTCGATGCGATCCTCACAGGCATTGGAACTGTGCTGTCGGACAATCCACGACTCAACGCCCGCGGCGAAAAAATCCGCCGCTTGGCATTGCGAATCGTCTACGACCCGCTCGCCAACACGCCGCTCGATTGTGCGTTGCTCGAGGATGCTCGCGAAGGGCAGGTCACCATCCTCGTGCTTCCGGAGTCCGTGCGCGACACATCCGCCGCAGCGCGCGCTCGCGCGCTTGTGGCCGCAGGTGCGAATCTGATTGAACTCGGGGAGAGTGGCGAAATCACTCCCGCGTGTCGCACGCTCTTCGACCTCGGCATTTCCACCATCCTTGTCGAAGCAGGCGGCGGATTGGTCGGAAAGTTGTTCGCCGAGCGTCTCGTCGACGAGATCTTCTCTTTCGTAGGGCCGCTCATCATCGGCGACGCGAATGCGATCGCCAGTGTTCGCGGACTCCGCACCGATGCGATGCAGCAGGCAATTCCCGCGCGCCTGCTCAGTGTGCGTCGACGCGATGCGGACGCACTTCTCCACTATCGCTGCACGACGCTCGCTTCACTCGCCCTGCCATCACTTGCTGAACAGGAGTGCGTCACTCGTCAGAGGCAGCGCGGTGGTCCCCACGAAGACGCGACGCACGCCTGACCCGTCATCGAGTGCCCATTCTCCTGTTTCAGGGACACGCGAGACAATCACCGCGCCTAAATTCGTTCCACCAACGCCACGAAGAACCACGGTTGCAACCACATCCGCTGGATTGGCCGCGCCGGCCGCGAGAGACTTCGCGCGCGATTCCGTGAGCGCGCCGATCAACTGCAGTACGGCGTCCGTCTTGACTCGCGCCGCGGCATTGAATGGATCGCACCACCCATCGAGCGTTCGTTCCAAGCGCAAAGACTGCACCACGCCATCGCCCGGCTGCAGAATCTCGATTTGCGTCACGTCCGCAGCGCGAACGCCAGACGCGATCGGCGAAACAAGCAATGCAAACCGCGGCACCACTGCGGAGAGGGTCGCCGCGCTCAAGCGAAGCACGCACGGCGTGCCTTCCACCATGCCGAAGCGGTCCTGCGAACCAATCGCGATCGGATCACCAATGAGAAGTGTTCGTGATTCGGTCTTCGTTGTCACCTCGACCGTTGCGGAAGGCGGATCAAGTCCATAGACCGCGAGTTGCTGCGGTCGGTCAGCGACAAATCCACTCGACTCACACCGTGCGCTTGCCGCGAGATACTCTTCGACCTGCTGGAAATCAGCACGGGTCTTCGAGGGCGCAACAAGTTCCCACGCGCCCGCCTTGCGCTCGAGTGTCAACGGCAAGTTCCCGCCGTCGAACTGAACGCTCATTGCGCTTGTCGCATGCGGAAAGAGCGCGCGCGATCTCCACTCGCTTGGATCGATACCGAGCGCGCGATGATGGAGTTCGGCATCAACGACGAGGATGTCCCCCGGAGGATCGGAGCCCGATCGCCTGCGAAGGAACGCCTTTCCCGCGAGTCCTCGAATGCCCAAGTCAATCGTCGTTGCTCGGTTCCCACCAATGAGCGTCAGCGTTCCGGCAGGAGGATCCAACGAGAGCGCCTTCAATGTTGCGTCGGTTGGTGGTTCTTGCCGCACCACTTCAAGTGCCCCTCCGATGGCGACGAACTTTCGCATGGCCCATGCGTCGACAGGATGCACAAATGGCTCGATCTGCTGCCATGCATCACCATCCTTGGCAAAGACCCAACGCGACTCCTGCCCGTCTGCGCGGCGTCTGGCGAGTTCCACTCGGTCGAGCAGGCCCGCATCTGCTTCCACCGCATCAAGCAACATCTTTCGCGGTGGAGCCGCCTCGTCAATCGATCCTCCGCCACGGGAGAGATACCCGACGAGAAAGGCGAGCGCGAGAAGGGTCGCCGTGCGCCACCATCTCCTAGCCCACAGGGTGCGCATCAACGGCCTCCCCTTCGTCGACGGAGCATCACGCAGGCGCCTGCAACCAGCGGCGCGCACGGCATGAGTCCGAGGAGCACCACTCGCCAGACCAGACGCGCCTCATCGGAAAGCCCTTCAATTCGAGCGATTTCACGCCCACTCATGCCCGTTCCAAGTAGATCCTCTCGATTCGCCAACCACGCTACGCTCGCGAGCAAGAACTCACGATTGCCGGGGTTGGTCAGAAGCACGCGCGAACCGCCGAGAGATTGCGAAATGTCTGCGACGCTTGAGAGCATCCATCCCCCGCTTCCTACAATCACCACGCGCTGCGCATCGCCGCCCTCTGCGCCACTCTGCCGCCGTTCAAGCAGCAGTGCCAGCGGCAGCACCGACTCCATCCGCTTCTTCGCTGAGACTTCTTGAACCCCCGCGCCTTCGTTGCGCCAATCGTCTTCGATCCAACGGGTCGCCAAGGGCTCCAACTCAATCGCCGTCATGCAGCGAACGTGCGCGTCCTCGGCGCGTGCCACATCAAGTTCCAGCGGCATTGGTTGGGGAAGGAGCATCGCACGACCTTGCATTCGGCTCGCAAACGGCATCGCTCTGGGGAATCGTTCGATCAGCTGATACGCCTGCGCCTCCGGAGTTCCATCTTCTCGCGCGACGAGTTCGAAAATGACCTTTCCGGTGCGCGCGCGGATGCCCATGCCTTCGAGCATCGTGCTCCAAGGGTCAGGTTGACCGAGGAGGGAAAGCAAACTTCGACCCTCGGTGATCAGCACGCGATCGCCTCCTTCGAGCAAGGACTCGGTCGTCGCGATGAGTGATGCTTCGGCCGCGCTCGGTTCAAGCGACTTCCGACGCAACGGTGGTTGGATGACAAAGACTTGCGTCACGCCGCTCTCCGCAACGGGCCGCTTCCCGAGGTGCGGCATCCACTCGATCACACGCGAGCCGGAGGCACGCAGTGCGTCGGCCATCGCCACAAGGTCGCTGCGATCTGTCGAGCTCTTCAGGAGCGTGGAGGGCTCCGCATGCACGAACACGACTTCCGGCATCTTTGCGCCTGCAAGGGTGCGAAGGCTGCTCGCGAGTACTTCCTCACCGCGAAACCCCCAATTGAACGCGACCACTTCATTGTCCGCCGTGCGTTTGGAAGCCTTGGGGAACAACTGCCACGCGGGAATGACGGCGCTTGCTTCCGGCGCGAGAACCACAGCCACTTCGCCCGCAAGCAATGCCTTGGTGAGCGCGTCGATTTCGAGCGAAGGCAGCGCTTCGAGCTGTTCGCGCACGGTGAGCAATCTCATCGCGAGTTCGTCGTACTCGCGCGACTTCGTCTGCCCGAAGGACCTCGAACCCTCCGGCATTCCAGCAACTCCACGCCACTGATCGAGGATCGACGCGGCTCCCGCGAGTTGATCCCCCCACGCCTTGAACGCCGCGGAAAGCGCGCTTCGCGCACTATCGAGTTCTGGAAGTGGTCGCGCTGCGGAGGTCGTGAGAAACTCTGCGATCCGCGCCTGAAATCGTTCTCCCTCACTCGCAATCTGCGCGAAGAACGCGGCCATCTGCTCGCCTGCGCGACGAGCTGGATGCTGCGCATCGAGCGTGCGAATCGCCGCGCGAATCGCGGTCGACTGGCTCCCGGCACCGCGACGAAACTGATCAAAGGTCGAGAGGCCATCGTCGATCGCGGCTCGGTAGGCATCCATCGATGTCGAGTTTCGTGCGACGATTTCGGAAAGCGCGGACTCGTACTCCCCACCCTGCGCAGGATCGGTCGGATTGATGCGTCGCGTGGTAAGCCGAGGGTTGACTTCGTGCATCCGGTGGAGCACTTCGTCAACTTGGCGCAAGACGGCGCGGTCGACATTCGCGTCCTCGACGAAGAGCACGATCTCCCACGCGCCAGCAGGCAAAGACTCGAGCATGGAGATCGTTGAGGGCGCGAGGCTATACGCGCGGGTCTTGGTCAGATCGAGTTCAAGGCGAAATCTCGGCTGCGATGCGAAGTACACGCAGGAGATCGCGAGGACCACACTCGAAGCCACAAAGCTGACCATCTCCACGCGATCAAGTACGCGCGCCGCTGCCGTCTTCCCCACACGAACACGAAGCCGCTCCAGTCGAACGCTCGCGCCGATGGTTGCGACAAAGATGATGGAGAGGAAGTATGCAACCGCGGCGCTGTCGAAGAGCCCAATCGTGAAAGTCTCCAGTCGCGCGAGCGGATCAAGCGACGCGACCACGCGCGCCCATTCGAGTGGAACAACGCCAACGAGCATGCGCGAACCAACCGCGAGGGCGAACCACGCGAAGAGCGTGCACAGGTACGCAACGACCTGACTCGCAGTCGTGGACGAGAGGAACACCCCTAGCGAGCACGCTGCAGTCGCGGACAACCACAATCCAAAGATTCCGCACGCGAGTTCGCCGTAATCAGGATCAGAATAGAACTCAAGGGGAACGACGAGAAGCGCGCTCGGCAAGAGCAGCGTGCAAACCAAAGCGCCGCAGGCGAACACCTTGCCCTTGACGATGTCGAAACTTGAAATCGGTGATGCGAAGAGCGACTCCCAAGTCTTCTGCCGGTATTCCTCGGCGATCGTTCGCATCGACAGCGCTGGCGCGGTCACGATGAGCGCCCATCCTGCCGCGATGAGCGGTACGCGCAAAGTGCTCGGGCCACCCTCCGCAAAGGTGCTTGCACAGAATGTCACACTTGCAACCACACCCGCGATGGCGAGCACCATCCAACCCGTACTCGTCACGAACGCACTGTGAAACTCACGCATCGCGACCGCGAACGGCGGGAGCAGGCGCTGCGTGCAACGATCGCGCAAGCTCGGCCGCGTGCCCGTCAGCGCGCCGTTCATGCTTGCTCCTTTGGGCCACTCGTCTTGGCGGCTTCGACCGCCGCGACGAAAAGTGCATCGAGCGATGGATCCACTCGGGTCAGCACTCGCACCCCGATTGACTTCGCGCGGAGCACATTCGCAACGCCCTCACGCGGATCGGTTCGTCGATCACGCCCGCGAAACTCCACTCGCGTCCATCCGTCTTCGAGTTGCAAGTCGCGATTGATTTGCGCGATGGCAAGAAACTCAGGAATCGCCCCAATCGGCTTGTCACTCTCAACCATGAAGACCGCTTCGCGCAATCCGCGCTCGCGAAAGCGAACGAGTGATTCGTGCGCGAGTAACTTTCCCTGCGCGATGAGAACGACCGCGTCACACACCGCCGCCACCTCCGCGAGTACATGCGTCGAAAACAAGACGCACGCTGACTCTCCGACTTCACAGAGGAGGTTGCGGAACGAGCCAAGCTGCGCGGGGTCAAGGCCGACTGAAGGCTCGTCGAGGATCAAGAGTTCAGGAGACGCGAGGATTGAGGCGGCCAGTCCAACGCGCTGCTGAAATCCCTTCGAAAGGCGCCCCGTCACCGTCTGCGTCACCGAGGATAGATCGCAGCGGCTCACGGCGCTCGCAATCTCATTGCGCAAGTATCGACCATGCAATCCGCGCAATCGTCCGCGGTATCGAAGAAACTCGAGCACCGTAAGTTCGGGGTGCAATGGTGCAGATTCTGGGAGATAGCCAATCCGCGCACGAATTGCCTCGCTTTGCAGTGCACTGTCGAAGCCGAGCACCCGAAGCGTTCCATCATCCGGCGCGAGGACTCCAGCGAGCAAGCGAATCGTCGTGCTCTTCCCCGCACCATTGGGGCCAAGGAATCCGGTGACGCCGCGCGTGGGCAAGTCCAAGTCGATCCCATCGACCGCCGGGAACCCGGCAAATCGTTTGGTGAGGTTTCGGGCGTGCACGCAGTGCGACATGCGACAAAGAAGATCGGCGTTCCGGACGCGGCAAGTGTACGGAAGAACCGCGTACGAGTTGGGGCGATTGGGAAGAGGATCCCCACGCATCGCAGTACACTCGCGCAGCTGAGTGGCGCGTGCATCCTTCGCGCTCACCTTCCGTATGGGATTGCGCCGAGAATGGACAGTGAGCCCACCGCCTGTGCTCAACACCGACGACGCTAGACCGAACCGCGTGACTGCGAACGATGAGTAGCCCCAACCCGACCTTTTTTGAACTTCACGGACCTGCGCCCATCAGCGAACCGCTGCGCGTCGCCATTGGCGAGGCGGGGTTCATGCTCGTCGTACGCACGCACC
>SXUJ01000020.1 GCA_005790565.1 Planctomycetia bacterium
ATCCATGGGAGGGTTTACGAGTCCCCATGCATTGAGCGCTTCGGAGAGGTCGAGCGCGTCGACGATCGCATCAGGGTTGAAGTCGCCAGGGATTGCGTTCACTGGCGCCGTGGAGAATCGGAAGCCGTCACCTGCGGGAACCATGGCGTCGACGAGATAGTCGAGTTCGATGAGATCCACCGTGACGAGGTCGATCTTCCAGAAGATGGTCGTGCCTGTCTTTTCCGTTTCCACTTCAAGTTCAACCTCATTGATGCCAGCACCTGGATATGCGACATCCGCGGCAGTCACCGCGCCACTCAGACCAGTGAGCACGGATCCCCAGTTCGCTTGCAGCTCCGCCACGGTTGTCGCCTGCGAGCCTGACGGCGAAAACTCAGTGACGACGATGGTGTCTCCGGACACATCCGCCTGCGCGAGTGGGGCGAGGAGAAGTGTCGCGAGAGAAACGGTGTGTCGATTGGACACAAGACCTCGAGTCTGATGCTGCGTGACGGGATGCGCGATGCGCCAATGCCTCTCGTGAAGGGAGGAGGTCCGTCGTCCGCTCTCAGATGCATGTTTCATCCCGAATCGCGTCGCGAGCACGATGGTTGCAAGGCGTTCCGCGATGTCGGCGGTGGAGCTTGGCAGCGTTGATTTGTGCGAGGACGACGCCATCGCGACGGTGAGGCCGCGCGTCTTAGCGAGTGCGTCCACAATGGCCTTTCCGTAGAGTTCGCCTCCTACGAGGACTTTGAGAATGACGAGCATGCGTGCGCCGCGAATGCATTGATCATCCGCCATTGAGTTGGTCTCCTCTACTTTGTGAACCAGAGAGTACGCAAAGACGCACGGGCAACCGAGTTAGCATGCCAGGCATGAAGAGTTGGCCATTGCTCGCGGCATCGTTTTGGTTTGCGATGGGATGTGCATCGGTGCCGTCAGGACCCTCGATCGTCGTGCTCGGAATCGCGCAGGACGGCGGCGTCCCACAGGCAGGGAGTTTCTCTGATCCTCGGTGGGATGCCCCGTCAGAATCGCGTTGTGTCGCCTGTTTGGGGGTGTTCGATCCCCGCACTGGTCACCGTTGGATGATCGATGCCACGCCGGACTTCAAGCAGCAACTGCTCGCGCTCTACCGAATCGGTGGAGGCCCGCCGCGTCCTGTCGTCAATGGCATCTTTCTTACACACGCCCACATTGGCCATTACACCGGACTGATGTTTCTCGGGCATGAGTCCATGGGCGCGAAGGCTATTCCTGTCTACACAATGCCCAGGATGAAGGAGTTTCTCTCGACGAATGGTCCATGGGAGCAAATGGTGCAGTACGAGAACATCGAGTTGCGAGATCTCAACAACGGCGTACCCGTGCAACTCGCTGACGACATTTTCATCGAACCGATCTTGGTCCCGCATCGACAGGAGTACTCCGAAGTTGTGGGCTTTCGCATTCGAGGCGCGAACGGAAGCGTGTTGTACATTCCAGACATTGACGCGTGGGAGGAGTGGGACGCCCAAGGTGTCCGGGTTGAGGATCTGATCGCGAGCGTTGATGTTGCGTATCTCGATGGCACCTTCTTCGCCAACGGAGAGCTCGGCGGTCGCGACATGACCGGTTTCCCTCATCCTTTCATCTCGCACAGTCTTCACCGGTTTAGCGCGCTCCCCGCGAGTGAGCGCGGGAAGATCCGCTTTATCCACCTCAATCACTCGAACCCTGCGCTCAACGCGAATAGTGATGCTCGCCAGTCCATTGAGGCTGCGGGGATGCATGTGGCGGACGAAGGGGAGCTATCTCGGTTGTGAGTGCTCCGGCGCCGATCACCAGAGGACTTGCAACTGGAGCTTGGCGACAACTTGGCCGCCTTCATCAAACTCGCCACTCGCGCTCGTCCCGTCCGCGAGGAATCCGTTGCCGTTTTTGGCGAACGCGCCCACGCCGTCGAATGCGTAGCCGATGTCTCCTGACACCTTCACGCGCTGCTTGTGGATGTACCAGTTCGCGCCGACTGTCACCGCATTGAAGATGGAGTACCCGTTGCCGTTGAGGGTGTTGAGCGTTGCAGGAATGTCGTTGGGATTGGAATCAGCATCTCCGTATTCGTAGCGCGCCGTCAGTTCCACCTTTTCGTTCACGAAGTAACCGCCCTGCACGACGATTCCAAACTGATTTGCGTCGGCAAGTCCGTCTTGGCCGGGATCAACCACTCGCCACACGCCAAACGCAAAGATGTTGGCGCCAGAGAACTGAAAGAGCACATCTGCGGTGGCACTCATGACGAATGGCTCGAGGTCGCCGTACATCGCTGGCACACCTTGGTTGTTCGACTTCTTCTCGACTTCCCCAGCCACTCCGAAGAGCACCCCAAACTCGTCACCGATCCACGCGGTTTGGTCTTTGAGTTGCGCCCAGGAGCCTGCGGCCTTCCATTCCGCCCTCGCAGCGAAGGCGTAGTCGGCGACCACTTGGGAATCCCACGGAAGGTTCTTGGTATTGCCACTCGAGAAGTAGTTGCTCTTCACTTGAATTGCATTGACGGCTGCCGCACTGAGTTGCAAGTCGCCTTGGAGCCATTGCAGTTGCACACCTTGGGCGCGGCTCGCGCTGAAGAAACTCTCAATGGAGGAGCGATCCACCATGAGCATGTTTGTGTCGGAGATGAGGAACTCTCGGAGGAACGGGACTTTGAACTGTCCCGCCCGCAGATTCAATCCTTTCGCGAGTTCTTTCTCAAGGTACGCGTCATCGAGCACGGTCTGGCCAGCGGGGAAGACCAACTCAACCTTGTACTTCCAAGTTGGGTCAATCACATGGCCTTCAAGGGTGATCTTCAGGCGACGGATCTCGCTGCCCCAAGTGTCCTGGGATCCGCTGGGAGTCACGCCGAGGACGGACGGGCGGTGATCGTAGGTGAATCGAACCTGTTCCGATCCGCGGATGAAGAGCTTGAAACTCGCGTCAGGAGATTCGAGGAAGATGCCATTGTCCCAACCTGCGGTTGGATGCACGGATTGCAGCGACTCTCGGGTCGTTGTGTCGGCCAGCACATCCCGCACAACGGCACGGATCTGCTCGGCGCGCTCCTGAGTGAGCCACGAGGCACTGTTCAGACATTGTTCTCGAAGTGAGGCGATCTCACTGCGAATCGCTTGCAGTTCGACTTGCGCGTCGGCCTCTTGCGTGGGTGTGAGTTCCGATGCTGCCGGCGCGAGCGCGGTGGTCGCTATGACGACGAGAGTAGTGAGGCTCATGATGGAACTTCTTTACGGGTCGGCCGTGCGCTCGCGAGAGCATCTGGAAATCGGTGACTCACGAGCAGCGCGACGGAACGATAGTGCCAAAGGATACCCAAATCGTGATGCTTGCGATTGCGACGCGAGTCGATTGGCGTTGCGCGGGTCGGGAACTCAATCGGGTTCACCTTTGCACCCATGATGGGCAGACATTGAGCGATGTTGCGATGGAGATTTCCGTCTGCGTTTCGCGAGAAAAACTTCTGGGGATGCGCCGCGGCGCGTGCGATGGATCGACCATGGTGGAAGGCGCGTCCTTCTCTCGAATCCGAGGAGGATCCAATGGCACGGCGCGTGCGGTGGAACTCTTCTTCGGCTGCGATGGCGCGCGGGGTCACATTCGGCTGAGCCTTGCGACGACGCGCGAGACTCTCGATGTAGCGCTTGGGCGTATGCAGGCGGCGTGGGCGAACATACTTTTAGGTTGACTTCGGTGTTACCGTCCCCAAGCCCCAAGCAGGATGGAGAGGTCGACCGCGTTCACGAGTCCATTCTCATCGATGTCAGCCGAGGCGTTCGTGGTCTCCCACGCCGCAAGAAGCGCGGAGAGGTCTGCCGCATCGACTCGGCCATCCTGATTGATGTCGGCGCGGGAAACGCTTCCTCCATGAAACAGGAACTGTGGGGTGATGACTTGCGTTTGGACTCCAGGGCCGCTCCACGAGAAGATGAACCCCGCGCCGCCGCCGTTCTCGAAAAACTCGAGTCGAATCGGATGCATACCCGCTTCGAACGCGAGGTTCGCGCTTGCTGTCTGCATGCCGTGCAGTCCATCGTTGTTGATGACAACTTCGTTCCCGATGGAGAGTCGTGAGCCATCATCTGAATTGATGGAAAGCGTCCATATGCCTCCGGTTGGCACCGAAAGCCAACCACGGTAGACGGCGCCAACATTGTCGGCGCGTCCGCTCCCTGCGAAGTTCTCGCCGGTGCTTTCGAAGTTGACCGATGGCACGACTTCGCTGAGGTATGGGGTCAGCGTCGACCAATCAGGGAGTGCGATGAGTCCGACGACTTCGTAGTAATCACATCGAAGGCCCGCCTCTTCGCCGACGGGGTACGAGGGCTCCCGAAGTGCGTCGAGCGTGATGGTCGCCGTTGCGCTTGCTGTCGCGCCCGAGGTCGGTTCGCGGAGTCGATACGCGATCGTGCGCGGCCCGACCGGCGCATTCGGTAGGGTCGTACATCGCAGTTGATCGCGGAGTTGGGCGCCAGTCGCTCGCACGACCGTGACTGCGTCACCGAGTGAAGTCTCGCTCGCCGCCCAATCGATGACGAGTGTGTCCATGTTCGCGTCGTAATCGTTCGACAGCACATCGAGATCGACCGTCGCGCCGACGAACGAACTCGCAAGGTCATCGCGTGCGACTGGTGGTTGGGGCGTCGAGGCAGCGAGTGCTTGTTCGACCGCCGTCTGGAGATTGATTCTTCCGAATCCCCACCGCAGTGAATTGCTTCCGCCCGCCCAAGGATCACAGGAGTGCATCAAGATGTACTCGGCGTGCGCGGCGGAAAGCGCTGAGTTTACAGAACGAACGACGCCGAGCGCGCCGTTAGCAACCGGTGTCGCCATGCTCGTGCCGCTCCATGCTTGGTAACCGCCGTTCGTCGTGGTGCTGAGAATGCCGACGCCGGGCGCGAAGAGATCCACACCTCGCCCAAAGCTTGAAAACCACGCGCGACCATCATTGTCATCGCTTGCGCCCACCACGAGCACATGCTCGAAGTCCCATCCGGCATGATCGGCCGATGAATTGCCGGCCGCCCAAAGGAACGATCCGTCGAGTGAACGGATGTACTCGCCCGTTGTCTCGATCGCGTCGTATCCGATGCCGGAGTAACTTGCACTCGTCACCTTCGCGCCATGTTCGATCGCCCACCGAGATCCGGCGAGCAGTGATTCGAAGGACGCGCCCCCATTCGCCGCTTCACTCACGCGAATCGGCATCACCGAGAGCGACCATCCAACCCCAGCCACGCCAACTCCGTTGTCACCAGTTGCAGCCGCGCAGCCCGCGACATGTGTGCCGTGACCATGAATATCCGTGAGGTCGCCGCCTTCATCCTCTGCAATGAGCGAAACAGCGTTGTAGCCGCCGACCCGGTGGGTGAGATCTTCGTGCGGAACAATTCCAGTGTCCGTCACCGCGACGATGACGCTGGGCGATCCACTCGAAACACTCCACGCTTGGGCCGAGCGCATCATCGCGTGATGCCACTGCTCTGGGAGTCGCGGGTCATTGGGGACATCGAGCGGGTAGACAATCCAGTTCGGATGCGCGTATTGGAAGAGGCCAGTCGTGAGGAGCTCCGCGCTGCGACGGTTTTCGAATACCCCGAGCCGCTCAGGTGACGGTGGTGCTCCCACGATGAACTCGTCGGTCGCTGCGTGGTGTCGACGCACTTGCGACGCAATCATCGCCAACGCACGCGATCGTTGTGCGCGTGTCAGTGACTGCTTGGGGCGGACGATCAGCTCGCCATTGAATTCAAGTTCGCCCGCCCTCTCCGTGTAGGGCGGTGCGATTCCGGCGCTGATGGCAGGTGTGGCGGGTGATCGCGGCGTCGGTTTCGCGGCGACCGCCTGCGCCCGCGCGCCAGCGTCAGGCTTGGGGATGGAATCGCCGAATCCGCCGATCGAACTGGCGACGAGCAGTAGTGCAACTTGCATGCATCAGAGACTACTTCGATTTGGGCCGAATGCGATGTGAGCAATCCGAATTGTCTCAGTTGCGGCGCTTGCAAAAATGTTGCGATGTTCGATACTCCGCAAGCGACCGTCCGCATCGTGAAGTCGACCTCGCCACCCTCGCCCGCGTCGCCAGGACTCGCAGAATCTGCGGAGTTTGTCAACGAAAAGCCGCCGGTGTCATCCTGTGACATCGGCGGCAGACAAAGCGGGCAAAGGGATTCGTTCCTGATGCGCAGTATCAGGCCGTAATTCCAGTGCGAGGTGCCGTGCACCTCGCACGATGCGTTCGCGTCTTGGACGCGAACGGATGTTGACCGCTCTTGAGATTGGAGCGCGAGGCGTTTCGCCTCGCAGTCGCCGTTCTTGGGCGCTCGATTTCCGCCGGTGGCGATTCACTCGCCACTGGCGGAGTCGAAAGCGAGCGAGGATTCTGCTGCTTGGAGCAGAATCCAAGTCGCGAGCGCTCAAGAGAAGCGGGCAAAGGGATTCGAACCCTCGACATTCAGCTTGGGAAGCTGACGCTCTACCAACTGAGCTATGCCCGCAGTCGGTGCGCGTGAGTATAGCGTTCACGGTTCCCGCATCGCCTTCACGCGGTCATGCGGCGAGAACCCTCTTCTCGTGCCTGCTCGCGGGGTGACTCGTGGTATGGAACCGAATTGGCGCGCGAGTGGTAGCCTGCACTCGCCGTTGTCCCGCGCACACCTCATCGGAGAACCTTCCATGCGTCCATTCGGATTCGTCGGCGCACTCGTCTTGTTCATAACCGGAGGCGCCTTTGCGCAGAGTTCGACAGCAACAACTCCGGCGCCGGCTTCGCCGCTCGAGCCATTCAAGGCGATGAAGGGAATATGGACCGTGGACATGGACGGCGACGGAAGATCCGACGGCACGGTCGAGTATCGCGTCATCGCCGCAGGCAGCGCGGTCGCGGAGACGCTCTTCAAGGATACGGAGCATGAGATGATCACTGTGTTTCACATGGACGGTGATCGACTGCTCTGCACGCACTACTGCGCCGCAGGAAATCAGCCGCGCCTCGTGGCGAAGTCGCCCACGGCCACGCGCGCGGCATTCGAGATGATCGACGCGACGAATCTGCCAGACAAGAATGCGATGCATATGAATGCAGTTGTGTTTGAGTTCATAGACGCGGATCATGTGACTTCGAACTGGTCGAGCTCGCAGGGTGGAAAGCAGGGGGAGCACGCAAGCTTCGTGATGAGTCGCGCGAAGTCGGATACCACTCCTGCCTCGGTTCAGGCGCCAGCGGGTGCGAAGTGATGGCGGACGCATCGAGTGAGAAACTTCATCCGTTTCTCGTCCTCATGTACGAGGACGACGATGCATGGGCGACGCTGTCGCCATCGCGCCAAGCGGAGCTCATGACGCTCTATGGTGGCTGGGTTGCGGCGCTCCGTGCGCAGCACCTCTTTGTCTCTGGCGCGCCCGCCGGTCGCGAGCAGGTCTTGCTTGAGTCCGTCAATGGCTCGATCGAGGCGCGTTCTCATGCGCCCACTTCGAATGTTCTGACTGGGTACTTCGTCATACGCGCGCGGGATTTCGCGCACGCGGTTGATGTCGCGAGAGGTTGCCCCGCGCTGCAGCACGGTGAGCGCGTGGTGGTTCGCGCTGCGGTGCACGATGGTTCCGTCGGCGGACCTTGAGGTCCCGCACCCGCGAGTCATGCAACCCGCGTTACCCGTGGGCCGGCCTTGACGGATCGTCGGCCTGGAAACCCGCCAACCCCGTTTTTTTGCTTGGATTGAGGGTTTTCGGAGGCGACGGCTCGGCAAGTGCCCTCTCGGTCGAATAATTACTGCCAAAACTTCGCGGGATTTCCGCGATCGAACGATAACAGTCGTGGAGGCTCTGCATCGTGCGGGGCTTCCAAGGACCAGAATCCCCAGGAGTCATCAAATGCAGGCATTCGCTGCGGTCAAAGGTTGGGCCCGTGAACTG
>SXUJ01000021.1 GCA_005790565.1 Planctomycetia bacterium
CTACCAGCTGAGCTATAGCCCCGGAAACCGGGTGTTCGTGACGCCGGCGGGCGGTTCGTCTCGAAGGGCGCGGAACCTAGTGGAGGGTCCGGCGCCGATCAAGCCCGTCCACCGTCAACGTTCGTCGGCGTCACCTTCCGCCGGCAGACCGATCTCGTCGTCGAATTCTTCGTCGTCCTCGTCTTCCACTGGGCTCGTTCGAACAGCGTCATCGCCATCGGATGCGTCGGGATGAGGCATGACGGCCGCAGTCGAACCCGCGCCAGCGGCTTCTTCGATCTCGCTTCCGGCGATCGTTCAAGAGGAAGAACACTCGCTCGAGCACGACCGTCAAGGCGATAATCGAAGTCGCGAGAATCGGCCACATAATTGGGCCGCCCTTGAGAAACACATGCACGAGGTTGGTCCTTTGCACGAGAGCCTTGAGCGCACCGCCACGGGATGGATCAAGCGGAAGCGTGCCCTCGCCATTGGCGATGAGCGTCGAGATCGTGTTTTCAAGTTCCCCTTCGAGCGGATGCACGATCGGATTGCTCGAACCAAGCTGCGGCACGGCAAGACCCGAAGCCCCTGTCGTCGCGCGAAAGAGCGCGACCGGACCGATCATCGCGAACTGCCCCTGCGAGACAGTGCCGAGCATGTCGACCGCAACACCTGAGAATCGCATGCCGCCGAATGCATCACGAATGCGCGCGATCGATCCATCCACGAAGGATGCCTGTTGATCGAATCGTTCTTGCGTCGTGAGCGCGTTGTTTTCGATGGCTTGCTTCGCGGCTTCGATGGAAGCACCGCAATACTGCAACTCGGTGGGATTGATCTTGCTCTCAAACTTCCGGACATACTCGTCGAGAATGTTGCCGACATACCCAAGCTCATCCTGACGCGCCTTCATCTCAAGCTTGATCTGCGCGATTTCCAGCGCGCCGACATCCACGAGTCGAGTGATGCGATCGTTGTCCTTGCGAAGCGCGATGGCGCGTTCCTCGAGACCCGTGAGTTGCTGTGCGAGCGGAATCTTTTCTTCTGCAACCCGCAGCCGTATTGCGTTGAGCTCCTGAATGCTCGTGGCGAGTCGCTCCTCTGCGGATCGAGCAACCTCCCGCACTCCCGAGGGAGGCGCGGGGTCGGCCGGTTCCTGCGCGGGGGAGCTCGAAGCAGCGAGAAAGGACGGCGTGACTGCGACAGCGAGTGTCACAACGCGAAGCGTGTGGAGAATGGTGCTCATTGGATTTTCACCGGAAGTGAAACGAACGATGGCGTGTGCTTGCCTTGGATGATTTCGAGCGCGGTCAGAATTTGGTTGGCTGCTTGAGGCGCGGGCTCCCAGACCCAACCGTCCACGCCAGGACGCCCGACTCCCGCCTCGCCGCGAGGGCTGATGTAGTACGCCTGTGCGAGACCGACATAGATCACTTGGACTTCTGTTGAACTTCCATTGGCGAGCGTGCGAACCTCAAAGGAAATCGTGATCTCGCTATTGGCGCGATTGAGTTCGTCGAGTACGCCGAGGACATTTTGAAATCGCTCGCCGATGGAGACGCGCGTCGCCACTCCTCCAGCGGGAATGCGGTTCAAGAGAGGCTGCAACTTCGCGCGAATGGGATCGGGTGCGAGCTTCATCAGCTTTCGCACTTCCTCCTCCATCGCGGCGACAACGCTCACGAGTCGCTCGGTGACTGCTTTGAGCTGATCGTTTTCCGCGAGAAGCTCATCGCGCTTGCGATGCGTTTCGGCGACGCTCGACTCCGACTGCTTCACCTTCTCATCAAGCGTCGAGACCTCCTTCTCTACAAGTTCAATTCGTCCACTCAGAATCTCGCGACCTTGCTGCCAATCGCCTCGCTCGCGACCGATGAGTTGCTGCGTTTGCATCCACTTCTCCATAGTGACGCGCGCCTGCTCAAGGGTTGGCTCGTTCACCGCAGCGCTTTGCATTCGCGTTGGCGCCACTGGCGCGGCCGTGGGAACGGTCGTATCGCGAGCGGCAGACGCGATCGCTCCGGCACTGCATGCCAGGACGCCAATGACCGCGACTGCGTGACGAACAAACGGTCGAGGGGCGCTCGTTGGAGCATGATTGGTTGTGCGTGGTTTTCGCTTCATAGTGTCGCTCGAGTCACAGTCACTCGGTTGTCGAACGCTTGGGCACCGAGCTCTTCTAAACATGGAGTATGAAAGTTATTGAGGATTCACACACGGCGCGCTAAGGCGGCATGCGGCTTGGATGAATAGATGATGCAGGTCGTGTGAAGGCGAAACGCCACGGCGCCTAATCACGGCATGATCACCATGGATCAATGAGTCCAGCGCGAATGGACCGGAGCTTCGACCACATGCGTGCATCAGGTTCCAATCGACATAGAGTGATGGCAAGGCATGTCTGCACGAGATCCTCCGCGCGGGGGCGAGCATTTGGATTCGTGCTTCCGTCTTCAATCGCACGCAGGAAGCAGGAGTGTGCTTCGGTCACACGCAGCGATTTCGCGTACGCGACAGCGATGCTTCGCAAAGCCGAGGCGCGATCAATGTCAACAATCTGATCACGGTTGGTGTCATACAACAAGAGGGCCGCTTGCAAGTGCTCGCGACCATGCACTGCATTGCCGCTCGCGAGTCGTGCGATACCGAGGCGTGTTCGCTGCACAATCGCATCGGTGGGAAGCCATGCGGCCGCAGCGAACGAATGCTCGGCCGCTTCAATCCACTCCCGTCCGCCACATGTATCCCCTTGTTCCACGCTGATCTGCGCGAGCGCGAGCAGGTTGCCGATGCGAATGTCAAGCGGTAACCGCTCATTCGCTGCGGCGACTCCCGCTGTGATCATGCGCCGTCGCTCTTTATTCCCCTGCGAAGCTCGAAACAATTCGGCGTACACCACAGAGGCATTGCGCACGAGATCGAAATTCTTGGTCGCAATCCAACCGCCGAGCAGTTTCATCTGCGCGTCAAACGCGGCGTCATCAAGTCGGCTTGCGCGCACCGCGGCGACCTTGCCTTGCTCTGGTTCACCAACGCCTGCCTCGAGTCGCGCCGCCTCTTCATCCAAACCCAAGATCGCGTTGGCTTGCGCCACCTTGACCCTCACGCGCTGTGCCTGCCACTCAAGCGTCGAAGCCGCGTCCCGCAGCGCGAGAGCTGCGATTCGCTTGGCAGAAACCGCATCACCCGCGCGCGCCATCGCGATCGCGATGTCCGCGCACGCACTTGCGCCACGCCAATTCGCGATGCGTGCCGCGCACGACTCTGCCTGCTCGAACGATCCAATCTCGATGAACGCTCCAACCACCAACTCCTGCAATCGCGCGCGATCCTTCTCATATCCCCCGCTCGCGGGGACGACCTCTGCGGCGTCGACTGCGAACGCGAGCAGTGCTCGCTGCGTCTCGGTCGGCGTCCGTGCCGCCTTCACCTGCACGGTTTTCGACGCTGCAACTTCGCGCGATGGATCCTCCTGGAAGGGACCTGCCACGACTGTGGCTCGCGCACGACTGAGGAGTAGCGCGGAGCCAAGCGCTGCGAGAAAAACGATGCGAGATATTCCTGAGTGAAGCATGTAATACACGAGGTGTTCGACTGTGCAGACTGCGAGAGGAACGGTTCAAACGCAATGACAGGCGTCTAGTGGGGCACTTCCATCCACCACTAGACGCCCATCATGTGGGTGCGGCTCACTCATTTCTCTCAGTTGCAAGCGCCCCAGTTGGCCAGGAGTGCGGAGAGATCCGCCGCATCGGTCAAACCATCGTTATTGAAGTCAACGGTGCCAAACCCCCACGAACTGAGAAGTTCGGCGAGGTCCGATGCTCCGACATCTCCATTGCCATCGACATCGCCGATGCAGATCGTTGCGATGACGCAGCCACCGGGAGGAGCAACATTGAATCCGAAGGCGTCTGCTGCGGTCCAACCACAAAGCCAGTTCTCGGTCGAGCTGAACGCGCCGCGATAGTTCACCGGAGTGAAGAAGTCATCGGAGGGAGCGGTTCCAATCGAGGTGATCGCGTTGTTTGCAGCGCGGGGATCGAGACTGATGACAGGCTTCACCGCGAGCGTGATCGTTGGATTGACCACCGCACCGCGCGTGATCGCCGCGATGGGCAGCGTTGTCGCCTGCACATTGTTGTTCGACGCGCCAAAGACGCCGCGCGCCGTCGCTTCGGTGTAGGCGGCTGTGTTGAGGTTGTTGAAGACCACCGTGTCCTTGATCTCATTCAGCATGCCCGAGGTCTGTGAACGGTAGAAGAGCGAGGGGTTCGCTGGTGCGTTCACCGTGGAAGTCGCCGTGTAGGCCGTCGTCCAAGTATCAGCCCACGCGAGTGTGCCATTGAATCCATAGCCCGCGCCGCCGTCGCCATCGACATTGTCAATCGCCACCAGCCGTTCGCCAAGGTCCATGAAGATTGACTGACGAATCTGCACGCGCGCGCCGTCGCGATAGGCGATGGCATGATCGCCGCCGTTGGAACCGGTCGCGTTGGATCCAGGGTTCCCGATGACGGTGAGGTTGTACATCGTGCCGGTGGTGACGGGTTGGTAGTCCGATTGCTCGGCGCCGTCGATCTCGATGCAGTTGTCGCCAGTGCCCGAGCCTTGCGCAGCGTTGGCCGAATACCCCTGCACGATGAGTCCGAACTGTGCCTTGCCGCGCCACCCCTGATCGATGTCGAGGCTGTCATCGCCAACATTCCAAATGCTGAAGTACTTGAGATTGACGGTTCCGCCCCAAATCTCAATGCCGTCATCGACATTGTTCATGATCTCCATGTGATCAATGATGGTCTCGCGCCCAACGCCACCGAGCGAGAGACCGTTGAGTTCGTTGGTGAGC
>SXUJ01000001.1 GCA_005790565.1 Planctomycetia bacterium
AAGGTCGCTTCGATCCCACCATCGCCCCCCTCGTGGCGCTCTGGCGACAGTCGCGAGCAGCGCGCGCATTGCCTTCGCAGGCGGCCGTGGATGCCGCGCGACGGCGTGTCAACTATCGGCAGCTTGAATGCAACGGCGTCTCGGCGCTCATCAAGCTCGAGCCAAGCCTCGCAATCGACTTGGGCGGAATCGGCAAGGGACTTGCTGCGGCGGAAGCCGTCGCAATACTCGCGACGAAGGGTTGCCCGCGATGTCTGGTGGCGGTTGCTGGCGATCTCGCCGCAGGGGAAGCGCCGGAGGGATGCGACTCATGGAAGGTCGACATCGCATGGCCAGATGGAACAACCGAAGAGATCGCGCTGCTTCGGCAGAGTGCATCGACATCAGGCGACGCAGAACAATTCGTCGCGATTGATGGAGTCAAGTACGCGCACATCATCGATCCGACAACCGGACTTGGCGCAACGAGAACGCAACAGGTGACGGTGATCGGCGCGAGGACATCGAGTGAAGAACTCGCGGTCGCGTCGATCACCGATCCGCACTCCTTTATCGCCAACGGCGGACGCGTCGATGCCTTTGCAACCGCGCTTGCCATTTCGGGGGATCACCCGATCCAACTCCCGACGGGATTTCGAGTGATTCGAGAGACCGCGCGCAAGTGAGGACGCCGCGCGACGACTTCATCGAGCAGGTAGACTCGCGTCGGTTTGGGGTGGTAGCTCAGCGGTCTAGAGCCGTCGACTCATAATCGATAAGACGCCGGTTCGAATCCGGCCCGCCCTACTTCCGATCTGCGGCCGAAGGCCGCGTGAAACTGGCGAGCGCGCGCGCGAAACTGGCGCGCCGACCGGTTCAGAGTGAACGCCCTGGCCTCACGGCCCCAAACTGAAATCACGCGTTCGCGTTTTGCCGCGTGCGTACGCGCATTTGCGACCTTCATTGGAAGCACGGGGTTCCGTGCGCGGAGGTCTCTCGGGGTGGGCCAGCGCGGTGGCGTAGCCGAGTGCGTGGCCGACCCTCGCGCGCGTGCTCGCGGATTGTCTCCATGCTTTCGGATCGGTCGCATCGAGAGACCTCGCGCCCCGAACGGTCTCTGATTCAGGGTTCCCGCACGCGCTCGACTGTGACGAAGTAATCCGTGAAAAGGAAGAGCCCCCACAATCGGGGGCTCTTCGAGTTTCATGTGTTGAGCGGTGACTTAGCGGCGACGACGACTGACGAGACCCGCGAGCCCGAGCAGCGCAAGAGCGCCGGGCGCGGGAACAAGGGTGAACTGCAGGAAGTTGCCAGCGACCGACTCGCTTCCCCAGCCTGAAGTGGCCAGGTCAGAGCGACTGAGGTGATCGATGCCTGGATCATTGCCGCCGCCGGTCGTGGCGACATCGAACGAGAACGAGAATCCAGCCGCCCCGTACGGAAACCAGCCGAGGGAGAGCGTCAGGGTTTTGTTCGCAACGTCAATGTTCTGGGAGACGCCCCCGTACTGCTCCCAAGTTCCGTTGCTAGTGCTGCAGGACCAGTACTGACTATCCGCAACGCTATCAACCCATGCACCCCAGAAGTGGGTCGCGACTTGGCCATTGAGGTTGACTGGGCGATTCCACGGATTGCTGCTCAAACCTGAGGAGCCCGGGACGTTCACGAACACCATGAATTTGGTCCAGTCCGCCCAATCGCGGGTGGTGATGGAGAGATTCAGGAGCCAGCCGCCGCCCGTGTCGACCTGAGTCCAGCTCACCGACTGAATGTCGAGATTGCCAAGCCCGTTGTCGAACAGGTCGTTCGTCGAGTCGGTGTAGGTGGTGACGATGTCAGCCGACGCAGGGGCGACTGCTGCAAAAACCGCGATCGCAGGAAGCGCGATCGATAAAAGTTTAGACATGCGAGCCTCAGAAAAAAACTTGAAGGAATGGGACAACACAGCGATCCCACTTCGCTCGACTCCGACCGGACCTTGCCGTGGTTTTGACAACTTGCAAACTATTGCGGTCGAACTCTGATCAATCTCAGAGAAATCCCGCGAATTATGGACACCAGCAACCGCAGGTTGGCGCCTACTCGAAGGAGTGTGTCTTTTGGTCAGAGCGCGTGCGTACACGCCAGAGTTCCGCGGAGCGGCTCGGCACTCCGTTTCACACGCTTGATGATTGGGTTCGCAAGAGGCGCGCGCCCTTCGATTCAATACACCGACTTGGGAAAGTAGTACTGCTTGGCGTTGTCGGGCGTGATGAGTTCGATGTCGATCATCATATGCTTGGGCATGAACTGCAGTTTCTCTGCCTTCCTGCCGCCGACAAGAACGCTAGTCGCGAGTTCCATTCCTGTCGCAATCATGCTCGGGGGGTAGGTGACATCGGCGGGAAAAATGGGATCGTTGTCGATCACCCGCTTGACGATGTCCTTCATGCCTGCGCCGCCGAGGATCCACACGCCCTCGATGCCCGCCTCCGAGAGAGCCTGCTCTGCGCCAAGCGCCATGTCATCATCGCTCGCCCAAATCGCGGTGATCTTCGGGTTCTTCTGCAATAGTGTCTGCGTCACTTCGAGTGCCTTCTGGCGATTCCAGTTGGCCGCTTGCTGACCAACAATCTTGATACCGCTTTCCGCGCCGAACACCTTCAGTGCAGCATTGACGCGATCGGAATTCACTGTGCAGGGAATGCCCTCAAGAATGATGATGCTCCCCTGCGCCTTGCCCTTGCCGCCAAGCCGTTCCACCATGAACTCCGCGCTCTTTCGGCCAAACGCTGCGTTGTCGCCCTCGATGAAGATGTCCGCAACCGGCTTCAGGAATCCGCGATCAACATTCACAATGAAAATGCCGCGCGAGTGTGCTTCCTCCGCAACGGGCGTCAGCGGCGCGGACTCTGTCGCGAGGATCACGAGTCCATCGATGCCCTTAGCCATCATCGTCTCGATGTCGGAGATCTGCTTCTCAGGAGTCTCGGCAGTCGCGATCGTCCACTCGCACTCGGGGTGCAACTTCGCGCACTCGCGAGCCCACCACACGACGCCTGCCGTCCAACCGTGATCGGCGGCGGGAATCGAGACTCCGAGGCGCGGCTTGGCAACCTGGGCTGGTGCCACAAGCCGCGCGAGCGTTGGCGCGTCATGCAAGGCTGACGATGCGGCAGAGACTTGGAGTGCGGCGAGTGCGGCAAAGACGAACGACGACGCGAGCGTGCGAATCCTCATTCGGGCACGCTATCGCATTTGCGCGAGTCGGTGGATGTTGGCCTTGGGCGCGATCACACCGAGCGCGAGGGCTACGCGCGGCTGCGCTGGACCAAAACCGCAAGCACGATGACCGCACCTTTCACCGCGCCAGACCAGTACGGACTGATGCCCGAGATCGTGATCATGTTCGCAATCATGCCGAGGATAAGCACGCCAACGACGGTGCCCCACACGCGGCCGAATCCGCCGCGCAAGCTCGTCCCACCGATCACCACTGCGGCAATCGCATCCAGTTCAATGCCCAATCCCAGTTGCGAGGTGGAAACCGAGTTCATGCGCGAGCTTTGCAGCAACCCAGCGATAGCCGCGAGCGCGCCCATGATGATGTAAGTTCGGAGTCGCACCGATGCGACGCTCACGCCGGCATAACGGGCGGCCGTTTCGTTCGCTCCAACCGCGACGAGTTGCCGACCATATCGGCTCCGAGACAAGAACCACTGCGCGATGACAGCAATGGCGAGAAACATCATCGTCGCGTAGGTGATCGTGAGGGGTTTGCCTGCCGAATTTTGAAAGTTCCAGAATGGCAAACCACTTTGGCCGAGCACCTTGAAAAGCGACGCGCTTGCCGAGCGAATCTCGCCCGCGTCTGCCATGGCGAGTGCGACCGATCGAAACGCGACGAGACCGCCAAGCGTCGCAATAAACGGCGCAAGTCGGCCGAACACAATGAGCGCGCCGTTGATCGAGCCCGCGAGTGTTCCGCACAAGACACTTGCGCAGATCCCGAGCGCGACTGCGCTTCCTTCGCTCCATTCACGCGCGATGAGTTCGTTGGTCAGGGTCAACCCAAGGGCTGCAGCAAGGACAAGCATGCTCCCAACGGAGAGATCAATCCCGCCGGAGATGACGACCAGCGTCATGCCAACCGCGAGGATGCCAATCGACGCATTCTGGTTGAGCATGTTGCGGAAGTTCTCGACGCTTGCAAACTCGCCGCCTTGCAACGCCGTGCTTGCCGCAAAGAGCAAGAGGAAGGCGACAAGCACGCCCCACCGTTCGAAGAGTCGACCGATGCGTGAGGACGCCGCGAGGGGTGTTGACGATGAATTCACGAGACTTCGCATGCGCCTGCTTTCGTTTCAGAGAGTCCGCTCGCGAGTCGAATGAGTTGTTCCTCCGCATCCGGCAACATCAGGCGAGCGCGCGCCAACTCGCCAACCACCATGCCCTGCCGCAAGACAATCACTCGATCACAAAGCCCACGGAGTTCGGGAAGTTCACTGCTCACGACGATGCAGGCCATGCCGGCATCAGCGAGTTGCGCGATGACGCGATACACCTCCGCTTTCGCACCGACATCGACGCCACGGGTGGGCTCATCAACGATCAACACATTGGGCGTGCCTTCAAGCCAGCGCGCGATCGCGAATTTCTGTTGATTTCCGCCACTGAGTGAAGAGATCGGCGCGTCCAACCGCGCGCATCGGATGCCAAGTTCATGGATCCACCGCTCCGTCGTCACCCTTTCGCGCTTGGTCGCGATGGAGGCTCCCATTGCGGACGCGAAGCGATCAAGCGTCGGGAGCGTGCAATTGACGGTTGAACTCAACGACACGTGGAGTCCGCGCCCCTTGCGATCCTCACTGATGTACGCGACGCCGCATCGCATCGCATCGCGAGGAGAACGAAACTGCACGACCGTTCCATCGACGCGAACACGCCCCATCGATGGACGAAGCCCAACGATGGCTTCCATCGTCTCAGTCCGACCACTTCCCACGAGCCCCGCAATCCCGACAATCTCACCCTCCGCGACCGACAGCGAGATGCCTGCGCTCCTCCCCCGTGCACCAAAGTCCTCAAGCGCAATGCGAGAGTGTTCGTGCGCGCAACGCTCTCGGGTCGGATACAGATCGCCCAACGCACGACCAACCATCGCCTGTGCGAGTGCGCTTTCTCGCGACGGCTTCCCTTCTTTGCATCGCAACACGCCGTCATATCGCTCAAACTCCGCAACAAGTCGACCGTCGCGCAGCACGCTCACGCGATTGGCGTGATCGACAACCTCTTCGAGGTGATGAGAGATGAACACAACCGCACGACCCTCGTCACGCAACCGCCGTAAGAGCGCAAGCAGGCGTGTGGCCTCCCGCTCACCAAGCACAGCGGTCGGCTCATCGAAGATCAAAACTCGCGCGTCGCTCGCGAGGCACTTCGCGATCTCCACGAACTGTGCGTCGGCGATGGAGAGGTCGCGCGCACTCGCCCTCGGATCGATCTCCGCACCGAGCATGGAGAGAAACTCAGCGGCGCGGGCGTGCATCGCGCGTCGATCAAGTCGAATGCCCAACCGTCCCCGCGTCACCTCGCGGCCGAGGAAAATGTTTTCCGCCACGCTCAACGCTTCAACCAAGTGCAATTCTTGATGAACCATCGACACGCCATGCGCAATCGCTTCCTGCGGCTGCCGGAAACGAACGACGCGGTTGTCACAGCGCAAATCTCCGGCGCTGGGTTGCTGCACTCCGCTAAGCACCTTCATTAATGTGCTCTTGCCCGCCCCATTCTCGCCGATGACCGCGTGAATCTCGCGCGGGCGAAAGGACAGCGAGACGCGATCAAGTGCGCGCACACCAGGAAAATCAACGGTCAAATTACGAACCTCTAACACAACTCGGACGATAACGGAGACTCCCCTGACTCGCCGCAGACGAAATCCGGCTACCCTTCACTTCCCTCGTGACCACCCAGCCTTCCCGCCTTCGACCCACGACGACGACTGCCATCTGCGCAGCGCTGTTCATGGCTGTCGCAGCGATGCTCGCAAGCGCAGAATCGAGCTCCCGTGCCGAAGGTAGTCGTCGCGCCGTGACGACTACTTGGGTGCCGGGGCTTGGCCGACTTGTGATCGCGGCTGCGGTTGACATGCATGTCGCGCCGTGCTGCCGTCGAACGATTGCGCCTGGGCAACAAATCGTGGCGCGAGGTGCGGATCGCGACTCGACGGCGAGAGATCGAGAACAATGCTGCATCGCGTTGCGGTCCGCGCTTCCCCCTCCCGCCGCGATCGCGTCAGTTTGATCCGGGGTCCGATCAACCGCCTTCGGGCCTGATCGAAGACCTCGCCTTCTTCGCGTCGCACAGGTTTCGTTTCACAATTCACGATTTCGACATTGAGCGCGCTTCGCCTCCCCTCAAGAAGCGCGCATACAACGCAGCGGTCGCTGCACACTAGGACTCACTATGGGCGTTCCCGTTTTCGGTTGGATGGCAAAGAAGTTGTTCGGTACTCGCAATGAGCGCATGGTCAAGCGCTACCTCAAGATCGTGGAGAAGGTGAACGCCTTCGAGCCGAGAATGCGCGCGCTCACCGATCCAGAGCTTCGAAGTCAAACAGAACAGTTTCGAAGCCGCATCAAGGGCGGAGAGAATCCGCTCGAGATGATTCCGGAGATCCTCGCAGTGGCTCGTGAGGCGATGGATCGTGCCGTCGGCATCCGGAGCATTCTGAATCCCGACCTTGGTTTCGATCCCTCCCAGCTTCCGGCCCATGCCCGCACCCTCTACGCCGAAGTGAGAGCCGCAGCAGACGCGATGACGCCCCGCGACGCGGACGGTGATCTCGCGGGCTGCGACGGAAGTGTGCCAGGTTGGGTGTTCGTGGACATTCCACCTGCGCTCTACGAAGCGGTCCGCGCCCTCTACCCAGAATCTCGTCCTCCATTTCGTGCGCGACCGTTCGATGTGCAAATCATCGGCGGCGTCGTCTTGAGCGAGGGGCAGATTGCGGAAATGAAGACGGGCGAAGGCAAGACCATCGTGGGACCACTCTCCTGCTACCTCGCGTGCTGCGAGATGAAGCAAGTCCATGTCGTCACCGTGAACGATTACCTCGTCCAACGAGACCGCGACTGGACCTTCCCCTTCTTCCGCGCGCTCGGACTGACGGTGGGCGCGATTCACCCACAGCACATGCAGGGCCCCGTCGAGAAAAAGGCTGCGTATGGCTGTGACGTGGTCTACGGAACAACCGCAGAGGTCGGC
>SXUJ01000022.1 GCA_005790565.1 Planctomycetia bacterium
AAGCCAGAGTGACTTTTTTGAGTAATGACTGATAAAATCATGTTTCAAAGGTTCCTGTCTTTCGACTGGAACCTTTTTTTGGAATTCTAAAGATTTATAGTCCGAATAACGCTGTTTTTTGGGGTCTGGAGCCGTGTATACGGAGAGACGTCGTTTTGCCTGTGCGACGATGATCCTCCAAACACAGTTCCGACCATCCTGAAATGGGTCGGATGCATGCAGGAACTCCCCGTCCTGCAGTGCACGAATGAAAACAAGGACGGGATGCGATAGCCCTTGGCTATCGCTCTCCCCTCGGATGGATTTGGTTGACTGGGGCGGCGTCGTTTCGCTCTGAAATACGCACCGCAGTTTGTGCGTCAATTGTCTGTGGATGCCCCGCAGGCAGCAACAGGACTGGCGCGCGTCGGTTCAAGCCCACGGCGCGTCCTCATGGGAGTCCGCCATAGCCGTAAGCAACAGTCTGAGCAAGCGATACGAATCAGGTCTTCACCCGCTTCTTCATTGGAACTTTTCCCGCGATTCTGCGGAAGTACTCCCCCTCCTCCTCTCACGCGAAAGCACCACCACCATGGCACGATCACTCCAACCAGATGCAGATGCTGCACACGCCGGTGTGCGGAAGTCATCGACAGTTGCGGCCAAGTCTCGGCGCGATGCAATCCATGCTCCAAATCCGACTCGCGCACGAGAGGGCTCACTCCCCGGACAAGCCACGCGGAAGGTCGCGCGGAAGTGCGCGCTGAAACAGACGCATGCGAAGTTAACCCCCGCGGCCGCTCTCGTTCCCCACGCCCCGCTCGCCAAGTCGCGCGGATTGTCGATCGGCGAGAAGGCGCGCCTCGCGCAAATCATCACCCAGATCACGACCAAGCCGATGGATTTCATGGCGAGCGCGGAGTTTGAACTCGCCGGCGCCGAAGCGCGAATTCTCGAAACTGCGCCATCCATTGAGCAGCCCGATGTCTCGTGGTACCGCCCACTAATGGATGACTTCATTAGTGCCCGGCATCGTCGAGCGCGCACAGCGAACTCACAGAACTCGGTGCTTCTGACAGGCGCGCAGGAACGCGTGCTCTTCCTCAAATACAACTACGCACGGTGGCGCGTGCGCCAAGTGCAGGATTCTCTCACCGACGACGCTGGGGTGCTTGCGAAGCCAAGCGTTGCGCAAGCGCGAGAGATGATCAAGTACTTTGAACTCGCAAAGGGCTTCCGCGAGCAGATCGCCGAGATCAACCTCGCCCTGGTGCTCGCAATGGCGAAGCGCGTCCGCAACATCGATGTTGACCTCAGCGATCTCATCGGTGAAGGCAACATGGCACTGATGCGGAGCGTCGACAAGTTCGACTGCATGCGCGGCTTCAAGTTCAGCACCTACGCATGCCGAGCGATTTTGAAGGCGTTTAGCCGCTACTCCATGAAGGTCGCGAAGGATCGCTCGAAGATCGTCGCGGAGTTTGATCCAAGCATGGAGCGGTCGACGCACCTTGAGACGATCCGAGCAACGGTCGAACGCGATTCTGCGCGCGAAGTCCGACATCTGGTCGAATCCGATTGCGCTGATCTCACCGAGCTTGAAAAGCGGGTCATCACTTCCCGGTTCGGCCTGCAGAAGGCGCCAGGAACCCCACAGGCAACCCTTGAGCAAGTCGGCGCTGAGATTGGACTCACGAAGGAGCGTGTGCGCCAGATCCAGAATCGCGCGCTGGAAAAGCTCAAGAGCGCATTCGAAGCCCGTCATAAGTTCGGACCAGCGGTTGCGCCGACCAACAACTGAACCTTCCCCACTTCACGATCTCCCGATGAACCGAGCAGCTTTGCTCGGTTCATCGCTTTCATCTCCCCACGCCAAACGCGATCGCGGGCCGAGAGCGGCTCCTCTACACTCTCGACCTTCCTCGGAGCCCGCTCAACATGCCCAACAAGGTCTACCCATCACCGGCCGCAGCATTGGAAGGTCTCCTTCACGATGGCATGACCATCGCCGTGGGTGGATTCGGCTTGTGCGGGATTCCCGAGCAGCTCATCCTTGCGCTGCGAGATTCCGGAACCAAGGGGCTTACCGCGGTCAGCAACAACGCTGGGGTTGATGAGTGGGGATTGGGGCTCCTCCTCAAGACCCGCCAGATCCGTCGAATGATCTCAAGTTATGTCGGCGAGAATGCGGAGTTCGAACGGCAGTACATGGCTGGAGAACTTGAACTCGAATTCAATCCCCAAGGAACACTCGCCGAACGACTGCGCGCAGGCGGCGCGGGGATTGCAGGCTTCTTCACCAAGACCGGTGTTGGGACGATCGTTGCCGATGGCAAAGAGGTTCGCGAGTTTGATGGCGAGTCGTATGTGTTCGAGCGCGGCATTCGGACGGACCTCGCGCTCGTGAAGGCGTGGCGGGCCGACCCATTTGGCAACCTCGTTTTCCGAAAGACGGCACGGAACTTCAATCCGATGGTTGCGACCGCAGGCAAACACTGCGTGGCTGAGGTCGAGGAGATCGTGCCGCTGGGAAGTCTTGATTCAGATCAGATCCACACCCCTGGCATCTTCGTGGATCGCATCGTGCGAACCATTTCGGAAAAGCGGATCGAACAGCGCACGACCCGACCCGCGTAGTTTGTAGTTATAGGACAAGAACGGGCGGGGGAGCAAAGCGGCGAGCGTTCGCTCTCGTCCTCTCATTCTCGCGATTCCACGGTCGATCCGATACATCTCATCCCTTCGTCGCCCGATACTGATTTCCACGCATTCTCAAGTGTCCCTCATCGTTCTCCCGCTCTACTGGTAGACAGCCGACCGCGTCATCGTTTCGTTCGCCTCAAGGAAGTTGTCATGATCTATCGCCTGCAACCGCTCCGTTCCACCCTCGCCGTTGGATTCACAGCCATCGCGCTCGCCTTTGGATTTACGCCCACGGCGCAGGCGCAGTTTGGCGGCCGAAGTTCACTGGCGAATTCCTTCGTGCCGGACTTCACCGCGCGCGACCTCGTTGTCTTCATCGACTCGCTCGGTCTTGAGGAATGGCAGCGTCCGGTGATTGAAGTCTTGCTCGATGACTACACGACCGGCTTCAACAACGGTGTGGAGAGTGTTCGCACGGAGATGGCTACCCTCAAGGACAAGGTCGCGGGTGTCGACGCGAATGCCGTGATGTCACTCATCACCGGACCGATGGAGAAGTGGCAGGCGCAGAAGCGCGTCCTTCGTGACGACTTCCTCACCAACCTCAAGAGTCAACTGAGCGACCAACAACTCGAACAATGGCCGCGACTCGAACGCGCGCTGCGCCGCGAGAAGTCGCTCCCGGCCGCAGAATTGAGTGGCGAAGCCGTCAACCTGTTCGGAGTCGTCCGCGATCTGCAACTCGCGCCGCTCCAAATCGATTCCATTCAACCGATGCTCGATCAGTACGAGCTTACGCTTGACGCGGCGCTCGCCGCACGCGATGCCGCGATTGAGGCCGCGTCGAAGGACCTCATGCAAGCGATGAGCGCGAATGACCCGGAACGCGGCATCGCTGCGCAGGAAGGCATCATGGTGAAGCGCATTGCCGTGCGCACGGTGCAAGAGAACACTGCCTCGCAGATCAAGGACGGCCTTGGCGGCGATCTCGGCAATCAGTTTGAGTTGAAGGTGCTTGAGCGTGCGTTCCCTCAGGTTTTCCGCCCCGATCCAGTGACCCCACTCTTTGAATCAGCACTCGCGATTCCAGATCTTGCACCCGAAAAGAAGATCTCGGTTGACTCGCTCTTCCTCGAGTACGTCCCACAGAACTTCGGGGCGAACATGACTCTCATGCAAGCGATGCGTTTGTCAGAACCGCAGGAGCCGCGTCGACGAACAGAGGCCATTCAGGCGCGCAAGCAAGGCGGAGCCGTCGTTCGTTCGCCGGAGGCCGAGAGCGTCGCATCCGCGCGCGACGCACGAGAAGCAGTCTGGGAGAAGTATCGCAATAAGCTCTACGCATTGCTCAACGATGAAGAACGCGAAAACCTTCCCGGCATAGGAAAGCCTGACCAAGCAGAGGCGGCCGGTAAATCGCAGAGCGGTCGCTCCTCAAGCACCTCCTCAAGCCTGAGTGCCAACGACCGGGCCAGTGCTCCAAAGCACGGCAACCCAAGCATGGCCGGAAAGGAAGGCAAGGAGACCGTCGGCGAAAAGGCGTCTCGCTCGACAGGGACTGATCGCGGTGCGGCTCGCGGCGTGCCCAGCGGAGTGCCGCGCCAATCTGCCGACTGAGTTTCGCCAAGGCGTCCAGTTCCCACCGAACCATTGCGCGCGCCGAGGGCATTTCTCGCGCAATGAGACTTGCTGCCGATGACACGGAAGTGGCCCCACGAACGATGAGTATTTCTACCGAGATCAAACCTCCGAGTCCGGAAAGTGCCATGCGAGAGCGCTGCGCGATTCTTGGGATTGAGTGGTTCGAGCAAGTCCCGAATTCCGATCCAAAAGTGAGCGAACTCCTCGCGCCAGAAGTCGCGGTGCGACTCGGCGTCGTACCTGTCGCGCTCGAAGGCACGCGACTCATTCTCGCGATGCTCAATCCGCTTGATACAACGGCGCTCGACGAGGTCGCGGCGCTCACCGGAAAACCAGTAACGCGCGTGGGACTGGAACCGGCGGCGTTTCGCGATCTGATGCGCGATCGCTTCGGCACAACCGCGGCGCGCATGGCGGAGTCTCTCGCGGCCGACGCGCTTGGCGGTACACCGGATGCAGAGCACAACCTTGACGCGATCGAGGCTGACGATGTGCATCGGATGGCGGAACAGCCCACGCTCATCAACCTCGTCAACCTGCTGCTGCTCGAGGCCATCCAAGGCCGCGCGAGCGATGTGCACATCGAGCCGTTCGAAAACGACCTCAAGGTGAAGTACCGCATCGACGGCGTGTTGGTCGAGCAACCTCAGCCACCCAAGCATTTGCAAGCCGCACTCATCGGGCGCGTGAAGATCATGGCCTCGATGAACATCGCCGAACGCTATGTTCCCCAGGACGGGCACATCACGCTTCGATTCGAAGGACGCAAAGTTGACATTCGCGTATCGACGGTTCCGACGCTTTACGGCGAGTCGGTCGTCATGCGCATTCTTGACAAGAGCAACCTTCCGCTCGACCTCGCGGCTCTCGGCATGAGCGAGCCGCATCGCGCAATCGTGGATCGCATGATCACGAAGCCGCACGGCCTCGTCCTCGTCACCGGTCCCACGGGCTCTGGAAAGACGACCACGCTCTACGCGTCACTTTCGAAGTTGTATGACCCTCGAAAGAAGATCATCACGATCGAAGATCCGGTCGAGTACGAACTCTCGGGGATCAATCAGATTCCGGTGAATCCCAAGCGCGGGCTCACCTTCGCCACCGGGCTCCGGTCCATTCTTCGCCAAGACCCGGACATCATCTTTGTCGGAGAAGTGCGCGATGCGGAAACCGTGGACATCGCGATTCGGTCTGCACTCACCGGACACTTGATTTTCTCCACCCTCCACACCAATGACGCGATTAGTTCGATCGGTCGCATGGTGGACATGGGCGCGGAACCGTACCTCGTTGCAAGCGTCATCGAAGGACTCATCGCGCAGCGACTCGGGCGCCGCAACTGCACGAACTGCAGCCGGGAGCAGGCGATTTCCGAGGAGACCGACCATCGATTGACGCAGGATGAGCGGGAGCGATTCAAGGGTCGACAAGTCGTTGGGCACGGTTGCGACAAGTGTGGCAACAGTGGTTTCCGCGGTCGCTTGGGTTTCTATGAGATCGTGAAAGTCACGGGCGCGCTTCGGAACGCGATCAGTCAAAATCGCCCCGTGCATGAGCTTCGCAAACTTTTCGATAGCGACTTCATCAACATGCGCGAAGACGGGATGCGTAAAGCGCTCGATGGCATCACCACGATTGAAGAAGTGCTCCGCGCAACGCAAGATGTCGATGATTTCAGCGCCTGAACGCACTCCGTGATTCGCCGTCTGCTTCCGAGATCCGATGCCCACTTTCCGATACCAGTCCATCGGCGCCGACGGCGCAGTCACCGCGGGAAACATCACCGCGAATGATCGCGCGGGTGCTGTTCGCATGCTGACACAGCGAGGGGAAACCGCCCTCACCATGCACATGACCGACGCGCTTGAGTCAAGCCTCGGTCGCGCGAATCGTCGCGCGACCATCTCGCGCCCGGAACTCGCGGACTTCATCCGTGAGTTAGCAACCGCGCTCGAAGCCGGTCTTCCGCTCATGAGCGCGCTCCGCGTCGTCCACAAGCAAGCGGGCACGCCGAAACTCCGCGCGATCCTGGACTACCTGATTGAGCGGGTCGAGGCAGGCGTCCCGCTCTATCAAGCCGCCAAAGAGTATGGCGCACCCTTTGATGACATGACCGTCGGCATGCTGCGCGCGGCGGACGCCTCCGGTCGAACGAGTGAAGTCCTCCACCAACTCGCGGATCTCCTTGAACGATCCGTGGAACTTCGGCGCGAAGTCGTTGGCGCGGTCATCTATCCAGCCATGGTTGCCGGGCTAATCGCGGTAAGCGTTGTGATCATGATCGTCTTCGTGCTGCCTCGAATCATGGCGCCGATTCTCGCGAGCAAGCAAGCCATGCCGCTGCCAACCGAAATCCTGCTCGGTCTCAGCGGGTTCATCATCCACTGGTGGTACCTCCTCGCCGCGGTCGGCATTCTGGGTTGGTACTCGGCGAAAGCGTGGTATTCACAACCGGACAACCGACTTCGGTTCGATACGACGACGCTCCGCTTCCCGGTCGTGGGTCGGCTGCTGCGCGACATCGCCGTTGCGCGATTCACACGAACCCTCGGCACGCTTGTGTCAGCGGGCATCCCGATCCTGTCCGCCCTGCGCATCGTGCGCGACACTCTTGGCAATCATGCGCTGATGCACGCCATCGATCAGGTGACCGAAAAGGTCACCACGGGGCAGTCATTAGCCGATCCACTTGAGCGGAGCGGCCTCTTTCCCCCGCTGCTCGTGCAAATCGTCAACATCGGCGAGCGCTCGGGTCGCCTCGAACAGATGCTGATGCACGCGGCGGGCTCCTTTGACCGGCAGGTGAACAACTCGCTCAAGCTCTTCACCCGCATTCTGCCGACATTCCTGCTCGTGATCATGGCAGTCGTTGCGGTCTTTGTGCTCTCCGCGATTCTTCTCCCGATTCTCCAACTGCAACAGTCCGTCGGTTGATCTTTTTGCCGACTCGTCCGTAGAACTTCGAGGAATTCCCCTATGCGTACGCCCTCCCGCCGATCTCCCCAACGCCGCGCCCGCCGTGGTTTCAGCCTCCTTGAAGTCATCGTCGCGGTGACAATCATTGCGCTCTTCGCCGCGATCATCGGTCCCAACTTGTGGGCACGCCTCGGCTATGCGAAGAAGGCCAAGGCCATCACAGAGACCAACGCGCTCGCGCAGCAGGTCCGCCTCTATATGACAGAGAAGAATGTCTCTGGGCTGACGCAGGACTTTGAACTGGAGTCGCTCGTCCCGGATTACCTCGAGAGTATCGATGGACTCACTGATCCGTGGGGTCATCTCTATGTCATTCGAATGCCCGGCGACGGACGCGACTTTGACATCATGAGTTTCGGCGAGGACGGCGTGGAGGGCGGCGAAGACGCCAACGCAGACATCGTCCACGGAAAGAAGTAAACGGTGCACCGGACAGTCCAAGCCACCACACACCCGAGAAGCCGCGCACGCATGCGCGGCTTCTCGCTGCTTGAAGTCATGGTGGTTGCGGCGATTCTCGCGTTGCTCGCGGCAATGATCATCCCCCGCATGGCGTCGGTGAATCGCCAGCGGGATGAAACGGGAATCGACTCAATCGCGGATCTCCTTCGCATGTTTGCGTTTCGAAATGGCTCGATGACCCAAGAGATCGCGCTCTGGCACGATGCAGAGACGGGCGTGCTCTCGCTGTGGATCAAGGACATTGATCCACAAAATGCCGAGGGTGCGCGCGTTTGGCAGGAGGATCGACTGAGCATGCCTGTCAACCTGCCTGTCGGCATGGAGATTCAGGACGCGCTTGCGGATGGCGCGCCGGTTTCCCAAACCCCGTGGACGATCGCGACGAGACCCGACGGCTCGCGCCCGCGCATCGAACTGCGTGTTGTCGGCGAAACCAAGCAGACGACGATCGTCCTCGAGCCTTGGGCGACCGGTCCGATCCGCATGGACCTCGGCGAAGCAACGAGAAGCAGCATCGACCTTGATAGGGAAGGCCGGGGGTTTGAACGATGGTGAGAGTGCGCCCCGCTCCTCGACCCATGCGAATGCGATCCCGCCGCGGGTTTGCGCTCATTGATGCCGTGATCGCGGGGGTCATTCTGGCCATCGGCCTCTCGGCCATCCTTTCCATTTCAGGCCGCGCCCTCCTGATGGAACAGAAGGGGGAGATCGAGATTCGTGCTGCAAGTGCGCTCGACGAGTTGCTTTCTTCGGTCGTCACCGACGGAGTAGAGGTTTTTTCGGAAATTCAGCCCACCAGCGGCCGTTTTGAGGCAGACTCACCTTACGCAGACTTTGAGTTCGACATCCTGATTGAGGCTGGCGATGCAGGCGTTCCCGCCCGCGTGGTCGCGACCGTCCTCCACGACACCGGCAAGAAATACACCATCGAAACCCATGTCGCGCTCAAGCGCGGCGAAGAACCAGATCCTGTCCGCTATCCGACAAGCCCCATTGATAGGGAAGCTCGCTATGAAGAAGAACGCGCGAAACTCGAAGGTAGTTGATCGAGCAGAAATCGTTCGACCGGATGCGCTCGCGCGTCAGCGCCGAGGCTTTACCGTCATTGAACTCGTTGTTGCGACGATGATCACGGCACTGGTTGTGGGCACGATTACGCTGAGTACGTCCCAACTCTCGCGTGGTCGTAGTATCACCAAGCTCCGCCTTGAAGCAACCACTCGTGCGCAAGGCGCGCTTGATGCAGTACGCCGCGACATTGTCGCCACGATCCGCGATGAAGATCTTTTCCGCGCGCGCGTTGTGATTTACGACGGCGAAGCGTTCAGTCCGTATGGCGTTGTCGATCGCGACGAACTTGTGATTTTCAACAATCGCATGCGGCCGATCAAGGGCGATCGTTACAGCGGCGAGGGCGGCGAATACGAGACGCAGTACCGAGTGGAGGATGATTACGCGGGCAGTGCCCTCTGGCAGCGTCGTGATGCGGTCCCCGACGACAACCCCGAGGGCGGCGGCACGGTGACTCCGCTGGTCGATGGGATCATCGGACTTAAGGTTGAGGCGTACGACGGCGAGTCGTGGTACCCCGACTGGGACAGTGACTTCGACGGCCTTCCGTGGGCGCTGCGCGTAACCGTCGTTGCCACCGGCGACCCTGCGGGCAGCGAGCCTTCAGACGCCGAGAAATCAACAATTGTCCTTCGGACACAGATCCCGATTGATCGAATCGTTCCGCCTCTCGAGGAAGTCGATGAAGCGGAGTCAAAGGAAGAAGCAGCGGCAGAGGATGCGGCCGGTGGCGATGGGATGCCAGGCGAGTCTCCCATCGATCCCGCGACTGGGAAGCCAATCGAGGGTGGCATTCCAGGGGGCGGAGGCGGCGACCTTGGCAATCCTGATGGATCCGCAGGCGGGGGTGGAGGCGTTGGCGGAGGTGCCGGTAGCGCCGGCGGCGGAGATTTTTCATCCCCAGGCGGCGGTCCCGGCATGGGAACGGGCGGAGGAAGCACCTCTCGACCACCAGGAAGACCCGCCTTCAACAGCGGTTCCGGTCGAGGCAGAGCCTCCACGATTGGCCGAGGCAGCGGGCCAGGAAGCGGCGTTCGCGGCAACCGCGGCGGCTGAACCCGCAGCAGAGCGATTTCAAAGCCCCGGCTCGCATCCGACGGAGGAAACAACACGATGCCGATCGCCGAAGCGGTCGTGATCGCGGCGCAGTTTTCGCATCGTTTTCTTACGCTAGGGGTAACGCTTGGACGGTTTCGTAGGCAATGGTGAGGCGTTTCATTTCCGCGTCCGATGACCTTCGCCGACTTGCAGCACCGCGTTCCAATTCTGCCGATAGAAGAACTCATGATTCGCCACCTCCAAACACGCCGTCGCCCCGCTTCCCGCGGTTCGGCGATCGTCATCGTGATTTGGGCGGTCGCGATCGCCGCGGTGATAGTTGCAGGCGCACAAATGCTCGCTTTCCGTCAAGCGACGCTCGGTCGCGAAGCGCTCGCGAAGGTCGAGGCTCGCTGGGCGGCGCGCGCTGGCCTCGAAGAGACCATCGCAGTCCTCGAGTACCACACCGAGAAACCAGAGGCGGATGACGCGCGTCAGATTTTCCGCGACCTTGAGAGCGTCGCGGATGGGTCGCTCGAATCAGGTGAATGGAGTATTCGTCACAGTGAAGATGGCTTCGAAAAGAAGGGTCCGCAGGACGAATCCTCCAAGATCAATCTGAACACGATTTCGAAGACCCAACTCGCGCAACTTTCTGGCATGAGCATCGATGTCTCGGATGCGATTGTCGACTTCCGAGATGTTGACAATTCACCCGGAATGATGGGCGCGGAGAATGAGTTTTACAAGAACCGAGGACTGACCTATGGCCCGCGCAATGCGGATTTTCGCAGCGTCGCGGAGCTTGAGCTCGTACTCGGCGCATTTCCGGAGAGCGTGCGAGGCGAGGACGCAAATCTCAATGGGCGACTTGATCCCAACGAGAATGATCGCAGCGAGTCGGAACCGGCCGATGACGCCGACGGCATGCTTGATGCGGGATGGAGCGGGTATGTCACGGCGCGGAGTCACGCGCTGCAGGTCGGCGCGAGTGGTGAGCCCAAGCTTTACTTGAAGGATGCTTCTCCTGAAGAAATGGTCGAACGATTCTCTATCTCCACTGAGCAAGCAGCTCTCATCAAAACTTGGGCGGCGACCACATCTGCACGCATGGAGCAACTGCTCAGTGGAAATGTGGGAAATCTCAGTGCGCAGTCACAACCGTCCAATGGGCGCAGTAGCGGCGGAACTGGAGGCGCTGGTCGATCGGGCCGCAGTTCGCAAGGGAATGGCTCGGGTAATCAGCGCACATCAAACGTGCCCAACCTCGATCAGAATCAGTTACGACGGGTGTTTCAAGAAGCGACCCTCGACGATCCCGCCAAACCTGCGCCGGGACGAATCAATGTCAATACAGCACTTCCGTCTGTCCTCCGGATCATCTTCGCCGATGACCCGATTACCGCGGACGCAATCATGACCTTGCGCAACTCAAAGCCAGGTGGAGTACTTGCGCTGTCGGACTTATCTCAGTCAAGTAGAGTCTCACCCGACACTCTCGCGCGGCTCGGAGGCATCCTCGATACGCAAAGTGCCGTTTTCACGATCACCAGCCGAGGCCGATCCGCCTCGACTGGACTCGAGGTTGAAATCACAGCGGTTGTTGATCGTTCTACCCTCCCTGCGCGCATTTTGGAGTACCGAGAGCAGTGAATTCCCGCCATTCAAAGCCCAATGAAACCCCGACGATTGACCGATCCCTGATCGGCATCGCTGCATTGCATCGAGGCGCGTGGAATCTGCTCCTTGTCCGAAGCGATAACGGAACGACTCGGGTGCTCTCCGCAACGACCCATGCAAGCATCACGGATGCCGCTCGCGCGTTGCAGGACGCAAGCGGCGCGGACCTTCGCATTCTCCACCCCACGAGTGCCACGATCGTCAAGATCGTCAGCCTTCCGATGATCGCGGCTTCGCAGATGGCGCAAGCGCTGAAGTTGCAGGCGGAAGGAATGCTCCTCGGCGCGACGCCCGCTTGTCGCGTTGGACTCGCGCCAATTCCAGCGATCACCAGCGGCGCAGATCGGCAGGGCTTGATTCTCGTTTGGCCTGAATCGTCGATCGGAATCGTCGACAAAGACATTCCGAATGACGCGCAATTCATTCCCGAACCCGCGGCGCTCCTTCCCTTCCTCACGAGTTCTGCTCCCACTTTCATCGCCGATCGCGCGACGGGTACCGTCCTCTTAGGGCTGCAAGGCGAGACAGGATTGATCCTGCGATCAACACGCGAAGATGCGAGCGACGATGCCGCATGGCGCGCGGGTGTTCGTCGATCGCTCGTCGAAAGTTTGATGAATGGCGGCCGCTCCCCCGTGGACGCGGTCACGGAAGCAGACCGCGTGTTGTCGTGCGCGCTCTCGACCGAGGATGGGTTGCGGGAGATTCCGTGGGAGATGATCAAGTCAGCGAGCGCCCCGCTCCGCTTTGAAGAGGGCATTCCGGTTGAGGATCGAACTTGGTGGAGCACATGGGCGCTTCTCGTGGGTGCCGCAATCGCCTCCCAAGGCGAGTACGCAGGTCTCACCCAACTTCGACGCGAAGTGGAACACGACGCGCCAACGCTCACGGATCGCTTCATCCAACGATTTTCGAGCCGTCGTCGCGCGGTCAAACTCGTCCTTGCGGTGGCGCTCCTCCTCGGGCTTGCGCCGATGCTCTTCGGGTGGATGCGCGTCGCGATTCTCCAGTGGAAACTGCCTTCCGAGTTGGGTGCGTTCGAGCGACAGCAGCGCGCGGTCGACCGCCGCGTTGCGATCTATCGCGAATTGTCCGAAGAAGGCATGCCCGTCGCGAAAATGCTTGGCGACCTTGCCTGCTGCACAATCGATGGGATCGAACTGATTTCTATCCATCTCTCCAAGAATCAAGGACTCGTGATCCGCGGCACGGCACGAACACAGTCTGACGCTGCCGGCAGCGATCTTGTGGCGCGCATGGTTTCCCAACTTCGAGACTCAAAGATATTCGACGCCGTAACGGTGAGCTTTGCGCCACCGGATGCACGCGGAATCTATGTCTTCACCCTCAATGCGGACATCGAAGCACCCACAACCACTGCTCGGATTCCAGAAGAGCGCGATTGGTCCGTGAAGAGTTTCTCGGAGCGTAAGTGGGGCAAGCTTGGTGATGAGGAAAGCACCGAGCCCGTGACATCGTCGGCCGCAGCACCACCCACGGCTGTCGCGTCTGCGGCCGGGGCCACAACAACACCGACGAGTCCATCGACGGCACCAGGAGAGGTTGTCGCGGCCCCTCCCGCTGCTCCTGACAGCGCGTCTCCGGCGACCCCCAGCCGAGGAATCGGGCGCCGCACAGAGATCCCACCAGGCGAAACCGACGGCACCGCGGCGGCTGGTCCTGCGACGACTGCCGTGGCCATTCAACTTCCGGCTGAATTCACCGACGAAGAACTCAGGGGCATGAGCAAGGAACAGGCGCGCGGGCTTATCGGTGAAATCGCGCAAGCTCGTAAGCAACCTGGACTCGAACCAGAGGTGCTCACGAGGCTCAACAAGGATTGGAAGCGACTGCTCGACTTCCTGAAGTCTGCATCGTGACGAAAGAGTATTGATGAAGTTTCTGCACGCACTCAATTCCAAGTTTGACATACAAATCGACCGCGCCATCGCGTGGTATGACCTGCAAGAGCGCGCGATCAAGTGGGCGGCGATTGCGATCCCAATCCTCGTGGCCTACCTCGTGCTGGATTACGGCTTCTGGCAGGTCTCGGCAAATCTCTCGATCCGCGGCGACAGAATCGAGAGCATCATCGCCGCGTCGAAGAAGCGAGGCGCGAGTATTGAAGGGTCGGTCGAAAGCGCTGTTCGCGCATTCGGACCGGTCGATGCGCCCGCGACCAAGGATGATGGCGCCGATGCGCTCACCACATCCATCGCCGCGATCTTCAAGCAGAACAACACAAACTACGGACTTGGACTTCGCGAGCAACGCATCAGTTCACGATCACTCGAGAGTGCCGTCGGCAGCAAGATCGAGAAAATCGTTGCAGAGATTCGCTTCGACGCGACTCCGGATGCCGCGAGCGCGATCATCGCACAACTTGAAGCAGCACCGGAAATCGATTCGATCTCCGACTTGAAACTGAACTATCAACCGCAGACTCGCCGTGTCACCGTACAACTGAGCGCGGAAGCATGGACACTCGCACGAGGAGGTCCGGCGTGAGTGAACGACTTCGAATCTCAGAACTTGTGCGAGGCGGATTCCGCCCCTCGACGACACTCATTGTCTCCGGAGTCGCGAGCGCGGTCGCTCTGCTTGCATTAGGCCTTGGTGTCCGCGACCTCGCGGGCGCAGTCTTTTCTTCAAGCGTCAGCGAGGCTGATGCGGATCCACTTTCTCCGCTGACTCAAGAGAGTACGCGGGCGCTCGCGGATGCTCGCAAGCGATTCGACGGTCGAAGTGTCTTTGTTATGCCGAGTGCGCCTGTCCGGCGACCGAAGGCCCCACCAACACCGCTCACCCCACCGCCGCCGCCGCCCGATCCAGGCCCTCCACCTCCACCATCGAGCTACACCGGCCCGATGCCAACCAGCATTCTCGGTGACATCGTGTTTTTCGCATCGAACATGCAGATCCGGAAGGGCCAAACGATCAATGGCGTGACTGTCATCGAGACGCACGCACCATGGGAGGTGAAGCTCGGGCACATGCGAGGCGAGTACACCGTGCCCATTTGGAGCAAGGGTGGAACCAGCTTCTTCACCACAAACCCATATCCACTCACGAGTACTGGAGGGTTTCTCCCGTCCGGCGCAGGAGCAACGAGCACTGCCGGAGCGAACGCCGCAGCGCATCCGTCAGGTGCGTTGAATGGGGGCACTCGAAATCCTGCGCTCCGACCCGATGGAACTCCGATCACGAGCGGCAGCGTGAATGGCGCGCCAGGCTCGGCAGTCTCATCGAGCAGCGCAGGCTCGACCAGCGGCGCCGGAAATGCGACGAGCGGCACAGCACAAGCAGCCGCAAATGCAAACGCGAACCACAATCCCACTCGGGGCGCCCCACCGCTTGCCGCGCCCGGCGATGAACCTGGCGCGGATCAACCGCAAGGTCCCGGCCCTGGAGATGAACCGGGTCCCGCTGCCTCTCCCGCGATGGAACCGCTTGATCTTCCTGCGCCACCGCCCGAACCGCCATCGGACACAAACTTCGTTGACCCTGCAACGCTTCCTCCGCCGATCTCTGATCAGCGCATTGGCACGATGGATATGGAAGCCGCACGAAATGCCCTCGCTGCAATCGACAGCGCGAACAGCCTGCATGTTGATCCGGTGAGTCGGGATCGACTTGACAATGAACGCATCCACTTGCTTGCCCGCATTGAAGCCTTGCAAGGCGGAAGCAACCCGTAGGTAAGTTTCTCATCACGACAACCCCCCCCCGCCTGAAGCACGGACGAATCCTCCCCAGCCTCTTCGCGTGCCGCCCCGCAGCCGAAACAGTACTTTGCCATCCGGAGTCCCCATTTGCGTAATCTGAAGATCTCACTTCTCTCGTCGAGCCCATTTCGAGTTTCACGCGGCGGACGAGCCGGCCTCATCGGCGTTTCCATCGCATCACTCACGATCGCGACGAGCACGCTCCACGGCTTGGCTCCAAGGGCCGACGAACCGCAACGACCCGCTCCGCAAGAACAACCAGTCGCGACAGCGCCGACCGTCCCACAGGCGACTCCTGCCGTGGTCGCTCCCGTTGCGCCGAGTCGCAGCGACGACCGCGCCGCGCCGACTGCGCAACCGAATGCGACTCGCCCGAATGCCGAGGGATCCGATGCTTCAGCCGCCGCAGTCAAGCGCGATGATCTCGTGAAGAGTGGTCGCCGCGTGATGGATCAAGAGATGGTGAAGCTCGGGTTCAAGGAAACACCGATCGAAGAGATCGTCCCGACCATCATTGCGTGGACCGGCAAGGTTGTGATGTTCCAAAAGACGGACATTGGCAACGCCAAGATCACGCTCGTGAATGACTCACTCATCTCGAAGGAACGCGCGCTCGATTACATGTTTGAAGCGTTCCGCCTCAACGGCATGGGCGTCGTCGAAACCCCCGACACCATCATCATCGAGACGCTGACGGACCTTTCAAAGGTGCAGCCGCTCGTGGTCCTTGGCCCTGATGACGACATCTCCGAACTCTCGGAGAACGGTAACATCGTGATCAAGCTTTTTCAGATTAAGCGCGCGAAGGCCGGGGACCTTCATGAGCGAATCGCCGCGCTCATTCCCGACGATTACGCGAAGTTTGAAGCCGATGCAAACTCGAATCAGTTGCTTCTGCAGGGCGACATTGGCCTTGCGAAGAAAGTGCAGGCCCTCGTCTTCGCACTTGATGTTGAGGCGTGGGCGGATCATGTCACGAAGACATTCCGGCTCGAGTACCAAGACGCGCAGACGATCTCTGATTTGATCTATGAACTCTTCCCAGACTCCGGCGGTCAGTCAAGCCGCTCCAACTCGAGCCGAGGCCAGAACCAGCGCGGCCAGAATCGCCAACCCAATGTTCCTGGCGCTCAACAGGCTGCTGGGGGCTCGGGAGCTGGTGGAACGCTCATCGTCACCGTGCTACCCACGCTGAACTCGCTCACGGTTCGAACGACACCCGACAACCTCGCCCAGATTGAACGCCTCGTGCGCGAAGCTTGGGATCTGCCGCCCAATGCAGGTGGTTCGATCTTCCGCACCTACGACCTTGAGTACGCGGATCCGAGCAAGATCAAGGGACTCCTTTCGAATCTTCTGAATCCCGGCTCTTCCACGCAATCATCGGGCAATCGCGCGATTGCGGGAGGGCGTATGCCACAAGGCGGCGGCGAGAGCGGCGCGGGAGTTGCGGTCGCGAATATTTTCCAGATCGAGTCGTATCCAGAATCCAATCGCCTCGTGGTGATCTCGAAGACACCAGAGAACTTTGAATGGCTTGATCGGTGGATCAAAGAACTCGATCAGCCGTTTACCACCGGCGTACCGGTGAACATCCCATTGAAGTACGCGAGCGCGATCAAGCTGTCGGAGATTCTCAACACCCTCCTTGCACAATCGGGCGCACAAACCACTCTGACGCTCCCTGAAGAGGGATTGACGGGAATCGCGGACGCCTTCGCGCAGGATGGTTCCACGCTCGCCGGAGGTGGTTCAACACCAGAGAGCCCACAAGCGCAGAACTCGGTGCAGTTTCCGTGGCAAGGCGGCGTCGGTCGTGGTGGCGCAAACGCTGCGGACGAGGGCGAGACGAGTGGACTCATTGGTCGCGCGCGTGTCGTGCCCAACGCGGGACAGAATTCACTCCTAGTCCTCGCGCCGCCGGAAGTGCAGAAGAAACTCGAAGAGATCATCATCGACCTCGATCGACCAGGCAAGCAGGTCATGATCACGGCTGTCCTCGCGGAAGTTTCGCTTGGAGACGGATTCAGTTGGGGCATGGCGGTCGGTCGACTCGATGATTTCGCGTCGCCGCTCAATGGTGGAACCAACTCCGTCACCGGCAACATTGGGCTCACGCTCGAGAAGGGCGGGACTGGCGATTCCAGCAGTAACTTCGCCTACCCGTGGTTCGATTCGTCCGAACTCAACATCACCACCTCTGATCAAACCGCCTTCTTCATGCAAGCACTCGCGACGGACTCCGATGTCCGTATCCTGCAGCAGCCGCGCATCGTCACGAGCGACAACAAGGAGGCGAAGTTCTTCGCCGGCCGCGATGTTTCGCTGCTCTCGGGCGAAACTTCTGGCTTCGGCACGACCGGCACGACGGCCTCGTACGACCAGACGCCGGTGGGAATTGGCTTGAATGTACGACCACGCATTACGCAGGACAACAATGTCAACATGGAGATTGAGATCCTGCTCTCCAATCTCTCCGCCGCCGTGGTGAACTCGAATCCGATCATCGATCGCCGTCAGACGAACACTGAAATCACACTGAAGAACGGGCAGACGATCATCATCTCTGGCATCCGCCGCGAGCAAGAGACGAAAAAGAATCGTCGCATCCCATTCCTTGGTGACATTCCGATCATCGGCGCAGCATTTGCTTTGAATGAACTGCAGAACGAAGTGGTGGAACTTGTGGTCTTCCTCACACCGGTCGTGATTGAGAATCCGGACGCCAACGACAGTAACTACAATGTGAACGAACGCCTTCGCCTACGCGAGTTGTCGGAGCCTCTCGAAAAGTCGTCGGAATCACTCATCAAGGGCAGTAAATTCTTCGAGGACCTCAAGAACGGCGCCGATCTGACGGCCCCAATTCCAGACCTAGGCGAAGTGTCTGGCGCCGCGCCACTCGATGATGCGAAATCAACGACGAAGAATCCTTGAGCTTTGGCGAGAGGTCGGGCTCGCTCGTTGGCTCGGCCTGACTGCCGTGCTCGTGTACTGCGTGGCCTGCGCGACCAACCCGAAGAAGCCAGGAGTCCTCAAGGGCGCGCTCGCGACCACTCCGCCCCAATCGACACCCGGGATGCTTGTTTCAACGGGTTTTCGCGGCGCCGTGCAGCCACTTGGCAGCATTGCGTATGACGGCTTCACACTCCCCGTCGTCGCTCCCGATGGGCGGCACTTCGCGGTCCAGTCGACCGATGGCGCGACTGTGAAATCACGCCTCGCTGTCGCCAACGCGCCAATTCCTCCATCGCGCATCACGCAGTATCGCATCGAAGAACACGGCCTGTCCCGCTTGGTGGAAAGCGATGCGGGACTCTTGCTCGGCCGAGGAGCGAGTTTCGCGGGTTGCCTGTGTGAAGGGCCGCGAAACGGCGGCGCGCGTGCGATCGGGGTCATGCCGTGGGGCAGGCTCGAGGTGGAGTGGATCGTGGATGATGGGCGAGTGAATGCCTTCGCGTCGCTGGGGTCCGATGGGACACTGGCATGGAGTTCACGAGATGTCGTGGGCGGCGCGTGGAGCCTCACGATCCGCATCGATGGAGCGAGTGACGATGCGGTCATTGCACCACCCGAGGGCGCGTCGTGGGTTTTCCCGGTTGCGGTGAGCCGGCATTGTGTTTGCGCGCTGTTGCTGCGCGATGGCGTTGCCTCTTTCGCAAAGTTCGATCCGTCCAACGCGACGACGCTTCAGGATGCGCCCACATTGACGCGCATCTCGGATCGCATGGATCTCCAACTTGCCTCTCAAATGTTTGCGCCGCAACAGGGGCTTGACGCAGTCACCCCAACGGGTGAACTCCTCTACTTCGATCCCACGCGACGCGCGATCACCGCGTGGAATCCACAAGGGGGGAAATGTAGTGCGTTTTCCGGTCAACCGATGGCACTCTGTTTCGTAGACCGGATGCGAGTCGCTGTACTCTCCGGCACCGAAGTGCGGCTACGAAGTCTCAGCGACGAGCAGGAACCCGGGACGCGGCTGATGGACACTATTGCTGTCCCGCGGCGACTTCCCAGTCCTGACGGACGGCAGGGAATCCTGTTCGTGGCGCCTCACGAGCAGACCCTTCGACTCGCAATCCTCCGACCCTCACCTGCACCGTAACGGGAGTCGGGAGCATTTCAAGCAACGACCCCCGCTCGCGCGGGGGTCGTCGTGCAGGTCAGTGATGTAAAAGCGAGGTCAGGCGCAGCGTCGACTCACTCGTCTTCATCCTCATCGTCGTCGTCGTCGTCGTCGTCTCCGTCTTCCTCGGAAGATTCGGATTCGGTGGTGTCGGCGTCTTCCGCGTCGTCAGACTTCTCCTCTTCCTCTTCTTCGTCGTCGTCATCGTCGAAATCATCGCCGAAGTCGTCGTCGTCTTCTTCTTCCTCTTCCTCTTCGTCCTCTTTGCTCTCGTCATCCTCGTATTCGTCTTCGCCAAACTCGTCATCATCTTCAAGGAAGTTCAGGTCAGCCTCTTCCTCATCGTCACCGCTCGCGACAAACGCGAACTTACTCCCAGCAAAATCGAGTGATGCAAGACCGACAGAAGAAGTCGCCGCGAAGGCGCGGGCCGTCGGCATCGAGTTCTTAGCGTGATTCAACATAAGCATGGGAGTCATCATGTGCGTTGGAAGAAAATCGAAACGGATTCGGCGGGCCCACCGGACCTTCCGCGCGGACGCAGTATCGGCAGGCGGAGCCAACGCACTCCACTACCTGCGGGGCGAAGTTGTCGCGCCCCATCGGCCATCTGTCAACCCTTGTTTGGGGACGGATTCGAGATTTTTTCAAATCCCACCGCAAGGGTGCTTGTGTCATTCGAAAGTAGAATCCACCCATCGACCCCGATCGTTCGGCTGAACCGTTGATTTATGGAATGCACTTCCATCGTGGGGGAGGTCAGCCGAAGACCTTGGGCGGAATCAACGGCAGACAAGAGATAGGTGTACTCCGAGACGAGCGCGGTGCGCATGGCGTTGGGCGTTTGGCGTCCACCGATTCCATTCACGAGGACAATGTTTTCCTGCCCAATGATCGCGGAGACGAAATTCGGGTCTCCCACCGTTCCATCACGACCAATGACCCTACCAGTCGCATCGATCAGCGCAACGCGCGAGTCGGCGTGCGCCAACACCCCATCCCCGAGTCGAGAAATCCACCGAACGACGCGCGCGTAGTCGGCGGCACCATCGCCAAACCCCACCTCAAGGACGCCTCCGCTCCACATATCAAGGGTCAGAATTCGTCCATTTCGATCGAGTGCGAACACGCGGCTATCGCACCAAAGCGGTGATGTGGAATCCCAACTCTTGGCGTCCGCCACTCCCATAAGAAGCTTTGCTTCAACGCCGTGTCCACTGGGGCTGAGCGTCCACAGCTCAATTCCCGCAGTGGTCCCAACCGCGATGACCCCATCCTCCGATCGACGAACCCACCGCACATCTCCGCCGGAAGCAGTCGCAAAGGAAGCGATTGGCGAAAGCGAGATTGCGTCGCACAGCATCACGACTGCCTGTGCGTGTGATTCGATCGAGTTGCGACCGCCGAGGAGGAGCATCGCGTCGTCGCCGCTTGTGACGAAGACCTGCGGCAGCAGCGCTCGCGCCAGCGTTGCCACTCCATCCTGTACCGAGAAGCTCGCTGCGTTTCCGTCTCGCCGCACAAGTGCCAAGCGGCCGCCGGCGATGACCGGAAGCACTTGTCCAGCGTGGAACGGCGTACCTTCGGGAAGCGTTCGCGCGCCGCCGAGGTCGACTGGCGCATCCGCGACTGCGCCGAGCAACTCATTCAACGCCTCGGTTTTCCATAGTTCCGCGCTCGTTGCCGCATCGATCGCGATGTAACGCTCCGTTCGCCCCTTCCCACTCTCCATTAGCAGAAGAACCGGCCCCTCTTGCAGCAAGACCGGATCTCGATCACGCATGGGGTAGCGCCAAATCTCCTCGAAGTCGCTCGCCGTGCGCGCGACGAGATCAAACTCCTCCGTGAAGTACAGCACATCTTGTGCACCCGACTCGAGCGCCGAGAACGCGCGTCTCACAAGGCGCCCCGGAATCTCCGTCGCGATGAAGGTCGGCGCACCCAACTGAGGTAGCCTCGACGGAGTGGCCGTTGAGCGAGGACTCTCGCCGAGCATCGCTTCGAGATCACTTCGCACCGGCGGCACGCGCGCCTCTCGACGCACTGCATCGAGGAGCGCATCTCGCTGCGCGCGCTGCTCGCTGCCCTCGAGCGATGCAGCGCCGATCAACGCCGCCTTCACGCCCGCGATGGAACGGGGAAACGAAGTAAAAAACTCAACGCATGCTTCCACCGTGAGCGGAGTCGGAAGTTCGCGGAGCGCCAACTCCGCGCGCGCTTCGTACGCGTCTGCCGCGCCTTGGTGTTCGGTCGACGACAGAAACTGCGCGAGGAGCGGCAGCGCGATCGCTCGGCTCATGCGAACCTCACCAGTGTCCGAGAGCAGAATCTCCGCGCCATCCGTTGCGGCAATCTCCCGCCATGCCTCCACCGCCGCGCCTAGGTCGTGGCGCTTGGCGAACCACTCCGCGCGCGCGAATGCAAGTCGAATGCGCAGTTGCGCGTCATCCACAATCTCAGCTGCGACCGCGAAAAACCGCTGTCCAAGTTCTCCCGCTTCCGGCGCGCGCTCCACCAATCGGTCCGCGAGAAGCTCCCGAAGTGGGTCACCCGGCCGCGCCTTGAGGATTGCGCACGCTCGCTCCGCCGCGTCGAGTGCAAGGGCGAGGTCATTCCCTTCCACGGCGAGGTCAAAGAGCGCCAACGCCGCCGACGCATCCTGCGCGAGATCCAAACGGGTACGCAATGCCTGCACCGCATCGACGCCAGACATGTAGACATCAATGTGATCCACCGCGACCGCGACCACGCGATCACGCGCGAAGACCGCATTCACCGGCTCCTTCGTCGCGATGCTCGCGACGCGACGCCCGCTTGCGATTTCGACGAACCACAACTCATTGACACCGGGAACGAGCGCAATCCCATCCGCAACGCTCACTCGACCTCGAATGCCGCCGCGATTGTCGCTCCCACCACGCGTTGCCCACAGCGACGCTTCCGTGTCACTCAGTTTCCACCGCGGTGTTGCAAGTTGAAGTGGATCAAACGCGACAACATCCCCTCCAATCGCGAGCAAGGACCCGCTTCCAACCACGAGCGATCGCGGACTCCCCCAAGCCGTGCCCGGACCGATGACCGCGACCGCGACCGTCGCGCCAGTTGTTGCATCAAGCCCGACAACCTCAGACTCGTCTGGCACGATGTTGAAAACTCGCCCTTCGAGCACTGCGGGGCGTGCAAACTCCCACGCCTCACCAGAAAAACGCGGCTCTCGCAGCGGCACACGAAAACGGCGGAGCCACTCAATGGCTCCGTCACTCACTCGCAATCGCGCGACGGCGCCCAGTGGCGTCGAGACATAGAGCGAGCCACCTTCAAGAGTCATCCCAGGCGAGCGGCGAACCGAAACGGCACGCGTGCCACCCGCTGCCGCCACGAGCGTCAACCACTCGATGCGGCCGTCACTTCGCGACAGCGCGAGGACTGAGTCCGCTTGTTCAAGTCGTGTTGATGGGCGACGCACCGTCACCAAGACGAGATCACCCACAAGGACCGGCGAGCCAATCGCAAATGCACCCGCGAGTTCCGGCCGCCCTTCAAGTCCATCCACGGACAAACTCCATCGCTGCGTTCCATCCCGAACATCCACAAGGAAGATACGTCCACCATCTGAGCGAGCATTCGAAAACCCGTTCCCCGCAATCACCGCAGCGTCAAACCCGCGCACCGCGACACTGGAAAGATCGACGGCGACACCCGTCTCACGACCAATGCCGGCAATCGCGAGGTCTACGCTCCATCGTTCCTGTGCGGTTGTCGAATCAAACGCGCGTAGGGTGCGCCCTTCGCTCACATAGATCGCGTCGCCAAACACCGTCGGTTCCGCCGTCAGCCAGGAAGCGTCAGCGCGGGCTCGAGCTGCAGCATCCTCTGGGAGTCGGGTGAGCGCTTCCGCGCCGTAGTACCGAAGAAAGAGCGAATCTCCAAACGCCTCTGAGAAGATGCGGCGCCACGCGGCATCGGGCAGCGCGCCTTGTGTTCCACCGATGACCGAACTCGACGGCATGGCTCGGCGAGGCGGTGCGACAAACTGTCGAGCCGCGTCAAGCGCGATTGTGATCGAAGGTTCAGCCGGAGCATCCGCGGCAAGTTTCTCGAGCGCGTCGAGTGCTGCGCGCGCGCTCGACTCGTCGCCCCGCGCGCGCTCTGCCATCGAAAGCAGCGCGAAGTACTCGCCTCGCCGACGAAGCGCCAACGGGTCGGATGCTCCTCCGCCAGTAATGCTCGGGTGCAACCGAATCCGTTCGAGCAGCACGACTGCTGCGTCGAACTGCCCCTCTCGCATCGCCACCTGCGCGAGGAGGAGTGATGCAAGGCAACCAGCAGGCGTCCACCGTCGGCGAGACGCAATCGCCGCAGGCCCTTCGGTTCGGAGCACCCGATCTGCTTCATCAGACTCACTCCGAAGGAACTTGGCGAGCACTTCGGGGGCGCCGCGCAATAGCGACTCGACTTCTTCGGCGACGGAAAGAAAGCGCCCCTCGTCAGGATTTCCGACCTGCACGATGCGATCTCCGAACTCGTCGAGTAAACGCCGCGCGATGTGCGCTGCTTCGGCTGGATTCGCGCTTCCCTGTGCGCGTGCCTGCTCCATGAGTGACTGGGCTGTCGGGGAGTCTGCGACTGCCGGGATGACGCTCTCCTGCGAGGGGCCTGCGGCGGCTTTCGCAGTCCACTCGCACGACCACGCGACGAGCATCGCAACGCCACAGTGCCTCGTGAAGCGTGCGATGCGAAAGCCTGAATGACCTCTCGTTCGCATGAAGGCGCAAGCGTAGCGACTCGCTGCTTCCTTGCGCAGCATTCGGTTACCCTGCGCCGCGCATGCGCACTCCATTCCGCCTTCACTCGATCGCCATGGTGTTCATCGCGACGCTCTCGACGAGTTGCACGATCGCGCCGCCACAGGTCAGCCTGACCGCGATCCGTCGCAGTGCCTCAAGCCCCCAAGCAAACGCTTATGACTTGGAGTTCTCGTTACGCAATTCCCACCATGATGCGGTGGAGTTGGAGTCCTGGAGTTACAGCGTTTCCGCGCCCGATGGATCGACCTACGGCGGAACCTGGGCTGCTCTGGCAGTGCTCCCCGCCGAGACGACGAAGACACTCGTGATTCCTGCGGTTCTTGATGCGACCCCTCAAACCGGCTCTGGTGCAAACTTGGTGGTCTCAGGTGAAGTCGGCTACCGCGATCCTGGCAACCTTGCGCGATTGCTTCGGCAGATGGGACTCTTGAAGTCTCGGAGCACATTCACTGGCAACGCGAGTGTCCAAGATGACATTCGTCCCCAACCGCCGACCGATCGATCAGTGCCTCAAGGTGCAGCTGTACCGGTTACGACACCAATGTCGCCTGCACCAGCGAAGCAGGATTGAGCGGCGCACCTCGCGCGAGCCGCCGACATCGAACGACACTCGAATGATCCTCCGGTCGAGGCGTGATTCTCGCGGCCAATCGAGTCGATCTTCAAGTGTGCCCAGAGCACGCGCTGAAGCTCGTCCGCCTCAGTTCGTTCTCGCATGCCGAGGGAATCGATGCTCAATGACATTCTTCGAAAGGCGCATGAACTTGACGCCTCCGACATTCACCTCGTTGCCGGGAATCCACCCACCGCGCGCATCAACACTGTCGTCACGCCCATGGATCTGCCTCCGCTCAGTGCGGAAGACACACGGCGCATGGTCGCGGATGTGATGACAGCCGAGCAAGCGGAGCAGTTCGCCCGCGCGCGGGACCTTGACTTTTCCTACGAAATCGCGGGCTTCAAACGCTACCGCGTGAACGCACATTTGCAACGCGGCGTCGTTGGCCTTGCACTCCGCGCCATTCGAACCAAGGTGCCGCCACTCGCGTCCTTGAATCTACCGGAAGTCATTTCGCGGCTCACCTATCTGCCGCGCGGGCTCGTCCTTGTCACTGGCGACACAGGTTCGGGTAAGTCGACAACGCTTGCGGCCATGATCCAAGCGATGAACGAACGCTACCGCAAGCACATCATCACGCTCGAGGACCCCGTCGAATACACCTTCGCAAGCGATCGTTGCCTGATCGAGCAACGCGAGCTCGGTTCCGACATCCCGACCTTCGCAAGCGGGCTCCGCCATGCGCTGCGTCAGGACCCGGACATCATCCTCGTCGGCGAAATGCGAGACCTCGAGACCACCGCGCTCGCGATCACCGCCGCGGAAACCGGACACCTTGTGCTCTCCACGCTGCACACCGTCAACGCAAGTCAGTCGGTGGAACGCATCGTGGACATCTACCCGGCCGGCCAGCAGAATCAAGTGCGATCGATGCTCGCCAACACGCTGCAAGCGGTCGTCTCGCAAACGCTGTTCCGTCGCAAGGATCGACCGGGCATGGTTCCGGCCATCGAAGTGCTCCTCTGCACTCCGGCGGTGCGCAACATCATTCGTGAAGCGCGAACCTACGAAATCCCCAATGTGATTGAGACGAACCGCGCCATGGGCATGCAGAGCCTTGACAACGCAATCGCCGAACTCTACTTCAATGGCATGATTGCCCGCGAAGATGCCGTGGCGCAGGCGAGCCATCCCGACAAGCTCGATCGCATGTTGGCTGCGTAAGGATTCGTTCATGGCGCACTATCGATTCCAATCTCGAACAGCCAAGGGCGAACTCCACGCTGGCGTGCTCGTCGCGGAAAACGCGACGGCCGCCGCAAGCCTCATTCGCGGCCGCGGTGAATTCATCGTGCAACTTGTCCCGACTGCCAACAAGGACGGCGAAGAAACCACGCTCTCCGCCATTCTCAATTACAGCAGTGGTCCATCGGCGAAGGACATTCTCGACTTCACAACCCAACTCGCAGTGATGATTCGCGCTGGCATCTCCATTCGCGCGGCGCTCGAAGGCATCGCGGAGCAGACCACGAATCCGAAGTTCAAGCGCATGCTCTCTCAAATCCGTTCGGATGTAGAAAGCGGAAAGAGCTTCAGTGATGCCATCGCGCGCTACCCGAAACTCTTTGGCCCGCTCTATGTGCACATGGTGCGCGCGTCGGAAATGTCCGGCTCGTTCGCGAAGATGCTTGACCGCATTGCGGGGTACCTCGGGCAAGAAATCGAAACGCGCAAGATGGTGATCGGCGCGAGCATCTATCCAGGCATCATCGCGCTCATGGCGATTGGAACCACGATCTTTCTCCTCACTTTCGTCCTCCCGCAATTCGCGGGCGTCTTCAAGGGCAAGGAAGACGCGCTGCCTGGTCCAACGCGCTTCCTCATGAGTCTCTCCGCGTTCATGGTGCAGTACTGGTGGATTCTCGTGCTTGTGGGCGGAGGAGCCATCGCGAGTTTCCTCGCGTTCATCAGGACAGAGGTTGGCGGCAATTGGTGGGATCGTTTCAAGATCAGCATGCCGATCCTCCGTCGCATGTTTCGAGCGCTCTACATCAGCCGTGGTCTCCACACTATGGGCGAGCTACTCAACGCAGGCGTGCCGATGCTCGACACCCTGCAAATCACCGCGGATGTCAGCGGAAATCGGCATTACCGCCGGCTCTGGCGAAGCGTTTCGTCTGCCGTCCGACAGGGCAAGAAAGTGCAATCGCAATTGCAGAAGACAACCTTACTGCCCCGTGCGGTCATCCAGATGGTCGGCGCGGGCGAAGAATCCGGACGCCTTGGCGAAACCCTCGATGAGATTTCGCATTACTACGCGAAGGCGCTCAAAGACGCCATCAAGTCAGTGACCGGCATGATCGAGCCACTCATGATCGTCGTCATGGGCGGCGTCGTCGGCTTCATCGCGATGGCGATCATCCTTCCGATCTTCAAAATGTCCAATCTTGTCTCGGGGCACTAAGGAATTGGCATGCTGCAACGCAATGCATCTCTTCGACCTCGACCGACCCGTGGATTCACTCTCATTGAGACGGCACTTGCGACCGTCATTGTGGGCACCGGCGTGCTCGCAATTGTCTCCGCGCAACAAGCATTTTTCCTCAAGAACGAATGGTCGACGCACGCTTCCATTGCGGAACGCCTCGGGAACGAGTTCCGCGAAATGACCTGGCGCCTTCCCGCACACGACCCCGTCACGGGCACGACTTTCTGGGGACCTGAGCCGGATGAACTCTCGATTGAGGACTACGACGACCTCGATGATTTCGATGGGGAAGGTGGCACCGGAACCGTTTGGAGTTCTGCAATCGGGAACGGGCCGCTCGCCGCAGCACGCGCAGTCATCACCAACATGGATGGCTGGTCGCAGGAAGTCACCGTCGAATGCGTCGATCCATTCGACATCGTCGCCGTCGTCGATGACAACGCGACCGACATGATGCGCGTCCTCGTCACGGTGCGATTCCAAGGGGTCGAAGAAGCCACGCCACGAGAAATGACGCGCGTTTCTTGGATTGCGCCGCGTTGAATTGGACAATAGTGAGGGGGCCTTCGCTCCTAGGTTTGGAGAGCATTCACCGGAATCGCGGCGCACACAATGCAAGCTCTACGCAATCCTCTCCCTCGACGCCTCAGACCGCACGCGCGTCTTCAACGCGGCGTTTCGAGCGTGCTTGCGATGCTCTTTCTTGTGATCTTTAGTTCGCTCGCGGCCGCGATGGCCGTCGTCGCGCAAGGCAATCTCCGGACAGCCGATAGTTCGCTCAAAGTAAGTCGCGCACAAAGCGCGGCCGAAACTGGCCTCGTGTTCGCCCAGCGGCGAATGATCGCCGAAGCAAATCGCTTTGTCGTCAAGCGCGGCGTGGTCGCGAGTGACTTCGCCGAGAGATTGTGGAAGGGAAACTGGAGCGCGGAGGACGGCGTCACCGTGAGTCCGCCTGTGGGCTACGCTGGGAACGGAACTCCCGCGAGCCTTGCGGACGCATTGCGCGATGCCCATGCGGAAGATGGCAGTGCGTTCGCAGTCTCGTTCGGCGACTCGATCCTTCCGCGCGTCCTCGAGGACGGGACGTTGCTCTGTCCGCCTATGCGGATGGAAGCGAACAACGATCAACTCTACTTCCGCCTTTCCTATCAACCGGTTCCCAACTCTTCCGACATCCTGATCTCCTGCTCTGGGACGGATGGCAATGTCTCCCGAAGCGTCAGCATGCGTTGTCGGCTTGCCAAGCGCATTGAATTCGCGGTGCTAAGTCCGAATCGAATCATGGTCGGAAAGAATGTCCTCATCGATGGCCCGCTGGGTACGCGCTACGGCACAGAGGCGGACGAACTGACGGCAGCGAATGGCGACCCGCTCGTCATGCGAAGTGATTTTCGTTACCTCACTGCCTCACTCACGGCCAAAATCGACATCCTGCGAAACGCAGTCATCGCCCATGATGTCGACGGCGATGCGCGACTGCGCCCCGCGCATCCCGAAGAGTCACAGGGTCTCTCCGCAAACCCCTCCCTTGTCGACCTCGACCAGAATCAGTATGTGGATGAGTTCGATCTCTTCCTGAGCGAGTTTGATACCGATGGTGATGGCGGCGTGGTGTGGGATTCGGTGCGCGCCATGGATGCAGGCCTCGGATCCGTCAGCGCGGAGTTCGACAGCGTGGATGCACAACTCGCCCGGTTGATCGATCGCCGCGCGCCCGATCGCGATGGCGATGGCGATGTCGACGCGAGCGACACACGCCTTGGGTACGACGACGGCGTGCTCAACGGACATGATCTGTACGCGAAGGTCACAGGCGCACTCGCCTTCGGGGTGACCAAGGATGCGTGGGAACTCGCGGCCGGCGAGCCATGGCGTGGCATCACGGAGGGCGCGGTGAAGAGTCCGCTCGATGTCTCGCCAGCGAGATTCGAAGTGCCCGCGGATGAACTCCGCATGGTTTCGACGACTGACTTCGCCGGAAGTGCCTCATGGCTCGCGAATACCGCGCAAGGCATTCTCGCGCAGCAGACCACCGCGGGCGTGACGGCCGGGGGTTCGTTTACGCCCCAGAGTTCCGGAAGCTATGAAGCGGTTCCCTTTGGTTCGATCGCCGCGTATGACTACTTCCAACGACCGGTCTATAGCAACATCACCTTCCGAGATGTGCGCATCCCAAGTGGAACGAATGCACTTTTCGTGAACTGCTCGTTCGAAGGCGTGACCTACATCGAAACCACTCCGGGGTGCACCGACATCAATTGGAACTACGCCGGTTCGACGCAGCGAATCGATCAGGGTGGCGGCTCGTTTGCCTATGTGCCGCGATTCCCCGACATGGTGAGTGCACTCGACGGCAGTCCAGTCGTGGATACGAAGCCGCTGAGTAACTCTCTCCGATTTGATGGCTGCACCTTCCTCGGCGCGGTGACCGGCGATGTGCCGAGTGAGTACACGCACTGGCGGAACAAAGTGCAGTTCACGGGAGCAACCCGATTCTTCATCGATCCACAGGACCCGGAAGTCTTGCTGCAAGCGGACGGCGCGCAACTCCAAGGAACGCTCGCGAGCTTCAGTGCCGAAGCGCTCGACAACATGCAGCGAAGTTCCATCTTCCTCCCCGGATGGTCTGTCGATGTCGGTAGCTTCGCGAACGAACAGAACGCAGACCCTGACCTCACTCCGCGTGTGAAACTGAAGGGCACGGTCATCGCAGGCGTCATGGATGTCCGCGGAAGCGCGGAAGTGCACGGCACGCTGCTCCTAACCTACCGACCGGCCACGGCGCAGGGGCCACTCTTCTACGGTGGCGCGCCGGAAGCCTTCAACACCACACTCGGATACTTCGGCCCACTCGATGGCGACGGCGAGGGGCTTCTGCCGGAAGACGCTGGATTCCTCGGGTTCGGCGAGATCCGCTTGCGCTACGACCCGGATGCGAAACTGCCCGACGGTATCCCGTGGCCAATCACCGCGATCCCGCAGCGCGACAGCTACCGAGAAGGCGGAGGTGCGGCGTGACGCGCCGAGTCTGCTCCACCGGATCGCGACGGCGTGGGCGCGCGTTCAGTCTGATTGAGATGCTCATCGCACTCTCGATCACCGGAACGCTCCTCGCGGCCGTGCTCGTTTCGCTCAATGCAAGTTTCATCGCGTATCAAACGACGACTGAACAGGCATCGACGCACACGATCGCACGACTGGTGATTCACCGCGTGCAATCACTCGTTCGCAACGGACGCGAGTTCGGCCCGATGCCAAGCGATGTGCGCGAACGATTCATCGCCTCCGATGAGATTCAATTCCTCGACGATCAAGATCGCGTCATCGAGATTCGGCTCGACCGGCAGAATTCGAAGCTCACCTTCTCCGTCGACGGAGGCACCGCGTTCGGCTTCCTTGGCGGCGTGAGTGGACCAACCACCGAAGCCGGCGACCCCGTTGGCGCTTTCCTCCTTGAGTTTGAAAATGGGCGCACTCTCCGTCGCGCCACCTTCGACCTCACGGTGCTCGGCGATGACGACATCAACGTCGAACTCGAAGGCGATCATGTCCAGCCGCTACGACTCGTGGGCAGCACGATGCCACGACGGCTCGCCTGGTAAGGCGCCCTGCTTGCGCTCCATCTCCTGACGCATGAGCAGCACATGCGGGCCGACTAACGCGGGGCTTGATTCGGGGATGCCGTCCGTCGACGCACGCTTGTAGACGCCGTCGCTGCCCATGCGCCACTGTTGGCGGCGGTCATTCAAGTGCATCTGGAGCACCTGCCAGAGTCGCTCGCGATGCTCGCGTAACCCAATCGGCGTTGCACACTCCACACGCGTGTTGAGGTTGCGATACATCCAATCCGCGCTGCCAATATAGAAATCCCCGTCCAGTGGGTCCGCGGCGCCACGACCAAACCAGAAAATGCGACTGTGCTCGAGAAATCGGCCAATGGTGGAGAAGACGCGAATGTTCTCACTCAGACGGGGAACCCCCGGGCGCACGCAACAGAATCCTCGGCAGACGATGTCGACCGAAACGCCCGCGCACGAAGCGCGATAGAGCGCGTCACTAACGCTGCGGTCTTCGAGTTGATTCATCTTCACGATGATGCGTCCACGCTGCCCCCGCCTCTGCACCTCGACCTCATCCCCGATGAGTTCGATGAATCGTCGTTTCATCGCGACGGGCGCGATGAGAAGTCGCTGATACTCCTTCTGACGACTCCGCCCGGTCATGTAGTTGAACAGTCCAACGAGATCCTCGGTGATCGCTCGATCAGAGGTCAGAATTCCGACATCCTCGTAGAGCCGAGCGGTCTTGGAGTTGTAATTGCCCGTGCCGACATGGGCGTAACAACGGATGCCATCTCCCTCTTGCCTCACGACAAGCGCGACCTTCGTGTGCGTCTTCAACCCAATCACACCGTACGCGACATGAACGCCCGCATCTTCGAGCTTTCTCGCCCACACGATGTTGCGCGCCTCATCGAATCGGGCGCGCAGTTCCACGAGCACCGCGACCTGCTTACCGGCTTCTGCTGCACGAATGAGGCTCGGAATGAAAGGGCTGTCACCACTTGTGCGGTAGAGAGCCTGCTTGATGGCAAGCACCTTCGGATCCGCTGCCGCTGCTTCGATAAACCGCTCCACTGAATGATCAAAGCTCTGGTAGGGATGGTGCAGCAGAATGTCCTGCTTGCGAATAAGCGAGAACACATCTGCGTCCTCCGCTTCGAGTCCGGGAGGCGCGAGCGGGGTCCACTTGGGCCAATGCAACTCCGGTGCGTCAATGTCCGCAATCTCGTTGAGCACACTCCAGTCGAGCAATCCGTCAACCTCGTAGATGTCTTCATCCGTGAGTTCAAGTTCTTCCTCAAGGAATCGCTGCACGCGATCGCCGGCATTGGTTGCGACTTCGAGTCGAACGACACGAGCGAACCGTCTCTCTCGAAGTTGTTGTTGAATGAGTTCGAGCAGATCTTCCGCATCTTCGTTGTCGCGTTCCGTCTCCGCATTCCGCGTCACGCGAAAGGGCAATACCTTGATGATTTCCATGCCTGGAAACAAATCGTCGAGATTGTGCGCGATGACGTCTTGCAGCGGGACGAATCGCTTGGAGTTCGCGAACCGAAAGAGGTTGCCGCCGAACTCCGGCACCTTCACTCGCGCGAAGAGTTGCTCACTTTCTCCCGGCCGACGCAACATCACGCCCAGCGATACGGACATGTTCGAGATGAACGGAAAACGGTGCCCTGGATCGACCGCGAGCGGCGTGAGAATCGGAAACAGATTTCGACGATACCACGCCTCAACCTCGTTGCGCTCCTCTGCCGTCAATTCACTCCAGCCAAGGAGCTGAATGCCCTGTGCAGCGAGTTCGGGAAGCAAGCTTTCGCGCCACAATCGCTGCGCGACGGCGTTCTGCGCAATCGTCCGTTCACGAATGAGCGTCACCTGATCTTGCGGCGAAAGCGGTTCCCAGATCGGGCTCGCGACACCCGCATCAATCTGCCGCCGCAAGCCTCCGACGCGCTTCATGAAGAACTCGTCGAGGTTGGATCCAAAGATCGCAAGGAATCGCACACGCTCAAGTAAGGGAACATGCGGGTCATCCGCTTGGGCAAGCACACGGCAGTTGAACTCGAGCCACTGCAAGTCGCGGTTCAAGAACCGTGCGGGGTCATCGAGCCCGATTGGCGTGATGTCGTTGGGCGCGATCGGCTTGCGCGGGGACATGGATGAGAGGTCGGTGGGAGTCATGGAGCGTTCAAGAAGCGTGAGCGAACGAAACTCATCGATGATTGGTCGGCCGGTAGATCGCGACGCACCGAGGCGCCTCGGTCACGCGAACGCTCGCGAGACGAATTCCGCGCGGAAGTTTCGGAAGCAACTCCTCGGCGATGTGCTTGGCGACATGTTCGGCGGTTGGGTTCGTCGACTCAAACGCCGCCGTGGCATTGAGATCGGCGTTCCGAAATGGGGAGATGACCCGCGCGAGCGCCGCTTCGATTGCGTGGAAATCGCACAGGAGCCCCTCGGGATCGAGTGCGGGGCCTTCCACTTCGCACTGGACCCGCCAGTTATGGCCATGCACCGTCTCTCGCACACCACGAAGGACGATCGCATGGGCGGCACTGAATTCAGCTTCGATTTCAAGCGAATACATCTCGCCGAGTGTACGAGAGACGAGGAGGAAGGATCCTGGCGAGAGCCGCTTGCGTACACCGTAGCATATGCTACTATCGTTGCATGTGCCTCGAATCCCGCTTGCTTACCCGCTGTTCGCTCATCCTCCCTTCCCTCCTCGCTCTACTGCTCGCCTTCGGTTGCGGAGGCACCGCGCAGCCTGAGCGCGAGACTGAGGGAACGAGGCCCCCGTCGGACACATCCGTGCCAGTCCTCATCGCGACCACGGGCATGGTTGCCGATGTCGTGCAGAGCGTCGTTGGACCTCACGCGCAGGTCGTTACGCTTATCCCCGCCGGCGCGGATCCACACCTCTGGACTCCGACGCGCACCGACATCGTGCAGTTGCTCGACGCCGATGCGCTCTTCATGAATGGACTCGGACTCGAAGGACGAGCCGGAGAAGCTTTCGCGAGAGTTTCGAACTCCGGTCGCCCCGTATGCGCGGTGACGAGCGCGCTGACTCAGGAAGATTTACTTCGCGACCCCTCCAATCCGCATCACCCCGATCCGCATGTGTGGATGGATCCGTTGGTTTGGGGGCGCACTGCGCTCGCTGTGGCTGAGACGTTGACGCAACTCGATCCAGTGCATGCGGAAGACTTCAATCGCAACGCCCTGCACTACGTATTCGAAGCAGAGAAACTCCATGACGAGATCAAAGCGATGCTCGATCAGGTGCCGACTGCGAATCGCATGCTCACCAGTTCACACGACGCGTTCGGATACTTCGGCAAGCGGTTTGGCTTCGAAGTGCGAGGGATTCAAGGGATTTCCACCGAGAGCGAGGCGAGCGTCGGTGATATCGAACGACTCGTCGCAGAGCTCTGCGGGCGGTCGATTCCGACCGTCTTCATCGAGACCACCGTGTCAGATCGCACCATCCGCGCACTCGTGGATGGATGCGCCGCAAGGGGGCACGCACTCAAGATCGGTCCGGCACTTTTTAGTGATTCGATGGGAGCACCTGGCACCGCAGGCGGAACGTGGCTCGGCATGATTCGCCACAACGCCAGTTCCATTGCCTCCGGACTTCGAGGCGGTGCATGAATGATCGCGCCTCTCCACTCGCGGTTGACGGATTCTCAGCGGGCTACGGCAATGGGGAAGTGATCGTGCACGACGCGTCGTTCGCGCTCCGTCGTGGAGCTATGACTGCGCTGGTCGGCCCTAACGGCGCTGGAAAGAGCACCCTCCTCAAGGGCGCGCTTGGATTGCTCCCGCACGCGAACACCGCGTGCGTTCGATTCTTCGGTCAACCGCTCGAGCAAGTCCGCGCGCGCGTCGCGTACCTGCCGCAGCGCGCGGATATCGATTGGACCTTCCCCGCAAGCGCTCTCGATGTGGCCGCGATGGGGCTGTACCGAAAGATCGGCTTCTTTCGTCGGGTCAGCGGTCGATGGAAAACGGAAGCGCGCCGTGCGCTCGCGTTGGTTGGGATGGAATCTCTTGAAAGCATGCCGATTGGCGAACTCTCGGGGGGCCAGCAGCAGCGCGTGCTCCTCGCGCGCAGTTTGGTGCAAGGTGCTGATCTTCTGATGCTCGACGAACCGTTTGTGAATGTCGACTTCGCGACAGAAGAACGACTCGGTGCGGTCTTGCGAGACGCTTGCCGCAGCGGCATGAGCGTGCTCGCGGTCCATCATGACCTCGGCGATGTTCGGCGGTACTTCGACGATGCGGTGCTCTTTGATGGAACCGTCGTCGCACACGGACCAATCGAGGACGCACTCGCCGACGCAAACCTGCACGAAGCATTCAAACTCGGACCTCCCCCAGAGGACTCGATCGCGTGATCGAGCATCACACCAATCTGGAGATCCCATTCTGGGGCGCCAACACGATCACGGTCACGCTCGGCTGCGCGGTGTTCGGCGCGCTCGCGGGTAGCGTTGGGACGTTTGTCCTCGCGCGCAAGCAGTCACTGCTCGCGGATGTGACCGGCCACGCGGCATTGCCCGGCGTGGCGCTTGCCTTCCTCATCGGTGAATGGGCGCAAATCGGCGGTCGATCGCCATGGTTGCTCTTTTTGGGAGGCGGCGTGACGGCTCTACTTGCTGCTTGGAGTACGCCGTGGCTCGCGCGAAAGCGGAGACTTGGCGCAGATGGAGCGAACGCGGTGACACTCGCGGCGTTCTTTGGATTGGGAACGGTGCTGTTCTCACTGGTGCAATCACATCCCACCGGGGCACAAGGAGGACTTCGTCGGTTGCTCTTTGGAAACGCCGCCGCGATGACGAACAGCGACGCGCTCGCAATCGCAACCATCGCGATTGCCGCTCTACTCACGCTCATCTTGCTTTTCAAGGAGTTCTCCCTTCTGGCGTTTGACGAGGATGCCGCGCGAGTACTCGGGCTCCCCGTGCGAAGGCTCGATTGGTTGCTCTTGCTCCTCCTCGTCGCAACCGTCGTCACCGGAATGCAAGTGGCGGGTATTGCGCTTGTCGTTTCGATGCTCATCGCCCCCGCTGCGGCGGCGCGAGTCATCGGCGGATCCTTTGGGCGCACTGCCTCGATCGCTGCGTGTTTCGGAGTTGCGTGCGCGGTCGCGGGCGCAATGGCATCGCGATCCGTCGAGCATTTCCCCACCGGCAGCGCAATGGCACTCGCCGCAACGGTTGTGTTCTTCCTTTCGATCCCCTGCTCGCGAATCCTGCACGCCCGACGCGAACGAAACTCGGCTGAGGCACGTCGATGATGCCATCGCTCGCCGTCGATGTCCCCGCGTTGCTCGCGCTGCTCTGCGCACTCGTCGCCTGCGGAACACTGGGAAACTTTCTCGTGCTCCGCAAAGAAGCAATGACGGGCGACGCGGTCGCGCACGCCGTGCTCCCTGGACTAGTCGCGGGATTCCTGCTCACAGGAACTCGTTCGACTCTCGCGATGTTCGTCGGCGCCGCGTGCGCGGGCGTACTCTCGATCCTACTGTCGGGTTGGGCGCGTCGCGCCACGCGGCTTGAAGCGGGCGCGACTCTCGGGGTCGTCTTCTCCGGGCTCTTCGCGCTCGGTGTTGTGTTGTTGGAAACGCAGGGTGCCCGGCAAGTCGATCTCGATCCAGAGTGTGTGCTGTTTGGCTCGCTTGAAACGCTCTTCTATGTCCCCGCGTCCGGCGCGCCTTGGTACACCGGAGTTCCGCGCACACTCTGGACGCTTGCCATCGCCGCGCTCTTCACGCTGATCTTCGCGCTCCTCTTTCTCAAGGAACTCGCCCTCCTCGCGTTTGACCCAAGCGCGGCGCGACACCTCGGCGTTGCGCCGCGATGGCTTGAACGCGCGTTCCTCATTGTGATTTCGGCGAGCATCGTTGCGAGCTTTGAAGCCGTCGGAAGCGTGCTTGTCATTGGCATCCTCGCCTGCCCCGCACTCCTTGCGGCGCCTCATGCAAAGAGCGTCGCGGGGCAGATCACGCTCAGTCTCGTCCTCGGCGTTGCGCTCTCGATTCTCGGTTATGCCATCGCGGCACTCTCTCCACAACTCTTCGGCACCTCGACCGCGCTCAATTCCGCGGGCATGATTTCGCTCGTCCTCGCGCTGAGCGTGCCACTCTCGCACGCGATGGCGCGGCGCGCGTAACGGATTCGAGAATTCCTAGCCGCCTCCGCCCGGAAGCAACATCCAGTTTGGCGTCGAGGCGCGGTCCGTCCACATGCGCATGTCTTTCAAGGCCTCGCTCGACTTGGACTCGGCGTGGCCGTCCGCAAAGGACACCACTGAATCACCGGCGTACCGCGCACTCACATTTCCCCAACTCGCGGGCTCGACGGGGTTGTACTCGGCCGTCCACACTGCGGTGGTGAAGTTCGGACTGCGTACGCGGAAGTAACCCTCCACGATCTCGCCCTCGGTCCCGTCCGCCGCGAACGCGCGCGCGCTCGCAAAGACGAGTGTCTCCGCGGGCCGCATGAGTTCAGAAGTCCGCGTCGCGTAGAAGCGCCCAAAGCCCCCGAGAAAAATCGGATTGAAGCCACCGTAGTTTTCGTCACCTCCGAGCCAGACGGAGTTCAATCCAAAGCTCGGGAAGACGCTTGTCTGATAGAGGTAGTTCGAGGTGTCGGTGACTTCAAGTTCTCGCAGCGTGCGTTCATTCTCATTGATGTACATGGCGTCAAAGGCATGGCCGATGTAAGGCGCAAGTCGCCAAGGCCATCGGCTCGCAGCGACCCCAATCGTCTGCGTTGCAATCGACTCGCCCTGCGCGTCAAATGCGGGTAATCCCGACTTGTAACCAGGCAGCAGCGCACCGTGGTGATCATCGGCATACGAGAGCCAAGCTTGCGCCAAAGTTCGCGCGCAAACAATCTCCTTGGCGCGACTCGCCGACGCGCGCACTTTCGAAATGACTGGAATGAGAATCCCAATGAGCATTGCGAGAATGCCGACTACGACGAGTAGCTCGACCAAAGTAAAACCCGCTGCCTCTGCAAGTGGGCGAAGTGGACATCGTCGTGTTGGGCGTGGATGACTCAAGGGCAACGGCTTCTTGTCGCGGAAAGTCCGATAGGGGTCTCGAACGGGCGTCGAAGTCTACGGGGAGGCAGGATCCTTTGTATCGATCGTTGCGTAAAGGAGATTCCGCCGCATGATTGCGAAAAATCCGCATCGATCGAACCCATTTCTCTCGCCCTGCGTTCAGGTGAGAGGCACGGACCGCCTAGGCTCTCGACTCGCGATTCCGCTTCACCATGCGCTTCAACCCCCCTCTCTCCGCAATTCTGCTTCCCGCGCTGTTCCTTGGTAACACGGCGAGTGCGGGGGATGTGACCTTCACGCGCAGCGCTCCGGATCTCGATCGCTGGAACTACCCGTTCAACTCCTCCCCCGGCGTGCGCCCGACTGCTTCCACCTTTGGGAACGAGGCAGGCTCCGTCATGTTTGACAACCGCGACGGGCAAATGATCGTTGGGTGGACGACTTCAGGCGAGATCCCCGCTGGCAATGGCGCCGATGCGTACGCAGTCCTCTCCTGCACGATTGAACTCATGGTCGCGAACGACATGGCGTTCCTCTACGACTCGACGCTTGATCCGTTCACCGCGTTTCTCCCGACCAACGACAGCGCGTATGTGGCGGACGCTGACGCGGGACAGCCGATCGAGCTCTATGGCACAGGCTTTCGAAATGGGTTTTCACTCGCCAATTGGCAAGAGACTTCGCCCTATGGAACTGGCAGCGTGCTCGATCCACAAATCCGAAACGCCTTCGCGCTCGGACACACAGGCAAGGGCAAAGTGACCGACGTGTCAAACAGTGTTCGCGAAAGATGGACACCGACCCCGTTCGCCATCGGGGTGATTGAAGGAGGAATCGACGGTGACGCCGTTGCGATGAACACCGTGATGCGATTTCAGCTTGATCTCAATCGCCCCGCGGTCGCGCACTACATCGCCGAGTCTCTCCATGAAGGGCGACTGCTCTTTTCCATCACTTCGCTCACACGAACCGTGCAGCAAGGGAGCAACTTCCCCTCCTTCTATTGTCGCGAGAATCCGCTCGTCGCAGTCGATCTCGCGAGTGCGGCCCGCATCGAACTTCATGTCGGGCTCAATCCCGCGTGCGTTCCCGAAGATCTCGATTGCAATGGCGTCGTCGACGCCGCGGATCTCGCCACGCTCTTGAGCGATTGGGGAAGCTCGGGCAGTGCAGACTTCAATGGCGACGGCGTCATCGATGCCGCGGACCTCTCCATGCTGCTGAATGCGTGGACGAGCTAGGAACTAGCCGCGCGGCTTCTTCATGCGCCCTCGAACATGTCGGCGAATGCGAGCAAGAATGCCCTCAACCTCGCTGGTTGCGAGTTCAAGTACCGCGGCAACTTCTTTCACCGTGAGTTCCTCGGTGTAACTCAACATGAGCACGAGCCGCTCGGTTCGAGAAAACTCCGCCGCGATGGATCGAAGGATTTGAGTTGGCGTCGCAACGCCACGCTGAGTGAGGACGCCATCCATGGCAACACTCCTTTTCGTTCGGTTCGGGCCGTCATCCATGACGACTTCGACGCGCAAGGTAAACAGTTCCCGTTCGCTGTCAAGCGGAAGGCGCGGTTCAAGGATTCCCTGCGACAACCTTGCTCAGCGAGAAGAGCGGAAGGAGGAGCGCGATCGCAAGTCCCCCAAGCACCGATCCAAGGACGACGACAAGCATCGGCTCAAGCAAACTCATCGCCTGCTTGATTGCAATCTCAAGGTCTTCTTCAGCGAAGGTGGCGACCCGCTCAAGCACATCGGAGAGCCGCCCTCCCCGTTCACCTGCGGCAATCATCGAGGCGACAGTGACGGGTAACAAACCTTCGCGTCGAACGGATTCTGCCAGCAACCGACCTTCGCGCACCGACGCGTCGACGCTACTCCAGAATCGTTCGGTTCGTGGTGATCGGTCAAGGCTGCGCACTATGGCGATCGCGTCAAGCAGGTGAATCCCACTTGAAAGGAGCGTAGAAAGGGTGCGCATCGAACGCGCGACGAACGCTGCGCGAACAAGCCGTCCCACAATCGGGAGTCCGAACCGAAGTCGATCAAAGATGTGCCGCGCTGACTCACTCCGACTCCAAAGGATGACGAGGCTGATCACAATCGCAGCGCCAACCGAAATCGAGAGCCCATGCGCACCGATCGTGCGGCCCACCCACAAGAGCGATTTCGTGATCGCGGGAAGTTCCGCTCCACGATCTTCATAGAGTTTCGCAAATCGTGGG
>SXUJ01000023.1 GCA_005790565.1 Planctomycetia bacterium
GCGGCGGCGGTCTCATCGGAGACCCCGGCGAAGCACCCGAGCAGAAGACGAAGGAAGAACTCGCCACGCAAATCATGACCCTCATCAAGGAACTCGTAGAGAGCGAGGGTTGGATCGACAACGGCGGAAGTTGGTCGACGATGCAACTCTATGAAGGCGTGCTCATCATTCGCGCTCCGGACTTCGTCCATCGACAGATTGACGGATACCCCTTTGCGCCCACCGGCGGTGCAGCGGTTTCAGTGCGTACCGCGGAAAGTCGCTACGTCACCTTCACGCCGAGCATCTCATTCGCGGAGAACTTGAAGTTCCGCGATGTTCCGGTGCAAGGCGCGGCCGGGGGCAGTGGAAACACTCCACCCAATCCGTGAACGGGTGAGGGTATCTTTTTGACCTTGAAGCGCCCATGATTCTCTGGGCGCTTTTTTCATACCAGAGCAAGCTCCTCCCGCTCGCAGCTCACGAAGCGGCTCAGGCGAGATTACCCTTCGCGCTTCTCGCATGACGCCAAAGACCGCATCGCGACCTTCAACTCTGCCTCGCGTCAACACACGCCTGCGAACAGATCTGCACGCGTGCACTGGCGATGGCCTGACCTACTCCCTTATGTTCGGAACAGGCGAAACATTCTTCGCCGCGTTCGCACTCGCGCTCGGTTTCTCAGACACCGTGAGCGGGCTGATTGTCGCTCTCCCCCCTCTTGCAGGCGCAATCCTCCAACTGGGTTCTCCATGGGCCGTACGAAAGCTCCAGAGTCCGCAGCGCTGGATCATTCTGTGCGCGACAGTGCAGGCGCTCTCGTTTGTTCCGCTCATCATCGGCGCGCTACTTGGCACGCTCAGCGTCACACTCCTCTTCGTCGTCGCCGCGCTCTATTGGACGGTCAACCTCGGAGCCGCAGCGCCTTGGAACACTTGGGTAGGGCTCATCTTTCCGGCGCGCATTCGCCCGCGATACTTCGCATGGCGAAATCGCTGGTGCCAACTCGTCATTCTCGCGGGACTCACGGGCGCAGGCGCGATCCTCGCGCCGCTTGAGGCGCGCGGTCATGCTCTCCTCGCATTCGCGATCATCTTTACGATCGCTGCCGCGGCTCGCGCATCGAGCATCCTCTACCTCCGCAAGCAAGCCGACCCGCCGAACTTCCCCACCGCGACGCAGCCGATCAAACTGCATCATGTGGCAACAAAGTTCGGGCGGCGCAGCGATGCCACACTCATCGCCTTTCTCATCGTCATGCAACTCGCCGTGCAGGTGGGACAGCCCTACTTCAATCCGTACATGCTCTCGAAACTCGAACTCGGATCGAGTTGGTACCTCATTCTCATCGCTGCGAGTTTTGCCGCGAAGAGCGCGGCATTTCCGCTTTGGGGATGGCTCACGGAAAGGCTCGGCACACGAAGAGTGTTCGCGGGGAGTTCCATCGGCATTGCTCTCCTCGCGCTGCCATGGCTCTTCCTCACCGATCCGTGGCTTCTCCTCGTCAATCAGATTTTCGCGGGCGCACTGTGGAGTGGCTACGAACTCTGTACATTCTTACTTCTCCTCGAAACCATCCCCGCCCAACGGCGCACCGCCGCGATGAGTGGGTTCTATCTCCTGAACTCCGTTGCGATGGTTGGCGGCGGACTCCTCGGCGCGCACTATCTCTCGCGTGGCGACGCGGAGGATGGGTACGCGACGATCTTTACGCTCTCCACGGCGCTGCGCATGGGTGCCCTCCTGCTCCTGCCCTTCATTCACGCGGAAGTGCTGCATCCATTTCGGATCATCCTCGCTCCGTTTGGCGCGCGCTTGAGTGCGGGCGGGGTCATGGGTCCAGTCCTTTCCGCGATGCCGCGCGATGCGGCCGAAGATGAGGCATCAGGACGATGAATGCCGCGCCTCTCGTTGCAGCACGGTGGCGCGCAGCGCTGCTCCCCGCACTGATCGCGGCGGCGTTCCTCCTCCTTGCGTTGACTCCGACAGCGACACTTGCCGCCTTCTTCGCGCAGCCCGCTCGCGTCCAAGCCATTGGCGAAACTCCGGCCGCAACCACGATCGGTGCAGCAAACCTGCGCGTCGCCGCTGCGGTCGGCGTCATCGCATGGCTTGGCATTCCTTTGCTCATGCGAAAGTGCCTCCGACAGGTTGCGCGCCCCGCGATGCCGGAACATCCTCTCGCTTTCGATCGAGCGCAACTCCTTTGCGTCGCGCTCGCGCTCACGCTTGGCGCGCTCCTCCGCGCGCTTCATGCGCGAGAGAGCCTGTGGTACGACGAGATTTCCTCGACGGTGTCTTTCATGCAAGACGGCATCGGGCCGATCTTGGGCAATTGGTTCGTGCCGACGAATCATGTTCCTCAGACCGTGCTCTCGTGGGCGAGTGTGCAAACGCTCGGTCAGTTCTCCGAACTTTCACTTCGACTTCCGCTGATCGTCATCGGCACCATCGGTGTTTGGTTTGCCGCGAAACTTGGGCGCGAAGTGGCCTCCCCGCGCGCAGGTGTTTTGACCGCATTTGCGATGGCAATCTGTCCAATCGCAGTTCTTGAAGGAGCAGAGGCTCGCGGTTACGCACTCGTCATCACCCTGAGCACGGCTGCGTTGTACTACGCAGCGCGACTGAGGAGATTCCCGACTCTCGAGGCGACGATGGGCATCGCGATCTGCTCCGCGCTCAGCGCGTGGGCGCACCCCGTGAGTGGATTTCTCGCGATCGGTCTCGCGCTCGTTGCGATCGTTTCCCTGCTGCGACGCCGGGACCTCCTCTCCTCGCAACTCACTTTGCTTGCGTGCATCCTTGGCGGGGTGACTGCGTGCGTCTTGCTCTCTCCGCTCTCCGGCGATTTTCTCGCGACGCGCGCGACCTATCTCCAAACGACCGCCGATCAACCGACACTCGCCTCCCGCGAGGGAAGCGCGATGCTCCTCGCCATCGGCGGTGATTGGGGGAACGAAACTCCGATTCCCGTCCGTACCTTGTTCGTCCTGCTTGTGACGATCTTCGTGTGGCGACGAGTTCGTTTCGTCCTCAATGCGAGCATCATCGGCGTCCTCCTCGCGTTGCTTGCATCGACCCTGACTGGCACTTGGATTTACGCGAGATTTCTCGTGTTTTTCGTTCCGGCAACAGTCCTCTGTGTTGGAGTCGCGGCCGACCGCGCACTCGCCTACGACCGCCCGAGCGTCCGGCGAGGCGCGTTCCTAGGACTTCTCATTCCGCTCGGATTGGTCTGGATCGGACAACCGTTCACACTTCCCCAAAAGCAACCCATTCGCGAAGCCGTCGAACTCGTCGCCGCCTCACCAGCGAATCCGTCGCGACCCCATTCGATCATTTCGATCGGGTTACCCGATGATGCCGTGGGCTTCTACGCGCTCATCCACGCCATTCCCTGCCGCAGTTCCGGAGTCCTCGGAAGCAATCTTCGATCGATGCTCGCATCGACTCCGCCTGAGCAGTGGCCGACGCACTTCGTCGTGCTCTACCCCAATCGCATCTCACCGAGCGTGCGGGAAGAACTCCGCCGACATGCGACGCACGTGCAGACACTCGAAGGCTGGGCCGATTGGGGAGAAGGCGCAGTCGAAGTGTGGCGGTGCAAGAGCTCACTCGATTCGATCTCGTTGAGTCTGGGGCGAGTCACCCAAGACGCGCGGAGGTTCGCGACGCGCCTCGGTGAGCGCGCCGTCGAAGTTTGCCCGCTGCGCGTCTGAGAGGAGTGACCGCGGTTCCCCAATGGCCACTTCGTGCGGAAGTCAAAGCGCACGCTTGCTTGCCTTGTGAATCCGAACCGCTGCGTGCTCGTCTCCCGCTTCATCTATAAGGACCTCCCTGATCGCCATGGCCTTACTCGCGAACTCCGCCCGACTGCGTCGCGCGATGCTCTCAAACGCTCGGTCGAAGCACCCCTTCGATCGGAACCGTTTGAGCTCACCGCGCATCATCGAGCAGCGAGAAGAGTTCGCGGAGGAATTGGGGCCGGGATTGACGATCCACACTCGGCAATGAAAGACCGCCAAGTTTTCTTCGCCGCCCTCTTGACACGAGCGCATACATAGATACGCTATGCAATGTCGTAAAACCCATCGTAGGGCTAGACAAATGCCTCGGATTCCGTGTAAGGAGACTCGCTATGTCTGACTTCGGATCTGCACTGCGCCCCTCTTGTCTCGTTCTCTATGGATCACTCGCGCTCGGCGCGTGTTTCGCGCCGAGCCACTCGGCGTCCGCGCAACACGCCCCACCGCCACCAACCTCTCGCCCCCTCCCCGACTGCGCGAACCATCTTGAGGAGTCGGGTGCTCTCTTTCTGACGGGTCATTGCCTTTCGACCTCCACTGCGTCGCTCATTGATGGCGCGTGGCGAAGCGCGGGAACCGCGGTCGGTTCACTCGAAGCCGTGCAAGACGGAGTCGTGATCAACAATGGCGTCACGACTGCACTGCTGATTTCGCTCGATGGACTCAGTTCGTACGCCCTGGAGCCGGGAGAGAGCATTGTCGTCGGAAGCGAAGCGACGCCGGGGTACACAAAAGGCTGCGTCTCCAAGTGTGGCCAAGGCTGGATCTTCATCTCCGCGGCAACCTGCGGTGGGAGCAACTGCCAGTGCCAGCAAGTCACAGGTCCTTGCATCGACCCATCCAACAATCAACTCGTGGAAACTGGAGTCCCCGGGTGCAAGCCGGGTTGGGGACGCTAGTCCATAGGCCGCTCAAACGAGATCGCGCCACTCCTCTCAGGGACCGTGAGATCGCCGTCGCTGACCACTCGGCGATCTCACCGCTCGCAACCAGCAAACTGGAGCGAAGGATCGATAGCGCGCAGCCAATCGCTGTGGTTCACCGGTGGAGTGCCATTCGACCAATCAAGATCTATCTGCGCGGCGAGCTTACAACTCATCTTGGTGCCAACCGGAATCCCCTCGAAGAACCCACGCGCCTCCTCGGTGACGAAAAACTCAAACCGGGGGCGCTCGCCCTCGGCGCACTCCATCGGAAATCTCGCGGTGGAGGACTCCCAATCGGTCAACAGCATGGGAAGCTGTTGTCGCACGACTCCATGTGGACTCATCCACGCTGTTTCGACGAGTGCCCCGCTGTAGCGCACGACACCGAACCCAAGCTCGCTCTGCTTCGCGCGCGCCGACCAGCCATCAAGCGTTGCGCGCAGGTCACCCAGCAAACGAACATTGATGACAATTCCGGCCGCCGAAACCACGAGTGCCGCAATGGTGATACCGATCAGCCCATTGCGCACCGTTCGTTGACGCCGAGTCCATTCATCGAGTGCCTCCCGAAAGTGATCCGCCGCGTTCCCAAACTTCGCTTCCGCCCGCCGCGTGGCTTCGCTCGGCGACGCACCACCCCTACTCGCGTCGTCCTCCAATTGTGCGAGATGTGACTCCATCTCGCGGCGAAGGTCTTCATCATCGTCATGCAAGCTTGACACGACGATCTCCCTTGATGTCTTGAATTATCTTCTGTATGGCTGAACTCACCATGCGCCAACGAATTGCCGACTCAACGAGTTCTGCGCGACCCTCGCGCGTGATTGAATACACACGCACTTCGCGACCATTTTCTTGCGTGCTCCATTCATCCGTCACGGCTTTGCGCTTCCGAAGGCGCTGCAGGGCCGGATAGAGCGAGCCCTCCTCGATCCCGAGGACCCCACCACTCCGCTCCTCGATCCTGCGTGCAATGAGATATCCGTGAAGGGGCTCCTCTGCTAGCAATGAGAGAATCATCATGTCCAGTGTGCCCGGCGGAGCGTTCTGTGGTTCGTGTGGCATAGACCTAGTTTATCTATGCAGTGACCAACAGTCGAGATGATTTCCAGGAACGCGCGCAATCTCTTGCCACGCTAGTCGTGACGAAGTGCTTCGATCGGGTCCTTGCGACTCGCGACGACGGCCGGATAGATACCGAAGATCAGTCCGACGCCCGCGGCGACAAAGAAGCTCACCATCACCGACCAGAGCGTGACCTGCGGCTCAAGCGCGACTTTCCCCGCAATCGCGCCCTCAAAGAGGGGCAGGCTCGCGAGAAGCTCAGTGAGCCATGGAAGGCTGAGGGAAAACGAAACGCCAAGCACGATGCCCAACACGCCGCCAAGTGTGGAGATGGAGCCTGTCTCAACCAGAAACTGCAACACAATGTGCTTGCGAGTCGCACCGAGCGCGCGCCGAATGCCGATTTCTCGCGTGCGCTCCGTGACCGACGCAAGCCTGATGTTCATGATGCCGATGCCGCCGACGAGCAAACTAATAGCCGCGATGACGACCAGCATCACATTCCAGACGAGGAGCGCCTTCTTCGCATTCTCCAAGAGCTCCCAAGGCACGATGACTTGCACATCAGTCATCCCAGCGTGCCCCGTGTCGAGGATTCTCTTCACGCGAAGCGAAAGCGGAACCACCGAATCAGTGTTTGGCGCGACGACATAGACCTCAGAAATCTCAACTTGCTCTCCGCTGAATGTCCCGGATCCGCGGCGCATGACGGTGTCGCCAAACTGCGTTTGCGCGGTGGTGATCGGAATGTGAATGTCTTTGTTGAGATCGCGCCCCACAAGCGCGCTCCCCGCGCCGCCTGCAAACCCAACGGGTTGCAACACTCCCACGACACGAAACGCCTGCGTGTCAATCTTGAGAAGTTGCCCGATCGGATCTTGCAGGGGGAAGAACTGTTTGGCGACTTCACTGGCAATCACGCAGACTGGCGCCCGCGTTTCAAGATCGTGCGAGGTGAGATAGCGACTCCTGGGAGCGAGGCGAAGATTCGCGACCACCAAGAGTTCAGGAGTAGTTCCAAACACTTGACTCGTGGCACGAGCGCCTTCGAAGGTCACTTCCGATCCGACCGCCTTGAGCGGAACCACATGCAATGCGTCAGCGACCGCTTCGGAACCTTCGAGTCTTCGAAGATCCTGCCGCAGGAGTCCGTACGCGACGAACATCGTGCGCGCCTGACTCGTGGAGTTGGATTCGGGCGGCTTCGAACTGCGCACGATGATGTTGGTCGCGCCCAGGGCGGCAATGTCGCGGAGCGCAGCGCGTTTGTTTCCTTCGCCTACTGCAACGACCACGATCACCGCTGCGACGCCAAGGATGATGCCCAAACTCGTGAGCGTCGAGCGCATCTTGTGGAGCCTGAGGTTGTTCAGGCCGAGTTTGACGATTTCGAAGAAGAATCCTGATTGCATGATCCACTCACCAACACGCGTCACCCGCAATGAGCGATGGTACTCTTTGCTCGATGGAACCAACGGTGCGCATTGCCAAGGAACGCGAGCAATCAGATGGTTGGTTGTTCGATGCTGGAATCACCCGCGCCGATGGGCAGTCGCACCACGAACTCTTCCTCAACTTCGCCGACTACAACTACTACTGCCCCGACGGCACGCTCCCGCCTGCGCGCGTGGCCGAGGCGGTGCTTGCGTTCTTCGCGCGACATGCCGAACTCACGCAGTTACACGAACGACTCGACGCGAGCGTTCCGCGCCGTCGCCTGCTGCACGCCGATCGCGACATTCGCGAGATACTTGGCCAACTAGCGCAGTGACGCGCCCGATTTCTTTGTTGGATCGGGCATAAGCGCCTCAAGCGCGCGCTCTCGGAAAACCAGAGGCAACTCGACGAAGAACCGAGCGCCACTTCCGCGCGCAGATTGCAATCCGACGCTTCCGCCCAAGCGATCCGCGAGTTCCTTGCAAATGGCGAGGCCGAGCCCCGTTCCGGAATGCTCCCGCGTGTGGCTCGCGTCAACTTGGCGGAACTTCTCGAAGACGGTGTCTTGCATGTCTTCGGGAATTCCGGGGCCTTCATCGATGACCCAGACGCGCACACCCACCGAGCGTTCCTGACGCACCATTCGCTCAGCCGTAACCCGAACACGCGTGCCGGCGGGAGAGAACTTGATCGCGTTGGAGAGGAAGTTGTAGAGAATCTGCTGCAACTTTCCAGGATCCGTTTCCACGCTTGGAAGACCATCCTCGACCGAAGCCTCGATCGCGATCTCCTTACGCTGCGCCTGCGGCCGCATGATCGCCTGCAATCCTTCGAGCAGCTCCGGCACATCGGTGGGACCGATGGAAAGTTCCACGCGGCCCGCTTCGATCTTCGCCATCTGCAGGAGTTCGTTGATCATCTCCAGCAAACTGCGACCGCTCGTGAGAATGTTTCCGATGTATCGAAGGCGCTTCGGATCCGCGTTCGCGTCGTTCTGTGCAAGTTCCTCAAGAAGTTCCGCGAACCCAACGATCGAGTTGAGTGGCGTTCGCAATTCGTGTGAGACATTCGCCAGAAACTCGCTCTTCAAACGAATTGACTCAAACATCCCGACATTCGCCTCGGCGAGTTCGCCAAGTTTGAGATCGAGACCCTCGTTCACCGCGCGAAGCTGACGCTGGCCATCCTCAAGTCGCGCGAGCATGCCGTCGAACGCCTTCGACAACCGCTCGAAGTCATCGCCCGTCTGCAAACTACTCCGAAGCTGGAGATTTCCCTGCTCCACCTTTTCCGCAACGGAAGTGAGCGCTCGCACCGGACGAAACACGACGCGCTTGAGAATGATGGTGAAGACGGCAATCGCAAGCACCCCGGCGCAGAGTCCGCCAATGAGGATCGCGACGCGATTCTGCAGGATCTGTGCTTCCGCAAACTCGCTTGTGCGATCAATGAGCAGAATCGCGACAAGGTCATCCGGCCGACTCACGGCCGCGATGCGGGGCGACCAGTCCATAAACCGGCCATCCGTGATCCGTTGCGCATCGACTGCGCGAATCGCTCGCGCGTAGCGGTAGAAAATCCCGTCGCGCGCAGGTGCGTTCCCGAACAACTCGACGGTCTTCGGATTCGCTTCAAACTGCACGACCGCGTCGCGCGCAAACTGATCGGGCTCGTCCTCAAACACGATTGCATCGAGGCGAATGAATCGGATTGGAATCGACGCGCCTTCGCTGCGTCCAATCGCAATGCCATCCTCAAACCAAGTGTCGGCAAGCTGACGGCTGACTTCGAGTTGGTTTTCACGCACCATTGTCGCGGTGCGCATCCACGGCACGCTCAGCGCGCCTGCGATGATCGTGAAGACCGCGGCTCCAAAGAGCATCTGGCACTTCGTCGCGAGTGAGATCCCTTGCGCCATGTCGGCGAAGATTGTAGGAAATGAGACGAGGTGCGTTTGTCGCGGCTCCCCCGCAACGCATCCGATCGCGCAGTATCCTGCTTGGATGTTTCGAGCAGGTACGGATACCAACGATGTCAAGATGGAAGATGTGCTTTGCGACTTCTGCCTCAAGGCGTGGACGGCGGACCTCGCGTTCATGGAGGGGCATCACGGCAGCCACATTTGCGGCGGTTGTCTGGCCGATGCCTTCCGATCGGCCGTGCTTTACGCGGGCGATCCCCCCTTCGTTGACATGTCGACCTGCTCTTGCACGATGTGCCTCGAATCACGCACCGAACCCAGCTACGAGAGCCCCAAGCGTGATGCGCATATCTGCCGCCGGTGCGTCAAGATGGCTGCAGTGACCCTTGAACGCGATGCCGAGCTCGGTTGGAAACGACCCGATCGCTAGTGAGTCCACGCGAGAATCTGCGGCAGTCCCCTCAGTCGATGCGCCGAAGCGTCATCGCGTGGAAGGGTCGCCCCTCACGGCGAAACTTGCGCTCAAAGTTGGTCCCCACCAACTCGCCCGCGCCCGCACTCTGCGGCGGAGCAAACGCACCCCGTGAAAACAGGTGCGGCGCCCTCTCGATGTGCTCGATGTCCCATTGCCACAGCGCGTCGTGATCCGTGACGATGCGAAGTTCGCCGCCTTTGGTGAGCACGCGATGAAAATCGGCAAGCGTCTGATCTTGCACCACTCGCCGCTTGTGATGTCGAGTCTTCGGCCACGGGTCACTGAAATAGAGATGGAGTACTTGCGCGACGCCATCGTCGACCCAATGTCGAATGAACTGCGTCGCATCCCCTCGGAGAATTCGCACATTCGTCAAGCCGCTTCGGCGCACCCGATCCGCTGCGTACTTCCAAAACTCTCCTGTCCATTCGATGCCGAGGAAGTTGGTTTCCGGCTCCAAGCTCGCCTGCTGCAGCAGAAAAGTTCCCTTTCCTGACCCGATCTCGATCTCGACTCGCGCGGACGCACGCGGGAAAAAAATGTTGGGATGCAATCGACCAGCATCGGCGCGCGGCAACACCGAGATATCGAAGCCCGCATCGCCAGCGTCAAGGGAACGACCTTTACCGAGTCCGAATGACATCGCGTGACAACCTCCTGAGCTCAGAGACTTGCCGGCTTCGGGAGCGTTGGCTCCAACGGGCGCGACGCCGGTTGCAGACCTTCTGGCACAGAAGCTGGCGCGGTCGACGCCGGAACACCTTCACTCACCTCAGGCAACACCGGTGGCGTCCGAGCCGAACGCGGGGGCAATTCGCCGCATGTCTTGACGACCCACCCAACCATCTCGTTGAGCGCCGCTGCGTCGAAGGTCGTGTCAATCTCGCCGTATTCGCTGGCGCTTCCTGTCGTGCATGGCTGGAAGAGATGATTGAGTCCCGCCCAGAGACGAGTTTGCGCGGGAATTCCGCCCTTCTTCGTTGCCGCTGCTATCAACTCAAGATTACGGATCGGATCGACTTGAAGGTCTTTCTCGCCGGCCATCGCGTACACAGGAACGCGGCAACGCTCAAGCGCGCCGATTGGGTCGTAGGCGACGAAAGTCGACATCCACTTGTCTTGCATGCTCGCCACAGCGTCATCTAACACGCCCTGCAATGCTGGCGCATCGAGCGTCGCGCCGGATGCCGCGACCTGCGCGCGGAGGAGCACCTCCACCGCCGTGCGAAGTTCTTCAGGACTCAACTTGTCGAGAATGGCATTCATCACTTGCACATGCGCGAGCACGACGGCCTGCACTGCTGCTTCACTGATCCCTTCCGCGCGCATGATCTCGGCTGTCTGCCAAGAGAGCACTTCCGCACCTCGCTGACCCGGCGCTGCGAGCAGCACGATGAAGGAAAGAGCGGCCATCTCAGGATCCGTCGCGCCGCTGCCTTGGTTCTGCCACATCGAAACCAGCGGTGCGATCATGTCGCCTTCGCTGTGACCAAGCATGCCGATGCGATCACGATCAATCTCTGGAGCGGTCTTGAGAAACTCGCTCGCCGCATCCGCGTCGGTGGCGAAGTCCAGTGAGTCACTGCCCTCGAATCTCCCCTTCGAGCGACCAGTGCCGCGATCGTCGTACCGAAGGACCGCAACACCCTGCCGTGCAAGCGCATCCGCGATCACCGCAAACGGACGATGCCCGAGCAACTCTTCATCGCGATTTTGCGCGCCCGAACCACTCACGAGGACGACGGCGGGAAACTTCCCGTCGCGAACGAGCGATGTGTTGGTTGGAATCGTGAGCGTTCCCGCGAGGGAATGGCCGAACGGATGTGCGATCGCCGCTTCTCGCTCGGTATACGGGAACGGTGGTTGCGGATCCTGCGGGCGACTTCGTCCAAGGACCTTGTAGCCTGGCGCTGGCTTCAGCGTGAGGGGTGCGGTGAACGGCCCCTGCGTCATACTTCCCACAAGTGATCCATCCGCAGTTCGTTCGAACTCATAAATCGCGTCGATGCCACCGGGAAGTGTCATTCGGTATCCCTTCGGTGTCTCCACGACAATGAGTGGAATGCCGCGCGCACCTTGCACCGGAATGTCAATCGCGCCGACCGGACCGAGGTCAGTCTTGCCAATCGCAATCGCCATCGCGATCTGCTGCCCACCCACATGCAGATCTCCCCGCCACGCCTCGTATCCGATCAGTTCGCGCAAATCGTAGGTTCGATGCACACTCCACTCCTGCTGCTCACCTTCGACCTTTCCGCTCGGCCCGACAAATCCCCACTTCCCCTGCAGCGCAGAGTTCGCGGCATCAAGCGTCCCGTCAAAGCGAAGAGACGCGCCGCGAACATCGACGGTGAAGGCGATGTTTGCGCCAATCCATCGCACATCGCGCGCGGGTGCGTCGAACGCAAGGAGTTGCGGCGCGATGACGCGCACCGTCGTGCGAGCGTCAATCCCACGAGCAATTCGGATGAAGGTGAACAACTTCTGATCTGGAGCGTTCGCCACCTCTCCACTTCCGACCCACGCACCATCAAGCGTTGGCGAAGCGGCGACTGGTGCCGCCTGTGCGGGCGGGTTCGCAAACGCATCTTGCGCGCTGGCCCGCGTTAGGCTGGGTGCGAAGCCGAAGAGACCCAAGCACGCGATCCGGAGAGAAATGCAGAGGGTTCGTCGGCTCATAGTTGGAGTTTACCGAACCGCCTACCTGCGGACGCAGCGACGAGGATCACGCCGAAGCATCTTGCGATTCAGCCTGCTCGCCACTTCTGCCAACCGTCGGTGAACCCCGCGTCTCAGCATCATTCACCCGTTGCCATCGGATCCGCTTGCTTCCGGTGTAGAGCAACTCGAGGTCGTAGTACATGCGCTGCTCTGGCTCAAACAGGTGCACAACCACCTCCACGAAATCAACGACCACCCAAGTCGTCCCAGTATCTGCAGAGTTTCGATAGGGGGCGTTGCCCTGCGCCTTGCCGAGATCTTCACAACCCTGCGCGGTGGAGCGCATCTGCCGCTGACTCGTGCCCGACGCGATGAGAATAAAGTCCGTTTCCGGTCGACGACCGCGAACATCCAACAACGTGACGTCTGTGCACTTCGAGTCATGGACAGTTCTCGCGAGTTCAATGGCGAACGCGAGGACTTGTTCGGGGTCGGAAGATGATCTTGAGCGCATGGGAAGGAACCTAACCAAGAGGTGCGAAAGAGTCGCGCACCATCGTGCAAATCATTCGGGAAGAAAACGCGCGCCGCTCCAGAATCCGGGCGCGGCGCGCGATGACATCAATGCTGCGCAGACTCGTTCGAGCGCGAGGATTATCGCGACGAACTGGAACTGCGAGACGAATCTGATCGGCCTGGTCCGCGGCGACCGCCACGACCACCAGCCTTGGGGCCACTCGCAGGAGCAGCCGGTGCGCCACCACGAGCAGCCCGCAGGGCCGCGCCGGGGTTCACAGGTCGCGGCTCAAATCGGCGAGCCTCGCGGCGATTGCGCTCCGAGGGCTTCTCGTAATGCGCGCGGCGCTTGAGTTCCTTCGTCAAACCTTCCTTCTCGCAGAGCTTCTTGAATCGACGGAGCATTTGCTCGACGGACTCGCCACCACGAGACTTCACACGAATAGCCATGAGAAAAATCCTTGAACGACAAACAGTGCCGCGCGCAACGCGGTCTTCAAGCGCCTCAGTTCCGTCCCGACGCGGGAGCGGAATGCCGAGTCGCCTATAAGAATGGCAAGTGCCGTTCGAGTCAAGCGACGGATCGGCAAATATGCCCCGCTTCAGCCAATCGCGCTGACCGGATAACATCTCGAAGGCGGCACCGCGCAGCTCCCAGGGGCCGAAACTGCACCAGGAAAGACCGATCGCATGCCCCTCCTCGTCGATGCGTCCAATGTCCTGCTCGCGCAAGGCGCCCTTTCGCCGGAATTCGCCGGACCAAGCGTTGATGACCTCACCCGCTTCATCGCTCTCAGCCGATTTGGCCGCGATCTTGCGTGGATCGTTTGCGACCACCATGTTTCAACGCTCCGAAGCGGCGGGATCATCATCGAGGGTCCGGGCGCGTGTGCAAGCGCCGACGATCGGCTGATGGAGGTACTCGCCGAGTCGAGTGCGGCCCGTCGATTCACTGTCGTGACGAGCGATCGTGCACTCGCGACACGCGCGCGAAGATTCGGCGCGAGCATTTGCGCGAGTGATGAGTTTCTTCGAATGCTCGAGCACGATGTCCGCGCCGCGGGAACTCGCGCACGGTCGCCGATCACGCCGTCGCCGCGCGCGCTCGTGCCGCTCTCACGCCCACAAGTCTCCCGCTGGATGAAGGCATTTGATCTCTCCGACGAACTCCTTGCGCTGCAGAGTGCCGCGGCGTTGCCTCGGATCGACAGCAAACCGCTCCCGAAACCGATCACAGCGATGTTGGAGGCGACTCCGAGAGAGGCGGATCTCTTCGCGTTCCTCGACGCACCGAGCGGCGACGCGATCCTCGACGCCCTCGCAAGTCTCGACAGCAAATCCATTGAGGCGCTCATGGAACGATTTCAGCCTCCGATGCCCAGAGAAACAAAGCCCACGCCTCACAAGCGGAAACAATAGTCACTCACCGATTATGATCGCGCGCAATGATTGACGCGCAATCACCCACCGCCCCTGCATTCGACTTCGACCATCCACCGAGCGAACCTGTCGCAGCGTGCGTCGCGTGGTTTGAAGAAGCGAAGCAGCCATCCATTCCAAACCCCAATGCGATGACGCTCGCGACGGTCGACGCGAATGGGCAACCCAGTGCGCGCATCATGTTGATGCGCGGCTTCGATGCTCGAGGCGCGGTCTACTTCACCAACTTCGAATCGCGCAAGGGCTGCGCGATGCATGTGCATCCGCGCGTGTCGCTGCTGTTCTTCTGGGACACGATGAATCGGCAGATTCGAATTGAAGGCGCGATCTCACGCATCAGGGACGAAGAGAGCGATGCGTACTTCGCACAGCGCCCACGCGAAAGTCAGATCAATGCGTGGGCGAGTTCGCAATCGCGACCGATCGCGTCGCGAGAAGCACTCGAAGCGAAGCAAGCGGAGTGGACGGCGAAGTTTGACGGCGTGGCAGTGCCCCGACCACCCCATTGGGGCGGCACCCGAGTCGCACTCGAACGAGTGGAACTCTGGCAAGGGCATCCGTTCCGACTTCACGATCGTGTCCTTTACACGCAACTCCCTCCAAGCCCGCAAGACGAGATCCAGCGATGGCGCGTGGAACGACTCTGTCCGTGATCCTGCGAACGGAACTACTCGTGACTGTTCTCGAGAAACGCCGGCAATGCACGAACAATGAACCAGTCGAGCGCGCTTCGCGTGGCATTCGCGTCGACACCCCACATGGCCACGCTCGGGTCGAGAAATTGCATGTCGGCGAGGACTTGCAATTGTCCGTCGACGACATACGCCTTCGGAAGTTTTGTCGCGTAATACGCGGTTGCAGCGTTGGAACTCGGGTCACCAATCGAAATCGTCGGCTGCAACAGAAGCGCTTTGTCGTTGAGATACCAGAGGTCGGTGAGGATGATCGGTCGCAATCGAGTGCTCGCGTCAGGCAGGTTTTCGCGCTGCCAATGACGGATCAGTTGGAGCAATCGCATCGCGAGCGGTCGATCACGCATTTCGCTGCGAGGGTGCGCTCCCACAACGACCGGTAGCAAGCCCGACGAATCGACATCGGAGTCGGGCGGGCACACTGCCCACGCTGCATCGATGGCAACCTCAGACATGCTGTGCGTATGAGAGAGAGGAGGGAACTTTTCTTCGCTCACGGAACATCCCCTATCGGCGAAATGGCGGATTCCATTCGCGTTTCAATCCAACTTGGTTGGGGCGAGGTCGACTCTGGGCTCGGGATAGGTCCAACTCGAAAGAAGAAGGCGAAACGGATCTGCGTCCGTCGGCATCTCTGGCCGTACCGAAGCATCTGCCCCGCCCATCGCGGCCTTGAAGTCCTCCTTCGCGCCCCGCAGCGCGCGACCTAGCTTCGACGGCGGTTTCAAGGCCGCGAAGGTCTTCCGCTTTGAGCGATACAGAATCGGAAGGAAGAAAGAGTCGACCTTGTCCGGGCGAATGCAACGCACCTCCACGCATGAACCCTCTAGCGTGAGGAGCACGATGGAATCCTGTGCCCTGAAGAGTTCCCCGTTCACCGTGCGGATCCAGCCTGCGCCGATTTCGGCATCGACCGAGAAAAGTTTGGGAAGACCGAGCTTTCGACGCGCCCACGGATCTGAGAAAATGATGAGAATCGCGGTTGCGAGCATGAGAAGCCCGACGCCGCCTTGCCAAGAGAGTCCAGCACCGCTGAAGAGACTCGTTATCCCTTCGACGAAAAACCGAACGCCTTGGAGCGCGAGAACCGCCGCGCCAAGCGCTCCGCCGGGACGGACGCTGCTCGACGCCAACGCTTCAGGCTCGGGGAGGTGACCGCGTGGAGCGAGCGAACCCACCATTTCGTCGGCACCTGCGGCGTGCACAAACGCCTCGTCGAACAGCATAACTGGGCGCGGGGAGAGCGCGAAGAGTTCCTTGTACCGATCACACTGAAGAATCTGATTGCGGCGCAGGCCTCGATGTGGCAAGAGGCGCGTAATCGGATCTGCCATCGCGCGTTCGTAGCGCCTCTTCTGATCTGCACGAGCGAGTCGGACCGCGCTGAAGATTCCCCACGCGAAGATGAGCGCCACCCACGCAAAAATGCAGAACACCATGAAACCAATCCACCAACGCCCGGAAGCGCTCCAGAGTGCGTAGCCCGCACCGATCGCGATCGCCATCCCGATCACCACCGCCAGGATGCGCAGATAGAGCCGCGACGACACCGTCCCTGGGTTGGAGATGGGCGGCGGAAGCGGCGCGATCAGAACGCCTCGGCCTTCAAAGAGAGCTTGCCACGAAGCGAGATGAATCATGCGTGAAAGAGCGGGAAGCCACGACAGAAGTCGCGCACTTCTTCGCGCACCGTCGCTTGGACCGCCTCGTCGCCCGCCCCGCCGAGCACACGATCAATCCATTGCGCGAGCCGATCCATCTCGGTCACCTTCAGGCCGCGCGTCGTGACTGCAGGCGTGCCCAAGCGCAAACCGCTGGTGACGACCGGAGAGCGCGGGTCGTAAGGAATCCCGTTCTTGTTCACGATGATGCCGGCTCGTTCAAGCCACTTCTCCGCGTCCGCGCCCGTGAGGTCCGCCGATCGTGTGCGAAGGTCAACGAGCATGAGATGATTGTCGGTGCCGCCCGAACAAATGCGATATCCCCGCCTCTGCAGTGCGCTCGCGAGTGCCTGCGCATTCTCCACGACCTGTGCGCAATACGCCTTGAACGCCGGCTGCAACGCTTCTTGAAACGCGACGGCCTTTGCGCCGATCACATGCATGAGCGGACCGCCTTGGGAGCCTGGAAAAACCTTTCGATCGACCTTCTTCGCGATCTCTTCGTCATTGGTCAGAATCAATCCACCGCGGGGACCTCGCAGCGTCTTGTGGGTCGTGGTCGTCACAATGTGCGCATGGGGAAACGGCGACGGATGAACACCCGTGGCCACGAGCCCCGCAATGTGCGCGATGTCCGCCATGACGAACGCACCAACCTCATCCGCGATGGCGCGAAAACGCGCAAAGTCGATCACGCGAGAATACGCGGAGTACCCACAGATGATCATCTTGGGCTTGGTTTCCCGAGCAATGCGCGCAATCTCGTCGAAGTTGAGCCGCTCCGTGGTTGGATCGAGGTCGTACTCCGCGATCTTGAAGTAGGTTCCGCTGAAGTTGACCTTGAGGCCGTGCGAAAGATGCCCGCCCGACTTGATGGGAAGTGAAAGAATCGTGTCCCCCGGATCGCACATCGCCATGAATGCCGCGAGGTTTGCATTCGCGCCGCAATGTGGTTGCACATTCGCGAATCGGCATCCGAAGAGTTGCTTGGCTCGATCGCGCGCGAGGTCTTCCACGCGATCATGAAACTCGCATCCGCCGTAGTAGCGCTTGCCGGGATACCCCTCGGCATACTTGTTCGTCAACCACGAGCCCACCGCATGCATCACCGTGGTCGAAACATGATTCTCGCTCGCGATGAGTTCGAGAGTGCTCGATTGCCGCACCGCCTCGAGCGCGTAGCACTCCGCAATCTGCGGATCCGAGCGGCCGAGGAGCGCCAGCAACTGCACCGACATTGGGTCAAGCGGTGTTTCGCTTGCGCTAGAGGCGGCCGTGGCGCAGGAGGATGCAGCGGAGTTCATGACAGCGATGATAATGCACACGCGATCCGGTTACGCTTTCGATATGTCCGCCGCCCGCAAACGCTCGCGAGTTCCCGCGCCCGCTGCCCCAGTTCGAACGCCGTGGGGGCCACTGGTTGTGTTCAGGCGCGCAGACGGTTCGCTCAGTCTTGAATGGAGCCTCCGAGGAGTTACGCTCAATCAAACTTGGACGCGCGCTGGAGGGAGCGAAGCGGAGAGACTTCTCGCCGCCGCAACCGCGCACTTGCGCGGCAAGGAAAGTGCTGCTGCAAAGATCCCAACCCCAGCGGGGACGCCGTTTCAAGTCGCGGTTTGGAATGCATGCCGGAGCATTCCTCGAGGAGAGACCCGCACCTATGGTTGGATCGCAAAGCAACTGGGTCGATCGCCTATGGCATGCCGCGCGGTGGGACAGGCGATGAAGCGAAACCCGTTGCCAGTGATCGTCCCCTGCCATCGCGTCGTTGCTGCCGATGGGCTCGGCGGATTCGCGGGCGCAACCGAAGGCGCCCTCTGCAGGCTCAAACGCGGGCTGCTTGAACTCGAATCCGCAGCAAACGCTCGTCAGAAGCGGTGAAGTCCACGCTTGGGATTGCCGATCTTGTCCATCCCGTCGCCTGCCCGCCAAGGCGTGGTGCACGATGGCGAGACGCGCTGCGTGCACCCGACTGGCGACAAGTTTGGATACAGTCCCACGCCCCACTTCGCACGCCACTCGAACTCAATCCGCTTGCTTGGAGATCTCTCGCATGAAGCTCACGATGGTTGGAACCGGATATGTTGGACTTGTCACCGGCGCATGCTTCGCGGAGACGGGCAATCATGTGCTGTGCCTCGATGTCGACGCGCGAAAGGTCGCGATGCTCAAACGAGGCGAGAGCCCAATCTATGAGCCCGGGCTCTCGGAGATGATCCAACGCAACGCGACCGCTGGACGATTGCATTTCACGACCGACAAACTCGAAGCGTATCGGCACGCGGATGTGATCTTCATCTGCGTCGGAACCCCAAGCGACGAGGACGGAAGTGCTGATCTTCAGTATGTGCTCGCGGTCGCGAGCGACATTGCCGACGCGCTCGAGACGCTCGGGGAGGCTGCGGCACCACGAACAATTGTCGTGAAGAGCACGGTTCCGGTTGGAACGAGTCACAAAGTTCGTGACCTTATCCGCTCCAAGACCAAGGTATCGTTTTCCATCGCCGACAACCCCGAGTTCCTGAAGGAAGGCGATGCGATCAATGACTTCATGAAGCCCGATCGCGTGGTGTGTGGCGTGGAGAGCGAGCACGCGAGCGAGACCATGCGCGCTCTCTACGAGCCATTCGTGCGCCAAGGCAACCCGATTTTCCTCATGGATGTGCGGAGCGCGGAGATGGTGAAGTACTCCTCCAACGCGATGCTTGCGTGCAAGATTTCCTTTATCAATGAGATGGCGAATCTCTGCGAGAGATACGGCGCCGATGTCAACAGCGTTCGCGAAGGCATGTGCGCCGACAAGCGCATCGGAAATCAATTCCTTTATCCAGGCCTTGGTTACGGCGGCTCTTGCTTTCCCAAAGACACGCTCGCGGTCGTTTCAATGGGGCGTGAAGTCGGGTTTGATTGTGAACTCAACGCTTCTGTCCATCGAGTGAACCAAGCGCAGCGCGGTCACTTTTGGTCCAAGATTGAAGGCGCGTTTGGGGGCAAGTTGGCTGGCAAGCGACTCGCGTTCTGGGGGGTCGCCTTCAAGCCTCGGACCGATGACATTCGCGAGGCGCCCGCCATCGCCCTGATGCAAAGGGCGTTGAAGGCTGGGGCGACAGTGACCGCGTTCGACCCCGTCGCGCTCGAAAACCTCGGCAAGGAGATGCCTCAGATTCAGCAGGCCGCCGACATGTACGCCGCCCTTGAAGGCGCCGACGCATTGGTCATCGCCACAGAGTGGGCGGAGTTCCGTTCACCGGATTGGGAGTGGGTTTCCAAACTCCTGCCATCCAAGCTGATCTTCGACGGTCGAAATCTTTACCGAAGCAGTGCCATGGAACAGTTAGGATTCTCGTACTACTCGGTGGGCCGCGCGCCTGTTCGACCCCGCTAACTCAGTCAACGCCTCCGACTTGAAGGGCGTGCCGTGGCAGACTTACTGATCAGTACTCCCGACGGAACTCTCCTGCACCAGTGCCGGATTGACCCTGCACGGACCTATTGGATTGGACGAAGCCCCAAGTGCGACATCGTGCTGAACGCCCCATCGATCAGCCGTCGACACCTCGTGCTCTGTTGCCACCTCGGCGTGTGGCGAGCACTCGATGCCGGGTCCCAGGATGGCTTGCACACTGGAAACGGCGACTGCCGAGTCGCTCAACTCTCTGTCGAATCATGGGTTAGGATCGGTGGCGCCGTACTCTGGCTTCGACAGCCAGAACCAGAAATCGGGCAACTCATTCGCGCCGTCGCGCCCAAGTCGCGACCGATTCAACTGTTCAGCGATGAACTGTGTGGGCTTTCGTCTTCGCCCGACTCCCTCAGCACCGAACCGATCGAAGAACCGCCAGCGCGCCCGATGCTCATCATCACGAACGCTTCGGGTGGCGTGGAACTGGTTGCTGACCTGAGTGCGACGGCCGGTCGACTCGTCATTGGTAGCGCGTCGACTTGTGACATTGTCGTCGCCGATGACTCGGTCGCCCTGATCCACGCCGTGCTCGTTCGTGGGAGCAGAAGTTGGTCGCTCCTTGATGCCGGAGGCGGCGTGTTTGCGTCGGGAAAGAAGTGGCCACGCAAGCGCCTCGACGATGAGGCCTCTGCCTCGATTGGAGTTTTCTCCATCGCCATCCGAACCCCGAAGACGCCGTGTTCGACCGTGCCGTTCGTCCCGCCCGCGACCGTCCCCACGCAGCCGAGTGCGTTTCTTGAAGATACCCACGACGAAGATGACGAGCGCGACTAAAGGACCGCCGAAGTCTCAATCTGTCTCGCGCGACTCCAAAACTCCTCAATTTGAGTGGTTTTTGGCAGGCGGAAGAAAACATCAAAAAACTGCGTGTTTCTCTGCATTCTCTTGCGCGAGTGTGTAGATATCGCTATTTTTCCCGTGTATTCGACAGGTATGGATCCTGTCACTTCGCCACTTGAAAGGACTCCCCAGTATGGCCACGAAACTGAAAGTTACCCCCGCCACCAAGACTCGCACCAAGGGCTCCATCTATTCGGAGATCGCCGCTCACACCGGACTCACTCGCAAGCAAGTTGTTGCAGCGTTTGACATCCTCACCACGATGATCACCTCGGATCTCGGCAAGAAGGGCTGCGGCACCTTCAACCTCTTCGGTCTCGCAAAGATGCGTACCGTTGCGAAGCCAGCGACCAAGGCACGCAAGGGCATCAACCCATTCACCGGTCAAGAGCAAACCTTCAAGGCGAAGCCAGCGAGCCGCAAGGTTCGCATTCGCGCGATGAAGGGTCTCAACGAAGCCGTCTGATCGCACACGCGATCTCGACTGAATCTTGAAACATTCAACGAGCCCTGCACGATGATTCGTGCTGGGCTCGTTGCGTTTTGCTCCACTTCCTCAACTCTCCAAGCACGCGCGCAACTGCCCATGCGCCGCGAGTAATCGCGCATCCGCTGCTTCACGCGTACACGCATGCGTTCGCATGACGACCGCGTGCTTGAGCGAACCTTCTGCATCGCGAAGTGCCTCACGTGCCGCGAGCGGAGAGTCGGTCGGAAAAAACTCCCGATAGATTCGCATCGCGCGATCGATGAGTTTGTCGTTCGTCGCCGCAAGATCCACCATGAGATTGCCAAAGACTTTTCCGCGCTGCACAAAGAGAGCAGTGCTGATTGCGTTGAGCGCGATCTTCGTCGCCGTACCTGCTTTGAGTCGCGTCGATCCTGTCAACACTTCGGCGCCGGTCGAAAGGACAAGCCAATGGTCACAGTATTCCGGTTGCGCGTGGCCGGAACAGGTGAGAAACGCCGTCGTCGCGCCTCGGAGTTTCGCCAAGCGAAGCGCGCCGAGCACATAGGGCGTTGTTCCACCCGCGGCGATACCGACGAACGCGTCCTTCTTACACACCGCAAGTCGTTCGAATTCGATGGCGATGCCATTGGGATCATCCTCCATCCCCTCACTCGACTTTCGAAGAGCACCATCTCCGCCCGCCATGATGCCAACCACCTGCGAGGGATCGCTCCGAAAGGTGGGTGGGCATTCACTTGCATCAAGCACGCCTAGCCGCCCTGAAGTTCCGGCGCCTGCGTAGAGCAATCGCCCGCCCATCGCAAGCTTCGCCGTCGCCGCATCGACAAACCGCGCAATCGACTCCGCGCACGCTTCCACTGCTTCAACTGCGGCATGCTGATCGTGCGCAAGAAGGGTGACGAGTTCGAGCGAACTCATCGCGTCAAGTGCCCCAGACTGTGCATGTCGTGCTTCGGTCGCGATATGCGCGCGATTGGGAGGCAGCGAACTCATGCGCCGCCTGCCGCTCTGTCTGCCGACGCCGGCGCACTCTCTTGGGTTGGTGGGTCCAGATGCGTCCAACCGGTTGGCTCTGGTTTCAGTGCATCCACGAGAAAGCTCCACTTCACACTCTCGACTGCGGGCGACCAAATGCCATGCTCGGAATTCGCGAAGCACATCATCGCGAAGGGGCGGTTGATCGATTGCAGCGCATTGGCGAGCTCGAAGGTGTTCGCGGGATGCACATTGTCGTCCACCATCCCGTGCAGCAGCAGCAACTTGCCCTTCAGGTTGTTGGCGTGCTTCACACAACTGCCAAGGTCGTATCCACTCTCGTTCTCATGTGGCTGCCGCATGTATCGCTCGGTATAAATCGAGTCGTAATTGCGCCAATCCGTCACCGGCGCACCCGCGACGGCTGCGACAAAGACTTCCGGATGTCGGATGAGGCAAATCGCCGACATGTACCCGCCGTAACTGTGGCCAGTGATCCCGATGCGCTTGCCGTCCACATACGAGCGGTCAGCGGCGAGGAAGGATGCGGCAGCCGCTTGATCGTCCGCATCGGGACCACCCAGCGCGAGATAGGTCGCCGTTTCGAAGGCCTTGCCACGACCGGGCGTGCCGCGGTTGTCCACGCGAGCAATCAGAAAACCAAGCGCTGTGTGCGGATTGCATGGCCGCCACTCGTCCTTCACCAACTGAATCGTCGGCCCTCCGTAGGTGTCGATGACAAGTGGATAGGACTTCGCTTCATCAAAGTTCGGCGGAAAGAACAACTCTCCGTAGAGATCCGTTACTCCATCAGCGGCCTTACAGGTGAAGAGTTCGCTCGGGCGAATACCCTCAGCGGCAAGGACGGAGTCCACGCCCACCGCGAGTGTCGCGACGAGGCCCGCACGCTCCCCGCTGCGCAGATAGACGAGCGTTCTTGGCGGAACCGAGTGCGACTCCGCCGTCGCGACAACCGACTCGCCATTCGGCGCGATCCGAAAATCGGAATGGCTCAGTGCCTCGGTCGTTACTCTCGTGCCACCACCGCCGCTGAGTTTCGCAACATGCAGTTGCGGCTGCACCGGATTCGCGCCGCTCGCTGCGGTGTACCAAAGATCGCCATGCTTCTCGTCGAGAAGCACAACTTCAAGCGCCGGGAACTCATTGCGCGTCACTTCGATAATCGAGTTGTCCTTGAGTGAGCGGATCTCGAAATTCTTGAAGCCATTCGCTTCCGTCTCAAAGAGAAAGTGCACGCCGTCGTCGAGGAATCGCACGAGCGGACTGTTTTCCTGCCACGCCTCCTGCGATGCACGAACAACCACGCGCGTCGCGCCAGTCTTGGGATTCGCCGCGAGAATCTCGACCCAATCTTGTCGTCGAGGCGCACGATTGAAAAGCAACTCACTCCCATCGGGCGACCAGCGCACATTGAAGATGTACGCCGGCGCGCCATCCGAAAGCGTGGTGTCGACCGTCGTCGTCGTCTCGCTCGCAAGGTCGTAGATCAGAATCTGCGCCGTGGGATTCGGCTCTCCCGGCTTAGGGTAGGCCTCGGAGAGCAGGCTCGAACGAGTGCTCGACAATCCGCCGAGCAACCAGTAGTCCTTCACCTGCGATTCATCGAACCGATAGAACGCGAGCTTGCTCGAATCGGGAGACCACCACATCGCTGTCGTCTGATCGAGTTCCTCGCCGTACACCCAACTCGCAGTGCCGTACTTGATGCGCGCGCTGCCGCCATCCTGCGTGATGCGCTTCGCCTTTGGTTCCTCACCTGAAACCGGCGCGCGTTCCGTTTGCGAGGCCGCGCGCGGGCGATCTCCCTTCGCACGATCGCGCTTGGGCTTCGCAGGCGCGGAGCCGGAGGGCCGCAACACAACATTGCCGTCGACGCTTGCCGCGACCATCGTCCCATCTGGCGACAACTCCTCTGCAACCTGTCGGCCGCGTGCGGCGCGTTTACTTCCCGCCGGCGGATGGTCGACGAGTGGACCGTAGCCGTCTTTCGGATGCCCTGAAGGCGAAATCTCTCCACTCGTGAGATCCACGCGGTACCAAGCACCGTCTTTCTCGAAGAAAATGGACGGTCCCGCGATTGGGTAGAGGACGCTCCCAATGCTGCCGCCAGTCCCTGCACCGCTCGCGATTTGTGAGAGCCGACGCATGTCCTTTGCGCCCGCGAGATGCTGCATGGGCGTGTAGGTTTGCGCCGACACGTGCGATGAAGCGGTCCATGCGAACACGAGAGCGACCGCGCTGCGGAGCAAGGAAGAGCGACTCATGCGCACAAGCGTACCGCAGTACTCACGCAATTCGCGCGGCTGCGCGAAACGATGCATGGCGCTTTGCGATTGCATCCGGCGATGCCTCGCGTAAGCCTTCAAGGCTAAACCCACCGATCGTGAAACTGGCCATGACCGTTCCCCAGGTGAGCGCGTCCTGAAGCGTCTGAAACTCACTCGATCCGGTTCCAACGCCCATGCGCGCGAGGTGGCCCATCATGCCTCCTGCGAAACTATCGCCTGCACCCGTCGGATCGATGACCATCTCTTCTGTTGCCGGATAGGCAGGCACCGCCGCGACCCCATCTCGGTGGACAAGCACCGCACCATGCTCGCCCTTCTTGACGACGACGAACCTCGGTCCGTAGCCAAGGATCCGCTGTCCCGCCGTCACCGCGTTCCGAACGCCGGTCAGGAGTGACGCCTCGCTGTCATTGAGGACAATGCCGTCCACTTCGCACAGCAGCTTCATCAATTCGTCGTGCGCGATGTTGATCCAAAGATCCATCGTGTCAGCGATCGCAACTTTGCGCTTGGGAAGTTGCGTCAACAGACCGCGTTGCACGCTCGGGTGCGTGTTTCCAAGAAACACAAACTCACTGTCAGCGAACACGCCTGGCACTGTCGGTGCCGCTTCGCCAACCACTCCGAGGTCGGTGAACAGCGTCTCCCGCACATTCATGTTCTCGAGATATCTCCCGCCCCATGCAAAGGTCTTGCCCTGCGGGCGAGTTTCAAGACCGCGCAAATCTACACCGCGTAACCCTTCAAGCAGCGCCCGATGTTCGCTCGGCCAATCGCCGCCGACGACTCCAACCAATCGCACTGGGGTGAATGGGCAGGCCGCCGCGGCGAAGAACGCCGCGCTGCCGCCGAGCACGCGTTCTCTGCGCGCGCTGGGAGTTTCAACCGTGTCAATTCCGATAGTGCCTGTGACGATGAGCGACATAAGTTTCCTGAAAAGGCGCGGGGACTAGTGCTCTTGTCGCACGAATGATCGCGCCCACGCAAATCCCATAGGAACTCCGACGAGCGAACCGACCGCCCAGTCGAGTGGCATCACAAAGAGCAGGCTCGGAAGTTTGTTCGACACGAAGAGATCAGCGGGAGCGTTGAGGCCATTGAAGACGAAGAAGGCTTGACCAACCGCCGCTGCCAACAATGGCGCAGCCACAAGCACGACGGGTTGGGTGTGCGGGGCGAGTACCCTCCCCACCACGCCCACGAGGAGGCTCGCCACGGCTGCCGCACCGATGGACTGACCCTTCATCGCACTCACCACGAGGAAGGACGCGAGAATCGGAGCGAGGATGCCCGCGAACCAACTCTTCCGCGCTGCTCTTCCAAATGTCGCATCGAGTTCCACTTCGTGCGTCACTGGGAAATCAGGCAGCCTCCCAGAGAATCGAAAAATCAGGATCGATGCGAGTGCGAGTAAGAGCGCCCAGACTGCAGTCTCGAGTGGCATGAGACGCATCACGCTCGTGCCGAAAACGAGATCCTCCACGGTTCCCGTGCGCATGGAGAGAACACCAAGGCCGGCACCGACGACGAAGAGTCCGACGAGCGCGTTGACGAGTCGTCCAACGACTGCGCCAATTGCGACCATCGCCGCGAAGCAAATCAGAAGCACCGTGATCGCAAGGAACGGGCGGAGGCTGTCACTCGCGAGCGGCCCTGGCACGCCGCGATCGCCGAGTAACGGAGTCACTGCAAGGATGCTGATGAGGCTCGCCACGGCGATACCGAAGACAAGCACCGCCACGCGGCGAGGTGCGGATTCTGTCTTGGGTTGTGCCGCTTGTTGCATGAGTCGCGAAGTGTAGCAATCGCAAGCGCGCCGATGCGCGAACGGGACTCGCTCACAACGACTGCGCATGCGAATGTGTTAGGCTCCGCCCATGAGCGGACGGATGCAACCATGATTGACGGGTCATCGAGAGCACTCCTGCTTGGAGGAGCCCCACTCACGATTGCGGAGGTCGTCGCCGTGGCGCGAACTGGCCGCGCTGTTGAACTCGGATCTCACGCGCGCGAAGCGGTCGCTCGGGCACGAGGCGTGATTGAGAGAAAGATCTCGACAGGCAGCGCGATCTACGGATTGAACACGGGGTTTGGCTCGCTGAGTCATGTCCGTATTGAGAAAGACCAGATCAAGGCTCTGCAATCGAACATCGTGCGCTCGCACGCCGCTGGGGTTGGCGAACCGCTCCCGATCGAAACAGTGCGCGCGATGCTCTTATGCCTTGCGGCGAGTCTCGCGCGAGGCGCGTCGGGCGTGCGCGTCTGCGTCGTCGAACGACTCATCGCGATGCTCAACACTGGAATCGTTCCAGTCATTCCCAGTCGCGGGTCGGTGGGCGCATCGGGCGATCTCGCCCCGCTCGCGCATGCGGCGCTCACACTCTTTGCCGAAGGCGAAGTGTTCTTCAAGGGCACGCGCGTACCGACCACCGAGGCGTTCGCGGCGCTTGGACTCGCGCCGATGGAGCTTGAGGAGAAAGAAGGACTCGCGCTGCTCAATGGGACGCATCTGATGGCGGGTATGGGCGCGCTCCTTGTGGCGGATGTTCGCCGTCTTTTCGACGCTGCGGTCATCGCGGGCGCACTGGCGTTTGATGCCGCGAAAGCGAGCGATTCGTTCCTCCATCCTGCGCTCCATGCATTGCGCAAGCAACCTGGACAGATCGCCGTTGCCGAAAAACTTCGCGCCCTGACGAAGGGAAGCGCGATTCTGCAGAGTCATCAGAACCCGGAAGATTTCCGAGTGCAGGACCCGTACTGCCTGCGTTGCATGCCGCAGGTGTTGGGCGCGGCGAAAGACGCGATTGACTACGCGTCGACGGCGATCGAACGAGAACTCGGCGCGGTGACGGACAATCCCCTCGTGGTCGGCGATGATCTAGTCTCGGGCGGAAACTTCCACGGAATGCCGTTGGCGATTCCGCTTGACCTCCTTGCGATCGCGATTGCGCACATCGCTGGGATCAGCGAACGCCGCACCTATTGGGTGCTCTCAGCGCAGGATCGCTATGTCGCACATACGCCGTATCTCGCGCCCATGGCAGGATTGCACTCTGGACTCATGATTGCGCAGTACACCGCGGCGGCCTGCGTGAATGAAATCGTGACGCTCTGTAATCCATCAAGTGTGGCCAATGTGGTGACAAGCGCGGGCATCGAGGACTACAACAGTTTCGGGCCGGCGTCGGCATTCAAACTCAAGCAATGCATTGCTCGCGCAACAAGTGTGGTCGCCATTGAAGTGCTCACAATGTGCGAAGGCATCGAGGCGCATCGACCACTGCGATCGTCGGCAGCGCTTGAATCCGTACACGCGAAAGTGCGCGCGGTCGTGCCACGACTGACAGAAGACCGCAGCCCCGCACCCGACATTGCAGCCATCGAAGCGATGATCGAACGCGGTGATTGCGCGGCAATCTCGCAGGACTGAACACGATCCAAGCGTTTACAATCGGAGAATGACGACAGCCACTCCAACGGCACGCGAGATTCGCGCTCCTCGAGGTAATGACCGCGTGTGCTCTTCGTGGGCGGCCGAAGCGGCCATGCGCATGCTGATGAACAACCTCGACGCGGAAGTCGCGGAGCGGCCAAACGACTTAGTCGTCTATGGAGGCCGTGGTCAGGCGGCGCGAAGTTGGGAAGCGTTCGATGCAATCGTGCAATCATTGCGCGGACTGAAACCCGACGAGACCCTACTTGTGCAGAGCGGAAAACCCGTTGGCATCGCGCGTACGACCACGGACTGTCCGCGCGCGCTGATTGCGAATTCCAATCTCGTTCCATTTTGGGCGACGCAGAAGCACTTCGACGAGCTCGCCCTGAAGGGGCTCATCATGTTCGGTCAAATGACTGCGGGAAGCTGGATCTACATCGGCACGCAAGGCATCGTGCAAGGGACATACGAAACCTATGCCGAATGCGCCCGGCAACACTTCGACGGCTCCCTCGCGGGCACACTCAATGTGACGGGTGGCTGTGGAGGCATGGGCGGCGCCCAGCCACTCGCAATCACCATGAATCAAGGCGTTTGCCTCATCGCCGATGTCGCACGCGAGCGACTCGAAAAGCGCGTCCACGATCGATACCTTGACGAGGTCGTCTTCGATCTCGATGGCGCGATTGATCGCGCGCTGGAGTTGAAAGCGAAACGACAGAGTGTGTCGGTCGGCTGGCTCGGAAACGTGATCGATCTCCTGCGAAGGCTCACGGAACGCGGCGTTACGCCGGACACGCTGACCGATCAAACGAGTGCACATGATCCATTGCACGGTTACTACCCACAAGCGATGACGCGCGAGGCAGCGGACGCATTGCGGGCGAGTGACCCTACGGAGTACACCGCGCGCTCGATGCAATCGATGGCCGAGCATGTGCGACTCATGGTCGCACTCATGCGCAAAGGCGCGAAGACTTTCGATTACGGCAACAACATTCGCCAGCGCGCCTTCGACGCGGGCTACGCCGAGGCGTTCGAGTTTCCTGGATTCGTGCCTGCCTACATTCGCCCGCAGTTCTGCGTTGGCCGGGGCCCATTTCGCTGGGTCGCGCTCAGCGGCGATGCACAAGACATCAAGACGACCGACGATGCGCTACTTCAGCTCTTTCCAGAGAACAAGTCGCTGCACCAGTGGATCACGATGGCGCAGGAACGCATTGCCTTCCAAGGACTGCCCGCACGCATCTGTTGGCTCGGATATGGCGAGAGGCACAAGGCAGGACTCCTCTTCAATGAACTCGTACGCACCAAGAAGGTGAAGGCGCCCATCGTGATCGGACGCGATCACTTGGATTGCGGCTCCGTCGCCAGTCCCAATCGCGAAACGGAAGGCATGCGCGACGGAAGCGATGCCATCAGCGATTGGGCGATTCTCAACTTCGCACTTGCGACCGCATCGGGCGCAAGTTGGACGAGCTTTCATCACGGCGGTGGCGTCGGGATCGGATACTCGCAGCATGCTGGGCAAGTGATCGTCGCCGATGGGACGGACGAAGCGGCAAAGAGACTTGAGCGCGTGCTGACCAATGATCCGCTGATGGGCGTCCTACGCCATACCGATGCGGGGTATGACCTCGCGCGCGCGTGCGCGAAGAAGCACGGCATCACGATCCCCTGCTCTGCGTAAGATTCGCTGTTCACGCACCCGCGCGACGAATACGATCGTGTAGCGCGACCCAAAGTCCGTCGCGCTCTTCCGGCGCAACGATAAAGACGGCACTCGCGCCTGATTGCTCCGCCTCGCGCAGTGCTGCGTAGAACCTCTGCGCATAGGCGTGTGCATCGCGAGGCATTTCCATCTTGATGTGTGGCGCGGGAACCTCATCGCTCGAAAACGCGAGGACCGCCGTTCGCACCGTCTGGTTGAAGAGCCGCTGCACGAGCGCGTTGGGCTTCACGCTTTCGCAGGGAACGCTCGGGGCGTAATGCTTCGCCATCGTTCCGGGACTCGCGTCTTGCTTGGTGAGGTGCGGCATGCTCACCGCGCCGATGATCGGCGTGAGATCGCTTTCGCCGATTGCCCCGGGGCGGAGCACCATCGGGCGCGCTCGACTCAAGTCAAGCACCGTCGACTCAATCCCAAAGTTGCAAGCACCACCATCGAGGATGAGGAGGTCTTCGATGTTTCGGAACTCGTCCGCAACATGCTGTGGAGTGGTGGGAGATATGTGACCAGAGCGATTGGCGCTGGGCGCACTCAATGCCGAGCCGACCCTTTCAAGCACCGCGAGGGCGACAGGGTGCGCAGGAGCGCGAACCGCGACCGTCCCCCGTCCACCGACGCCCACCGCCGCAATCTCCGGCCGCCGAGGCAACACGATCGCGAGCGGTCCTGGCCAATACTTCGCGGCAAGCTTTTCCGCCCGCGCGTCGAAGCCAAATGTCGTCCGCTTCGCCATCGCGATATCAAGCACATGCGCGATGAGTGGATTCGAAGGTGGCCTCCCCTTCAGCGCGTACACGGCGGCGAGTGCGCTTTCGTTGGAAGAATCGCAGAAGAGTCCGTACACCGTTTCGGTCGGCATGGCCACACAGAGCCCCGACTTCAATCGGCGCGCGGCTTCCGCGATCACGGCAGGTGTTGGCGACTCAATTCGTGGCAATTATGGATTGCTCGATTGCAAGGTTGAAGCGGCGGTATGCGCGAAGCTTGACGAGGTTCGCGTTGCATGCTCGGGCAATTCCACGACTTCGATGCGATGCATCTCAAGTCCATCCCCCATCGCCTCGTGAAGCCGCGCCACCGCGATCTGATATGCCGCAAGCGCGCCGACGAAAACATTCTGACTCTGCGCCAACGCGTTCTGCGTTTGAAACTTCAACTGCAAGAACTCCGGTGTCAGCGCGGCAAGCGTGCTTTCATCAACGAGCAGCGCGCGCAAGTTCTCTGCTTGCGCAAGCCGCGTTTGGCGATTCTGTTCCACCAGTTGTCGGTAACTCACGCAGTCAATGAGTGCGTTCCGCACCGCAAGCGCTGCATTCTGCACAGCAGTGCGATACTGAATGACGGCTTGCGATCGTTGCAATCGAGCCTGCCGATACGCGCTGTCGGCGGCGCGATTTCCGATCGCTTGGCTGAACTGCAGTCCTGCCGCGTAGTCGACAAAGTCGCCACCTGCAACCTGATTGGCCGAGCTTCCAAACCCTCCCGCGAGGCCAAACCACTGCACCTGCGTGGCGAGATTGAGCTGCGGCAATCGACCGTTGTCCGTCACATCGACATTGACCGAGGCAGTGTCGACGCCAATCAAGGCCGACTCGATCGACGGGGAATACTCCATCGCGGTCGTAATCGAAGCATGCAAATCTGCTTGAAACGGAGTCGCGAGTGGAAAGTCACTGGGCACGATCAGGACATCGCCGCCGACCGGAAGTTCGGGCGAGTGCATGAGCGCCTTGAGCGTGTTGGACGCGATCTGCACCGCACGCTTCGCATCGAGCACCGCGGCCTTGCGTTGCTCCACCGTCGCAACCGCGTTCGCGTACTCTGAAAGAGTCGCGTCGAACGCACGACGCTTGGCGAGGACTTCGCGAACTTCCGTGCCCACTTCGACGAGCCATTGCGCGGTGACCAACTGGTTCCGTGCTTGAACGAGCGCCCAGTAGGTACTCTCGGTTTCGAATGCGACTTTGAGCAGCGACGCCCGCAGTCCTTGGTAGGCCGCGCGATCCTGATTCTTCGCCACATGGACCTGCGCGAGATTGACTTCACTTCCAAATCCTCGCAACAGCGGTTGCGTGAAACCCAGCGAGAGCGCCGACTGGTATGCAGGGTCGGGGGTGTAGTACTCCGTGTCGAGATTATCAACGAAGTTCTCTGAAGCGCCGACGGAGAAGGTGCCGCCACCCTCAAGTTGCCTCTGGAGGTTGGTCGAGAGCTGCCAAACATTCTGATTCGTCACCGACGGCAGCACCGTCCCTGACAGGCCCGGAAAAATGATCCCGACGGAAGGCTGTTCGACCCGCTGATACCCCGTCGCAGCGCCGAGCACCCAGTCGAATGCCGCCTCCGCCTGCACGATCTGCGCATCCGTGACGGACTTTTGGAGCTGCGCGTTCTGCACCGAGAGATTGAAGGCCACCGCGGTCTGAATCGCCTCGGCAAGGGAGAGCATGACCTGCCGGCCTGCATCCGCAGGGAGTCCATGCAGCGGAATCGCGGCGTCGAGGCTCGGGCCGATCTCGCGCATCTTTGGACCGATGGCATCAAGCTCGGCTCGCCGGGATGCAAGCATCGACTCGACCTCCCCTTCCGCCCCCACGACGGCCGGTGCCGGCCCAAGCGGAATCAACGCCAACTGCGCGTCGGCGGAGCGATGGATGGCGAGTTTTAGCTGCTCGGTCGCAAGGTCAGGATCGTCCCCGTCGAGCGGGGATTGGCACGCCACGAGGAAGGTGCCCGCGAGGATCGCAGCGACAGCCCAGCGAAGGGGGGCATGGCTGAAACGAGGGACTTCGGAGGAAGGTTGCATGAGGAGGAAGTCCGGACGATATCACCTTGGAAGTTGGAACGACTCGCGCTCCAATTCTGCCTTCCGCCGGGATCAAGCCGCGACTACACTGCAGCCTATGAAGATCAGGACGATCCTCTCGGCAATTCTTGCGCTGTCAAGCGCTTCGCCTTTGTTCGTCGTCTGCACGGATGCACACGCACTCCCGCAGTCTCCGAGCGCAACAACCACCAAGGCGCCCTACACCGCCATCGTGACGCAGAGCGACACACTCGTGCGTTCCGGTCCGAGCGTCGAGAGCGCGTATCCATTTGGAAAGCTTCCTCAAGGATCGGTGGTCTATGTGAGCGAAGAGAGCCTCGGATGGGCGCGCGTTGCACTCACTGGAGAAACCTTCGTTGGCTGGTTTGGCTATGTGCCCGCCTCGGCAGCAGCAGTCGCCAACGACGATGGGTCCATGCTCTCGATCACGGGTCGCAGCGAACTGCGCGCGCCCAATTTTGAAGCCAATGGTGATCCGGAGAAGAGTTTCAAAATGATCGCTCCGCTTGCAGATGGCGACGTGCTTGAGATTCTCGAAGTCGTCAAGGGTGAGCGCGGCAACTTCTACGCAGTGAAACTTCCAACGAAGGCAACCGGCTGGATCAACGCGAGCGCGCTTCGCCCCGCGACGGCCGCCGAAGGCGCGGCAGCCACTCCGGTCGCTCCATCGCCACGACCTATTCCAACTCCACCCGCATCCGTGCCGGATGCAACGACTCCGGCCATTACGGATGAGAGCGGGCCTCGACCCATTGATGCCCCATCGACGACCGTCGTGCCGCAACCTGTGCAGAGCATCACCCTCACGCCGGATTCGAACCCAGCCGACGCGGCACCGCCCACCGCGCCCGCGATGAATGCAACGAGCGCGCGCAATCGCGCGGCAGCGAAAGCACGCGCCGCAACCTACGAGGATCTCGAAAAACTCTGGGGCAATTTGCGAAAGGCCCCTGTCGAAACCGCGGAACTCACGCAGTTGCGCGATCGTTACCTAGCGTTCGCTGAAGATGCTGCAACGACTCCGATTCGTGCAAATCTCGCGCAAACTCGCGCCGCGCAGATCGCATTGCGCATGGAGGTGCAGGATTCCATTCTCGATCTTGCGAAACTGAAGGCAAAGTCCAATGCGAGCGTCGACGGCATCGCGAATCTGGAGCTTGCGCTCCTCAATCGCAAGGGATACGACGCTGTCGGTCGCCTGAACGCGTCGATGGTGTATGACGGCGAACGCCTCCCATTGCTCTATCGATTGATGGACAACAGCACGGGGCAAACGATTGCCTACATCGTTCCCGCGCCGACATTTGACCTCTCTTCGATGCTCGGTTTGCTCGTCGGAATCAAGGGGCCTATCGACTACGATGGCTCGCTTCGCCTCAACACGCTCTCGCCGAGCGCGATTGACGTCCTTGCGAGCACCCAAACGCCACCCCAGACGACCAGCACGCCATCGACTCCTGCTGTGACCACAGCGGACGAATCTTCGACGGCGACCGACGCAGATGAGAGCAAGTAAGCCAGTGCCTCACTCCATGCGCCAAAGACGCGCGAGGGCGCTATGATCCGCGCCCGTTGTTCGGGGCGTTAGCTCAATTGGCAGAGCGATGCCTTTGCAAGGCATAGGTTAGCGGTTCGACTCCGCTACGCTCCACTCCGAACCACCGACCCCGCACGATTCGTGCGGGGTCGGCTCGTTTCATACTCGCCGCTTCCGCTTCGACGCACTCCGTGGTTGCTTGACCCGCGATGACACGCCAGAAGAAAAACGGATTCCTGAGCAAGGCGCAGGCCGATCGAGTCGCGGCACACCTCTTGGTGCGCGCGTCCCTCGGCGCGCAGGATTTCGACAGCGCGCGCGCGATTCTCTTCGTCGAAGGCGAAACGGAACGCGGAGTGCTTCGTGCGCATACGACGCTTGAACAGGAACGAATTTGCGTGCTCGACTTCGGCACGGTTGGGATCGAGCCGCTCCTTCGCGCGGCGGACGCACGGCTGCTCGACTGGCATGTGCTTGTCGATCGCGACGAGGCTGGCTCGCATTACGCCCAATCAGCGCGCTTGCAACTTCGTCGCCGCGCGCCATTGTCACACATCACGATGTCAGAGCACCCGAGTTTCGAACAAGCCCTTTGGGAAAGCGGGTATCGCGCAGACCTCGTCGCAGTCGCGCAAGAACACGGTGTCGAGCCCGTCGATGATTCACTCGATTCACTTCTCAGGCTCGCACGATTGAAACTGCCAAAACCACTTCTCGTCGAACGAGCAGTCCACCGTGCACGCGAACGCGAAGGGGCGACCGAATTGCCGGCATCGATGCGCACCGCGATCGACGCGGTCCGCGCTCTCGCCGCGCAATCACGCCGCTAACCGCGCAGATCGGCGTAGATGCACGCCGTCGCGAGGACTGCGGTTTCGATGCGCAGAATATGTGGCCCGAGACTGGCGACTTCGGCACCGAGTGCGTGCAAGATGCCCACTTCATCCAAGGTGAGCCCCCCTTCGGGCCCAATCCAGACGGTGATACCTGCGTCACTCGCACGCGCACGCGCCGCCGCGAGGGCATCGCCCATCGACCGTGCGTTCCGCTCCACATGCGCAAGGAGACTGACGGCGCCGCGCAATTGTTCTCGCAGCGCGATCTCGTCGAGCGGACCTCCCGCGACAAGCTCGGGCGCCCACGCGCGACGCGACTGCTTGCACGCCTCCAACAGAATTCGCTGCCATCGTTCGGTGCGCGAGAGTTTTTCTTCTTCGACCACGCTTCGCACGCAGTCCATGGGGAGGAATCGATCCACGCCTGCTTGCGTTCCCATGTCGAGCAGCGTTGCGAGCCGATCTCCCTTCGGGACGGCAAAGGCGAGCGTGAGTGGGAGCGATGGTCGCGGCGTGAACGCGATCGAGATAACGCGCGCGCAGCGCTCGCCGTGTCGCGATCGACCATCGAGAATTTCAGCGATTGCCGTCGACCCAACGCCGTCGAAAAAGGTGACGCTGTCACCGGCGCGAAGCCGTCGCGCACCAAACGCATGCTTCGCCTCGCTCGCAGAAATGTCAACTGTGCTTCCAACCGCGCCGAGGACCGGCGCATAGACCCACACATCAGCCATGGGAGGCTCCTTCTGGGTGTCGAGCATACACATCAAATCGAACAAGTCGACCATGCAGCGACCACGACGGACGCACTCCCGCGAAGTCTCCCGCGTACTCGGGGCGTTTTACGACCACGCGAATCGCGTCGCATGCCTGCGCAAAACGGAGGAGTGTGCGCTCGGACTCCAAACGCGACTCGTCTGATTGCTCTCCGAGGAGCTCCTTCAAAATCTGCATTTCCTTGGGAGGCAGCGCGCTCTTCTTGCGCTTGGGCGGAAACATCGGGTCGAGCAGGATCGCGGTAGGCACTGCGCAAAGTGCACGCGCGTCTTTCGCGGCGAGCATGTCGACCGCGTCCGCCGCATGAAGTTCGATGCGCGCAGCAATCGCTTCAAGGCTCGCGTCACGAGCGGCGCGTATCAAGCCATCGAGCGCGAGTGCATGCACGATCGGATCGCGTTCAACGGCGACCACACGGCGACCACTCGCCGCGATCAGCCATGCATCGGCGAGGAGGCCGGCCGTTGCATCCACCACTTGCACCGCGTCGCCGATGGCGCGTAGGAGCGGCTGCCGCCGCAGTGCATTCGCTGAGCCCACGCCAATCGCCGCGAGGTCCACTCGAATCCCTCTTCCGATCGGGTCCTCGACCCGCCGGAGTTCGAGCCGATGGATCGCGTCCCGCCCGAGCACATGCGTGGCGTGTTCGTGGGAAACCGGCGACAGCCTCGCGAAGAGCGCGTCTGAGGAGGGAATCTCGATAGAAACCAGCGGTGTCATGGCGTCACAAGTGAGGAGGTTCGTCGGGAAAGTAGTCGACGAACGCACTTTGTACACTCGCACACATGCCCGTGACCGTTTCGCCATCGCCCGTCTACAGCAACATCCTTGAGATGATCGGGAACACCCCGATGCTTGAGTTGAAGCGCTTCGACATCGGCCCCTGCCGATTGTTTGTCAAGATGGAGTGCCTCAATCCCGGCAACTCCATCAAGGACCGCATTGCGGTGACGATGATCGATGCGGCCGAAAGATCTGGCAAACTTCGACCTGGCGGCCGCATTGTGGAAGCGACCGCAGGGAACACCGGCCTCGCCCTCGCCCTCGTGTCGAGTCAGAAGGGCTACCGGCTGACGGTGGTCATGCCTGACAAGATGAGCGACGAGAAGATTTCGCACCTGCGCGCGATGGGTGCTGAGGTCATCCTCACGCGATCGGATGTCGCAAAGGGTCACCCGGAGTACTACCAAGACATTGCCGAGCGAATCGCGCGCGAAGACCCCGATGCGTTCTTCGTCAATCAGTTTGCGAACCCCGCGAATACGCAAGCGCATTACGAGTCCACCGCGCCAGAGATTTGGGCGCAGATGGACGGACGGGTTGACGCATTCGTCGCCGGCGTCGGTTCGGGCGGAACCGTCAGCGGGATGGGACGCTACTTCAAGGAACGAAATCCCGCTTGCGACATCGTGCTTGCGGATCCGGTCGGTTCGATCCTCGCGCCGCTCGTGAGCGAGCACAAGACCGTGCCGCCCGGATCGTGGCTCGTGGAGGGGATCGGCGAAGATTTCATTCCTTCGATTCTCGATATGCAGGTGATCGACAAGGCCTACGCAATCTCCGATGCGGAGTCCTTTCAAGTCGCGCGGGACCTGCTTCGACTCGAAGGTGTCCTCGCGGGTTCAAGCGTCGGCACGCTTCTTGCCGCGGCACTCCGCTACTGCCGCGAGCAGAAGACCCCCAAGAGCGTGGTCACCCTGATCTGCGACAACGGCGCCAAGTACCTCTCCAAGATGTTCAACGACTTCTGGATGGTTGACAACGGGTTCATTGAGCGGCCGACCTACGGCGACATCCGCGACCTCATCGCTCGCCGCCACATGAACCACGAAGACTTCTGCCTCACACCCGAAGTCCCAATCGCACAAGCGATCAAGCGCATGCGCATGTATTCCGTGTCGCAAATGGCTGTGCTCGATGCGCAGGATCGCGTCGTGGGCATTCTCGATGAGAGTGATGTGCTGCTCGCGCTCGTACGAGATCGGAATTGTGCCGCGAGTCCCGTGCGCGATTTCATGTCGAGTCGCGTCGAGACAATCAAGCCGACCGCGAGTGTGCATGATCTGATTCCCGTCTTCCGCGCGGATCGCGTGGCGGTCGTGGTTGATTCGAAGCATTTTTACGGACTGATCACCAAGATCGATCTCATCAATTATCTCCGCAAGCAACTCTGAGTTCTCTTTATGGCAACCGGCTCCAATCATCTCGCGACCGACTGCATTCACGGCGGGCAGCATCCCGATGCCTCCACCGGCGCTGTGATGCCCCCCATCTTCACCAGTTCGACCTTCATCCAAGAATCGCCTGGCGTGCACAAGGGCTTCGAGTATTCCCGAAGTCACAATGTCACGCGCTTTGCTTTCGAACGATGCCTCGCGTCGCTCGAAGGGACGGGCCTGACCGAGGCGGACGAACGCACGATGGGTGGATTCGCATTCGCGTCGGGACTCGCGGCGATCGCAACGGCACTTGAACTCGTGGATGCGGGAAGCACGATTGTCTGCATGGACGATGTCTACGGTGGCACCAACCGACTCCTCAATCGCGTCCGCGCTCGGAGCGCTGGATACAAAGTTGTCCATGCGGATCTCAGCGATGCGGACAGTGCAACCGAGCTCCTGCAGCAACATCGCCCCAAGATGGTCTGGCTCGAAACACCGACCAATCCAACGCTCAAACTCGTCGACCTCCGAAAAATCTGCGGTGCGGCTAAGGCTGTGGGCGCGATCTCCGTCGTCGACAATACATTTGCAACGCCGATCCTGACGAGGCCACTCCACCTCGGCGCGGACATCGTGATGCACTCCACCACGAAGTATGTTGGTGGCCACTCCGACACGGTCGGTGGCGCGCTCGCGACATCGTCCAAAGCCCTCGCGGAACAACTTCGCTTCCTGCAGAACGCCATCGGCAGTGTGATGGGGCCCTTCGATGCCTACCTCTCCCTGCGAGGACTGAAGACACTTCACCTTCGCATGGAACGCCACTGCGCAAGCGCACTGATGCTGGCGCAACGACTCGAAGCGCATCCCAAGGTGGCAAAGGTCGTCTATCCGGGACTCGCGAGTCATCCGCAGCACGCACTCGCGTCGTCGCAAATGCGTCTCGGTGGCGTACCGGCGTTTGGCGGCATGATCACGATCTTCCTGAAGGGCGGACTCGCCGAGAGTCGCCGGTTCCTGGAAACCGTGCACCTCTTCGCACTCGCGGAGAGCCTTGGCGGTGTCGAGAGTTTGATCGAGCACCCAGCGATCATGACGCACGCAAGCGTTCCCGAAGCGATGCGCGCCCAACTTGGAATCAGTGATTCGCTCGTGCGGTTGAGCGTGGGCATTGAACATGTGGAAGATCTTTGGACGGATCTTGATCACGCGCTTGCAAAAGTGTGACCTCGCGATAACTTGGATTCCATGCGTTCCAAGCGCTCCGTGAGCTCCATCACCCTCGGCACATTCGCGCTCACGCTGCAGAGTGCATTCGCCTCGGAACCGCCTCAGGAAGTGCCCGAGCGCTTACTCGCCGGACCCGACGCGTCGGCAGTGACACAGACAGCCCCGACCCTGCTCGATCTCGACTTCGACGGTCGCCTCGAGCACATCGTGGGAGAAGCGGGCATCGAAGCGATGCGGCGACTTGGAGTCTCCGATGCGCAGCGCGCGGTGATTGACGAGATCACCCAACAGCGAACTGCCGAGTTCAATGAAGTCACCACTCGCGCTTTTCCGAAGCTACTCGCGCTTGAGGGACTCGACGCGCGACTCCAAGGATCGCTGCGGACTCGGAGCGGGGCTTACCTTGACTTGTTGCGCGCCTACCTGTCGACGCGCCTCGTGCTCCATCGCGAGACGGCGATCGACGCGATGGAGCGATCGGGCGCGTTTGAGCCATGGAAACTCGCGAGCGCTCGCAGCATGGTCGCGGCGTATGAGAAGGCCATTCGTGATGAACTTGCTGCCGCAACACCCAACCTCGCCGACGCGGAACTTGATCGCCGCACACACATCGCGCTGCTCCTCGAGCTACTCAAGGACGCCATCGAAATGAAAGCGAAGACCGGCGAGGAGGAGTTCGCCCACTTCAGCGAAGCGGTCGGACTCACGCCCGCACAGGCGGAGCGAGTAAAGTCGATCTTCGCGCCGATCGCGGTGCAGGAGTACCTCGGGAATCGAGTGGGACTGCTCGATCGAACGCGCGCACTGCTCGAGGTCAGTCGTGAACTCACGGCCGCGCAACGCGAACGGGCGTGGAGATACATCAAAGAACAAGACCGTGCCGCGCGCACCTCAATGAGCGATTGACGCGTTCCATCGCCCATCCCGCCACGACGCAAGCGATGGATCGACGCGGAAAAGCGCACCGAGATCAGACACATCGATTTCAAGCAACGGCGCGCCTTGCGTGATGGCGACATCAATCGAGACCGCGCGGGGCGAAGGCGTGATGAGCGCCGCCTCGAGAAGCAACATCCGTCGCAGCGTCGCGTTGTCGAGCGTCGGCCTCACACCTCCACGAAGCGTGCGGCACTCGCGCAGAAATCCCTCGCTGCCGCCGGGGATCATCGCGTCGTATTCCTCAAGCAGTCCTTCGGCATCCGCCGAGCGGAGCGTCGCGAGCGCGCTTGGTCCCTTCCCGACCCGATAGAGCGAGAGTGCCCGCACGAGCGCGAGGGACTTCACTGCTTCCTCCGCGCTCGAGGCGCGCTCGTAGCGCAGGCCGCCCAGCAACGCTGCCGCGGCTTGCATGCGCCGTGCTTCGAGCGGCGTAGAGGCAATCGCCGCACGCGCGA
>SXUJ01000024.1 GCA_005790565.1 Planctomycetia bacterium
ACGCTCGCGCGCGCCGCACTGAAAGACGCCGTCGACGCATCCAAGATTACCGCCAGCGAACTCGACCTTGTCATCTGCGCCACCGTGACAGCGGACATGACATGCCCCTCAACCGCCGCGCGCATCGCAAGCGATGTCGGCGCCGCAGGCGCGGCCGCCTTTGATGTTGGTGCGGCATGCTCAGGCTTTGTGTACGCGATCAATCTCGCCGACTCAATCATTCGATCCGGTCGCGCGCGAACCGTGGCAGTGATTGGGGTCGATGCAATGACAAGCATCATTGACTACTCCGATCGCACCTGCTCAATCCTGTTTGGCGACGCGGCTGGCGCGGTGATCCTTCGCGCCGACGAGAATCCGAGCCTCGGGTGCATCTACCAACACATGGGGGCGGATGGCACGGGCTGGGGATCGCTGTATATCCCGAGGCGCGCACGCGATATCCCACCTTCGGACATCGACAACAAGACGCGCCTCGGTTGCCTCCGTATGAACGGGAAAGAGGTGTTCAAATTCGCAGTGACCAAGTTCCGCGAAGTGATCGAAGATGCGCTGCAGAAGACGAACTTGACTCCGGATCAAGTGAGCCAGTTCGTTTGCCATCAGTCAAACATCCGCATCATTGATGCCGCGCGCGAACGGCTCGGGCTCGACCCATCGCAGGTCTACATCAACATCGATAAGTTTGGCAACTCCAGTGCAGGAAGCGTGCCGCTTTGCCTCGATCAACTCTGGCGCGCCGGAAAAATCACGCCCGGCAAGCCATTCGTGCTCGTCGCATTCGGTGGCGGCCTCACCTGGGCCTCGTCGGTTTGGCAAATCCCGTAAGCGCGCAGCGAGACTCGCCTCCGCTACAGTTCGTGCCTTATGCAAACAGTTGTTCTCTGTCCGGGTCAGGGTGCGCAGGCGATTGGCATGGCGAAGTCCTGGTGCGAGACGAACGCACAGGCGCGCAGTACTTTCGAGGTCGCGGACGCGATCTTCAAACAAGGCCCGCACGCATCGACACTCTCCGAACTCGCATGGAACGGACCAGCTGGAGTGCTCCATCGAACCGATGTGAGTCAACCCGCGCTGTACACCGCCGGCGTCGCGTGCGCTCGCGCCCTAGGCATTGAGTCGTTCGGGTCCATCCTCGCCATTGCAGGGCTCTCGCTCGGCGAATACACAGCGCTCCACCTCGCGGGCGCATTTACCTTTGAGGATGGACTTCGTCTGGTGATCGAACGCGGTCGCTTGATGCAATCGGCCGCGGAAGCATCCAAGGGCGGCATGATCGCGCTCATCGGCGCGGATGAGGCGAGCGCACAAGCAGTCTGCGAAGCCGCGAGCGAAGGCGAAGTGCTCGTTCCCGCAAACTACAACGCGCCCGGCCAAATCGTCCTCAGTGGCCACGCCTCAGCCTGCGAAAGGGCGAATACGGTCGCATCTGAGAAGGGCTTGCGCGCCGCGATGCTGACCGTCGCGGGCGCATTTCACAGCCCACTCATGCAAGGCGCCGCGCAAGGCATGGAGCAGGCCCTCGCGCAGACGCATTTCTCGCCCCTTTCGCGAGAGGTATGGTCAAATGTGACGGCTCAACCGCACAATAACGCCGATCTTGATCTCATTCGCAAGAGACTCGTGGAACAGCTCGTTTCCCCTGTACGATGGAGTCAGAGCTGCGCCAACCTGATTGCGTCGCTCAATTCGCGCGCGCTGCGCGAAGGTACGATTTTTCACGAACTCGCTCCTGGCACCGTGCTCAGGGGACTCATGAAGCGCATTGACCGCGCGACCGAGGTACTTAGTCATGATCAACCCGCGTAACACGCCATCGACGCAAGGATCGTTCACTCGGTCCTTCCTGACGACTGCATCAATCGCGACGCTCGTCATCGCATCGCTCACTAGTTGCAGTGATCCGCCGCCGCCGCCGCCGCCTCCGATTGCGGTCGCGCCACCTCCGCCACCTCCGCCTGCGCTCACGCCGATTTCGGAGTTGATGGCTCGTTACAACATTGATCCGCGCGTCGTGCTTCCCGAGGATCGTGCGCCAGACACCGACCCACAACGCATCGCGGTGCTTCAGTTCTTCGACGCATTCGTTCGAGGAAATGTCAGCGCGCTCACGCCGATGCTCTCCGCCCCGGATCAGTATCAGCTTGAGCAACTCGCGTCCACCAATGCCCTCGAAGAGCTCGCGAAGTCGATTTCGAAGTGCGATGTCCGATGCGGGGCACACGAGACTGATCATTGCACGCTCGCCGTTTTCACAATCGGCGAGAACTTCCAGCCTCAACTCTGGGAGTACACCGTCAGCGAATCGTCAAGCGAGTTTGACTCCGTTGCAACCCCGGTCAAGGTCCTCGACAAGTTGAGCGGATCTGATTGGATCACCGCGTGGTACAAGCTACTCTCGGATGAGCAAGCACTTGCGCAGAAGCCCGATGAAGTCATCGAGGCACCTTCGCAGGATCTCACTCAAGAAGCGACAGGCGAGAGCTCCTCCGCGCCAGACTCTGCCCCTGGAGTTCCTGGTGGAATGCCAGGAAAGCGCAAGCCAGGAGCGCCTATCGGCGCGCCACGCCCACCAGGCTTCGGAACGAAGTGATGCGCGCGCGTGCCCTCGAGATCGGCACGCGTCGATGACTCCACACACCTCAACAGGCCCGCACCGCGGGCCTGTTTTTCATTCCCCCGCCTCCAAACCGCGTTCGCGTGATCCCTGTACATTTCCACGGTCTCGCTCGCTTGCACCCTGTGTGTTGACCAACTTTCAAAGGGATTCCTATCAATCAGCGCGTCGCCATCGTGACTGGAGCTAGCCGAGGCATTGGCCGTTCCATCGCCCTCAAACTCGCACACGACGGCGCGCATGTTGTGCTCGTCGCGCGTTCTCAAGCCGGTCTTGCCAGTGTTGCCGCAGAAATCACGACGGACGGCGGCAGTGCCGAATGCATCGCGTGTGACCTTGCAGATGGCACTGCGTTTGGTGCGCTCGTAGAAAGCGTCGCGGAGAAATGTGGGAGGCTCGACATCCTCGTGAACAATGCAGGCATCACGAAGGACGGACTCGCGATGCGCATGAGCGATGAAGACTTCGACGCTGTCATCAATGTCAACCTCAAGAGCGTTTTCGTCGGTTGCCGCGCAGCGCTCCGCCCCATGATGCGAGCTCGGTTCGGGCGCATCATCAATATCGGCAGCATCTCCGGTATTACCGGCAACGCGGGTCAAGCGAACTACTCCGCCGCGAAGGCGGCGCTCATCGGACTCAGTAAGACGCTCGCGAAGGAAATGGGGGCGAAGTCGATCACGTGCAATGTCGTCGCGCCTGGTTTCATCGAGACAGACATGACGGAAGCACTCGGCGAGCGAATCAAAGAACAGATCATTCCTTCCATCCCACTTCGCCGGCTCGGAAAGCCCGAAGACATCGCCGCAGCCGTCGCGTTCCTCGCGAGCGAGGATGCGGGTTATCTGACCGGTCAAGTCATTGTGGTCGACGGAGGCCTTTCCTGCTAAACGCGGCGGGTCGTGTCGGATACGCTGTGACCGCTACAGAGTGAGTCTGTCCGAGTACCCCCCCTTTCCATTATCATCTCTCCCCCGGCAACGAGCCCGTTGCCCAATATTCAGAGGAGCTATCTGTGACTGACGCTGACATTGAGAAAAAGGTGATCGAACTCGTTGCCCAGAACCTGAATCAGGACGCTGACGCAATCACGAAGGAGTCGAGTTTCACCAACGACCTGAACGCCGACAGTCTTGACATCGTCGAACTGCTCATGGCTTTCGAGGAAGAGTTTGAGACGAAGATTCCCGAAGAACAGGCGGAGAAGATTCACACCGTCGGACAGGCGATTGACTTCATCAAGTCGGCCATGCAAGCCAAAGCTGGCAGCTAACGAGACGCTTCCTGCGTGCCACCCTCCACCGCGACCGCGCAACAGAGGCCGACCGTGACCGAAACGGAGATCGAAGCCAAAGTTCTTCAGTTGGTTGCAGACCAACTTGGTCTCGCACGCTCCGAGGTTCTGCGAGAGAGCGAATTCGACAAGCTTGGCGACAGCCTCGACAAGACCGAGTTGATGATGGCCTTTGAGGATGCATTCGATGTTTCCATTCCGGATGACACGGCAGCAGGCGTCCAGACTGTTGGTGACGCTGTCAGCCTGATCCGCGAACATGTTGCTGCCAAGCAAGCCGAAGTTTGATGCTATGAGTAAGACACCGCGCACCATCACGCTTCGGCGAGTCGTCATTACCGGGATGGGCGCGCTCACGGATCTTGCGCTCTCTGCCGGAGGAACATGGGCGGCGATGAAGGAGGGCGAGAATGGCATCGACACCATCACAGCGTTTTCCATGCCCGCTGATTGGCCTGTCCAGTTCGCGGGGCAGTTGAAGGGATGGGATCCAGCGCCGCTCATTGACTTCAAAGAGCAGAAGCGCATGGATCGGTTCGCCATGATGGCCATCGGCGCTGCAGATGAAGCGGTTCGCGATTGTGGATTCGATTTCACCACGGGGGATCCGTACCGACACGGCGTCATGATCGGATCGGGCGTCGGCGGCATTCTGTCGACGGAAGAATCCCACGGAAAGTTGCTGCAGGGTGGCGTTCGTCGCGTGAGCCCATTCACTGTCCCGCGACTTATGGTGAATGCTGGCGCGGGGCAGGTATCGATTCGATTCAATCTGCGCGGTCCTAACGCCGCGACCGCAACCGCCTGCGCTTCGAGCGGGCACGCTATTGGCGCCGCGTACCATTCCATTCAGCGCGGCGACGCTGACCTCATCCTTGCGGGCGGAAGCGAAGCGGCGGTCGGGCAACTCTGCATCGGCACTTTCGCGGCGATGAAGGCGCTCTCGACTCGCAACGACGCGCCCAGGCTTGCATCGCGCCCCTTCGACAAGGACCGTGATGGATTCGTCCTCGCCGAAGGCGCTGCGGTCTTGGTCCTTGAAGACCTTGAGCACGCAAAGGCTCGCGGCGCTCGCATCTACGCCGAGATCGTGGGTTACGGCGTCTGCGGTGATGCCTACCATATCGCCGCCCCCGATGAGCAAGGATCGGGTGCGTTCATGGCGATGACACTGGCGTTGCGCGATGCCCAGTTGAACACCACGGATGTTGACTACATCAACGCGCACGGAACTTCGACACCACTCGGCGACGCAGCAGAAGTGGCATCGGTGAAGCGGCTCTTTGGCGATCACGCCTACAAGCTCTGCATGAGCAGCACAAAGTCCATGACAGGGCACGGACTCGGCGCCGCTGGCGGCATCGAGAGCATCGCGTCCGTCATGGCCGTCGTCGAGAGCGTCGTGCCACCGACCATCAATCTCGACCATCCCGACGATGGTTTCGATCTCAATTTCGCCCCCAAGACCGCACAGGAGCGCCCCACTCGAGTTGCGCTCAACAACACCTTTGGCTTCGGCGGCCACAATGTCAGCCTCTGTTTCGCCCGATTCGACGGCTAAATGCGGGCGAAGGAGTCGAAAGGGTTGGCGCGCAGCCGCCTTTTCAATGGGATGCCTGCAATCGTTGCCTCCCCAAGCGACCCTGTGCGGCGCTTTCGAATGCGTGTGAACTCCCGCTGCGACTTCAGACGATAGACCTCATATGGCGAATGATCTCTCCTGTGTGCTCCGGCTCGAAGTGCCGCTGATCGTGCAAATCGCCGAGCGCCAGATGACCCTCGCAGAAGTCACCGCACTCGCGCCCGGTTCCATCATTGAGTTACCCAAGCATGTCGATCAAGAACTCGATGTGCTTGTGAACAATCATCCCATCGGTCAGGGCAAGGCCGTCAAGGTTGGCGAGAACTTTGGTGTGCGCATCACGGATGTGGGCGATCGCGCTGAGCGCGTCGCTGCACTTGGCGCCTAAACCTCCTCGCGGCGAGCCTGTTACCTTTCCGCGTTCCGTCGCAGCAACCAATGAAGGTTGTTCCGTTCATTCGCTTGGCAGGAGGCCGCGCTAGCAATGCCCCGCAATATTCCAGTTGGCAATGGCGAGATGCTCGTCGCCTTCGACGACCTCTATCGCATTCGTGACCTCTACTGGCCGCATGTTGGGATGCCCAATCACACTTGCGGACACCTCCAACGCTTCGGCGTGTGGGCGGATGGCCAGTTCGCGTGGATTGATAGTGATGGATGGACGCGCGACCTTCGGTACAAGCCAGACACGATGGTGACGGAAGTCCGGCTCCGACATGAACGACTCGGACTCGAGTTGCTCTGCAACGATGTGGTGGACTACTGGAGTCCGGTCTTTCTTCGAAAGATCGTCGTCACGGATCTCTTTGGCCGACCGCGAGATGTGAGAATCTTTTTGCATCACGACATCAGCGTGAACGAGTCGCCGGTGGGCGACACGGTGCACTTTGACCCGCAGAGTGGCGGACTCGTTCATTACAAGGAGGCGACATACTTCCTTCTCAACGGGTCGAGCACGCAGAAGTTTGGCATCGATTGGTGGGCCACCGGCGCAAAGCGCATTGGCGACGCGGAGGGAACCTGGCGCGATGCGGAAGACGGATTGCTCTCAAGACACCCCATCGCGCAAGGCTCGGTTGACTCCACCATCGGGCTCTCCGTGGCACTCGCGGGTTGGGGTTCTGGCAGTGTGTTCTATTGGCTCGCGGCCGGGCGGCACTACGACGAGGTGAAGGAACTCAACGAAAAAGTGCGCGCGAAAACGCCACAGCGGATGATCGATCGGAGTGAAGCGTATTGGCGGCTTTGGGCGCTGAAAGAGCCCGTCGACTTCTCCGGCATCCCAGAGCGATTGCGCGATCTCTTCGTGCGGAGCGAAATCATCCTCCGCACGCAGATCGACAACGGCGGCGCAATCATCGCGGCCAATGATTACGACATTACGCACTTCGCGGGCGACACCTATTCCTACAGTTGGCCGCGCGACGGCGCGCTCGTCGCACACGCGCTCGACCTAGCCGGCCACGGAGAACTCAGCCGAAACTTCTTCCGCTTCTGTGAACGGACGATCACCAAGGATGGGTACTTCCTGCACAAATACAACCCATCAGGTTCGCTCGCGTCGAGCTGGCATCCGTCGATCATCGACGGCACACGCGTGCTTCCGATCCAGCAAGACGAGACCGCGCTCGTGGTGTGGTCGCTGCGGAAGCACTTTCAGATCTTCCGCGACACGGAGTTCATCAAGAGTTCGTACAACACGCTCGTCGTCGAACCCGCGAATTGGATGATGAAGTACCGCGACCATAATGGTCTTCCGCTTCCGAGTTGGGACTTGTGGGAAGAACGGCGGGGCGTGCACCTCTTTACCGTGGCGACGACGATCGGGGCGCTCACGGCGGCG
>SXUJ01000025.1 GCA_005790565.1 Planctomycetia bacterium
GCGAGCGGGCAAAAGTTCGTGCACATTGAGCGCCCCCAAGTGCATCCGTTGGAACTGACACAAGACCGGACGCGCCACTTGGCGGTGAACACGGTTGATGCGCGACTTGAAATCTTCGCACTTTAAAACGCTGCTCCGTACCTCACCCTCATCGGGTCCGTTCCGGTTGGACTCGATCCTGTTTCTGTGCGCGCTCGCAGCGCGACTGAAGCGTGGGTAGTGAATCATGTCTCCGATTCCGTCAGCATCGTCGATGGCGCCGATCTCACAGTGCTCCTCAGCGCGTGAGGCTCGTGCAACTAAGGCGCGAAGTCAAACTTCAAGCAAGCCCTTCGCGTCGCCGCATGTCGAGAAGAACGCGCCGCAGCGCGCGCGTCATCTCGGTGAATGTCACACAGCGGAGTCACGGGCGCGTATGAGCTTGGCAGGCCTTGCCGGGCCAAACGACAAAACTAATGTCTACCAATTAGGTAACGCTATCAGCCGCCGTACTCAACCTTCTCCGACGCGCGCTGGGCCAGACAAGATACGCGGCTATGTGAAAAACGCATATTGCTCCGCACTTCGCTGCAACCTGTCGAATCACGAATATCAATTGTCTAGTCGTATTCGATTTTCGACACATCGTGCAGTTCGGTTTGGTTTCGCATGCGGGCAATGTTGAAAAAAACGCATGTTTCACCGATTGGAAACCACACGATCCACGCGCATCTAGCTAAGTTGTCTCGCTGAAGAAACAGATGCGTCTCGGCACTTTTCGGCAGTCGCATTTTTTCGTACGAGACAGATTCTTGATGGCACAAGCATTAATCGGCCCTAGAAAGGTGGATGTAAGAATGAGTCACAGCGTCCTTGGATCGGCACTCAATCGGATCGGGAAGATCGGCAACAAGCGACACGCGCTGCTCCTACTCCTCGTGCTATGCATGGGGACTGCGGCGAACTCGACATTGGCGGATGACGCCGGCGGACCCTGTCCTGGTGATCAGGATTGCGATTCAATCCTTGACGGCGTGGACAACTGTCCGACGATCCCCAACGCGAATCAGCTCGACAACGATTCGGACCTTCGGGGCAATGTCTGCGACAACTGCGACGATGTCCCCAACTTTGACCAAGCGGATATCGGTGAGTTTCCAGCCGCTGCGGACGGCGTCGGCGACGCTTGCGACAACTGCCCTTCCGTCCAGAACAACAACCAACTCGATTCTGATCTCGACCTCTTCGGAAACGCCTGCGACAACTGCCCATTCCACTCCAACTCAAATCAAAACGACAACGGCGAGGTGGGTGCGGGTGGTGTAGCAGACGGATTCGGCGATGCCTGCGACAACTGCCCGACGATTTTCCAAGTCGACCAAGCGAATGCCGACACGGACGGCCACGGCGATGCGTGCGACAACTGCGAGTTCACTCCGAACGAAGACCAGCTCGACATCGGGGACCTCGACGGCGAGGGCGACGCGTGCGACAACTGCGAGTTCGCCTTCAACCCCAATCAGCTTGACGAAGATTCGGACACCATTGGCAATGCTTGCGACAACTGCATCCTTGTCGACAATCAGAACCAGTTGAACCAGGACACAGACGCGCTCGGGGATGAATGCGATAACTGCGACTTCATCCCGAACAATGAGCAGGGGGACTTCGGGGATCTCGATGGGGTTGGAGACCTCTGCGACAACTGCCCCGGAGACGCCAACCTTGATCAACTGAACGATGATTTCGATAGCCATGGAAATGTTTGCGACAACTGCGCTGCGATCACGAACGAAGATCAGTCGGATACGGGAGATCTCGACGGTGTCGGAGATGAGTGCGACAATTGCCCGTTTCTCGGCAACCCCGCGCAAGATGACCTTGACGGCGACGAGGTCGGTGATACCTGCGACAATTGCCCGAACATTGATAACACGACCCAAGCGAACGGCGACACGGATCAGCACGGCGATGCGTGCGACAACTGTGATTCCATTTACAACCCGCTCCAAACAAACTCAGATAGCGACGGCTTCGGAAATGAGTGTGACAATTGCGACTTCGTTGGGAACCAGAGCCAAACGAATTCCGACGCTGACATTTGGGGCGACGCTTGCGACAACTGCGTTCAGGTGGCCAACCTAAGTCAGGTCAATTCTGATGCCGATGCCTTCGGGGATGACTGCGACAACTGCGATCTCATTTCCAACCCTGGACAGCAAGACTCTGATTTCGATGGTTTCAACGATGACGGGCTCGGCGATGATTGCGACAATTGCATCAACATCGACAACCTCGACCAATTGAACTCCGACACCGACTTGCTTGGCGATGCATGCGACAACTGCCAGTTCGTTTCAAATCCGACTCAGACAGACTCCGACTTGAACTTCGACGGAACTGACGATTTGATCGGTGATGCATGCGACAACTGCGACCTCGTGGACAACCCAACCCAAGCAAACCCCGACGGCGATGTCTTTGGAAGTGCCTGCGACAACTGCCCCCTGGTCAACAACCCCACCCAAGCGGATGTTGGGGATACCGACGGTGTCGGCGATGCGTGCGACAACTGCAGATTCGTCGCCAATGCGCCTCCGGTGCTCGGCGACCCGCAAGAAAACAACGACTCCGATACCTTCGGCGACGCCTGCGATAACTGTCCGCTCGTGACGAATCAGTTGCAGGAGGACCTCTTGGAGCTCCCCGGAACGCCTGATGGCGCGGGCGATGCCTGCGATGTCTGCCCAACGCTCTTCGATCCGAGCCAGTTCAACAACGACGCCGATTCGCTCGGCGACGCCTGCGACAACTGCGACTTCGTCGACAACATTCTGCAAGAGGACGTTGGCGACCTCGACGGCTTCGGCGACGCCTGCGACAACTGTCCCTTCGTTGCCAACGACCAGGCTGACACAGATCTCGATCTCACCGGCAACGCCTGCGACAACTGCCCAGGCATTGCAAACGACCAAACCGACACAGATCTCGATCTTGATGGCGACGCCTGCGACAACTGTCCAAACTTCCCGAATGCGAACCAACTCAACGGGGATGGTGACCCGCAGGGCGACCTTTGCGACAACTGTCCGAGCATTGCGAACCCAACGCAATCAGATCCCGACGCGGACACCGTCGGCGACGCCTGCGACAACTGCCCAAACATCGCGAACCTAGGGCAGGAAGACAACGACGCGGACTTGGACGGAAATGCCTGCGACAACTGCGTCAATACGCCGAACCCGGCACAACAAAATCCGGATGGTGACACTTTCGGATCAGCCTGCGACAACTGCCCGGCGATCTCGAACAGTTCGCAAACGAACATCGATCTCGACATCCACGGCGACGCCTGCGACAACTGTCCATCGGTCGCCAACGATGATCAGCTTGATGCGGGCGATGGAGACTTGATTGGTGACGAGTGCGACAATTGCGAACTCGTGCCGAACTTCAACCAACTCAACAACGACACAGACCTCCTCGGCGATGTTTGCGACAATTGCCCCTTTGTCGCAAATCAGCTCCAGGAGGACATTGAAGAGGTCGGTGCCGGCCTCGCGCTCCAAGATGGCATCGGCGATGCCTGCGACAACTGCAGCAATCGGTTGAACTTCGCTCAAGGCGACGCCGATTTCGACGGTGTGGGCGATCACTGCGACGGATGCGTTGACGATCCATTCAAAATCGATCCAGGGTCGTGTGGTTGCGGCTCCGACGACGACGATTACGACTCCGATGGCATTCCGGATTGCATGGACAATTGCGATAGCTTGCAGAATCAATCGCAGGTTGACTGCAACGACAACGGTATCGGTGACTTCTGTGACATCGACCTCGGGTACTCCCGAGACCTCAATGGCGATGGCGTTCCAGACGAATGCACAACAGGCCAAGCGTCGCACCAGATCATTGCGTGGGGCAGCAACCTTCAGGGGCAGCGCACCATTCCCACATTCCTGGGTCAAGTCACGAGCGTTGCCGCCGGGACATTCCACTCCGCTGCGCTGCGTGGCGATGGAACGATCGTTGCTTGGGGGAGTAACGCCAACGGGCAGTGCACGCCTCCAGCAAACCTACAGACAGTTCAAATCGACGCTGGCTGGAACTTCACCATTGCTCGACAGTTTGATGGCTCCGTCGTGGCATGGGGTGACAATACCTACCAGCAGTGCACGCCTCCGAGCAATCTCCTTCCACTCGAGACAATGGACGCTGCGTACTTCCATGTGCTTGCGATCGAGCGTGGTGGAAACCTTCGAACATGGGGTAATGGAAACGATCAGAACAACTTCGTCCCGCCTCCTACGGTGGTCACAGGTCAAGAATTGTTGACTCGGTACAAGGGCGTCGCGGTTGGGTACAACCACTCCGTCTCGCTCGATACCAGCGGAACCGTGAGGGCGTGGTGGATTGGCACAGGAGCGCAACCATCCTCGGGCAATCCAGTCACTGTCCCCGCAAACCTCACTGCGTGTACCGCCATCGCAGCGGGTCAGTGGCATGTGCTTGCTCTCCAAACCAACGGCGTGGTCCGCGCGTGGGGCGGCTACGGGCAGGGCGCGACCGTCGGCACGACCAACATCAACAACACGGCGGGCGCGGTTGCGATTGCCGCCGGCGGCAGCCACTCTGCCGCGATTCTTTCGACTGGTTCGGTCGTGATGACCGGTTACAACAACGCTGGCCAGTGCGTTGTGCCAGTCGATGCGAATGGCACCCCACGCAAGTTCGGACAAATCGCGTTGGGAAACCTGCACAGCATCGGTTTGATCGACGAATGCCCCACCGATCCCAACAAGTTCCTCGCGGGTGAGTGCGGCTGCGGCGCGATTGAAGTCGATACCGACGCCGACGGCATGCCTGACTGCGTCGATGAGTGCCCGACGGATCCAATGAAGGTCGAGCCTGGCCTTTGCGGTTGCTTGGTTGATGACACTTGCCTCCTTACGCCAACGGGCGACGTCAACGGCGACGGTCGGATGGATGTCATCTGGCTCGATCCGAGCACCCGTCGCATCGCCGCATGGCTCATGGACGGCTTCACCCTTGGCGCCGGTACTGGCGCTGTGACGGTGCAAGCGCCCGCAGTTCCTGTTGGGAACCTCACGGCCATCGGCCTTGCGGATCTCGATGCGGATGGATTGACAGACATCCTCCTGCGCCGCACTTCCACCACGGAACTGCGCTGGTTGAAGATGGCGGGAAACACGGCCGTCGACAACCGAGTCTTGCCAGTCTTGGCGACGAACAACCTTACTTTCCTCGCGGGACTCGACGCCAATGGAGACGGTACAGACGATCTCCTTTGGCGCGACAAGCTCACCACCCGCGTTGAGTTGTGGATCATGCAAGACGGCCTGCGCATTGGTACTCCGATCACACTTTCGCAAACGAGCAAGGCCTTCCAAGGTGTCGGCGACTTCGACGGCGATGGCATGGTGGACATCCTCTGGCGTGACCCCTCGACAAACCTGATGAGCACTTGGCTCACGGATGGAACAGCATTGGGTACGCGAATGCTGGACATCTCAGGAAAGGGTGCCGTCGCGGCCGTTTGGCAAGTTGTCTCCTGTGGGGACTTCGACTCAGATGGGAAGTCCGACATTCTCTGGAGAAACTCGTCCTCCGGACAGGTCAACTTGTGGATCCTCGACACCACCGGCGACATGGATGCGGATGGACGACAGGACGCATGCAGGGTTGAACGCGGCGTGACGGTGACGTCGAGCGTGGGGACGAGCTACATCGTGCTCGCGACACCCGACATCGATGGAGACTCCGATGCGGACATCGTCTGGCAGCATGTCACCAACGGCAACGTCTTCATCTGGCGACTTGAAGGACAGGTGAAGGTTGGAGGTCAATACATTCGCACTGTCGGTGCGCCGTATGTGACGCTCACACCGGATTTCGGGAACAACCAGCCGTAAACACCCGCGTTTTACAAATCATCCCGCCTTGGCTCGCCCGATCGCTTCCTGAGGATCGGGCGAGTTTTTCTTTGCGGGCGTGCGGCGCGCGCGACGCGCGCCCGTGGACATCCCATGCGGCTACGCGGTTGCTTCCGTCACCCGGAGGACATCCTCAACCGTTGTGCGGCCCTGTTTCACTTTGGCGAAGCCGTCGTCGCGCAAGGTCGTCATGCCGCGTTCAACGCAAAGTCGACGGAACTCCACCACATTCGGGCTCGCGCTCACCTTGTCCCGCAGGAAGTCATCCAGCACGAGCAATTCGTAAAGACCAACGCGTCCTGCGTGCCCCGTTTGTCGGCACGCAGTGCAACCGGCGCCCACCTTTATCGTTCCGTGGATGGCGTACATCGACAGCACCTCTTCCATCCGCTCCGGAATCGGGATATCCATTGCGCAGTTCGGACAGATCCTTCGCACGAGCCGCTGCGCGAGCACGGAGTGCAGCGCAGCACCTACAAGAAACGGTTCGACGCCGATGTTGATGAGGCGCGTGATGGAACTCGGCGCGTCGTTGGTGTGCAGCGTGGAGAGCACCAAGTGTCCAGTGAGCGCTGCTTGGATCGCCGTCTGCGCGGTTTCGGCGTCGCGAATCTCTCCGACCATGATGACATCTGGATCCTGTCGCAGCAACGCCTTGAGCGCCTTCGCGAAGTTCATGCCAATGCGGTCGTGCGTCTGAATCTGCGTGATCCCCGCTAGGTTGTACTCCACTGGATCCTCGACTGTCGACACATTCAACTTGCGTGTGTCCATCTGGCGAATCGAAGAATACAGCGTGGTTGTCTTTCCACTCCCGGTCGGCCCTGTCACGAGAATGATGCCATGTGGCTGTTCGATCTGCTTCTTCCAGATCGCCAGTGCGTCATCAGAGAATCCGAGATCATCAAGCGTCACCTGAATCGAGCGGTTGTCGAGAATACGCATCACCGTCTTCTCGCCCTTGGGCGTGGGAACGGTAGACACGCGAAGGTCGAGTCGTCGGCCCATCACCGTCGCGCGAATGCGACCATCCTGCGGCAATCGCTTCTCCGCGATATCAAGATTCGCCATGATCTTGAGTCGACTCGTCAACGCCGCATGCAGTTTCTTGGGCGGCGTCATCGACTCAAACAGCACGCCATCAATGCGAAATCGGACCTTGAGCGTCTTCTCATCAGGCTCGATGTGGATGTCGCTTGCCCCTTCCTTCACCGCTGACTGAATGATGTGGTTCACATAACGAACAACCGGCGAACTGTCGGCTTCCGCCTCAAGATCACGACCACTGCTGTCCTCCTTCTCCACCTCTACCACATCATCTTCGGCATCCACGCCAGCGAGCAGCGCATCGACGTCCACGCCATCCGCCACGCGCGATGCATCCGCATCGGACACCGACTGCAAAGCCGCATGAATGTCGCAAGCCGCCACCAGGACATGGCGCACACTCATGATGCCGAGTCGACGCTTGACTTCATCGAGGACAAAAACATCGTCGGGGCTCGTGGAAGCAACGATGAGCCGCGACCCATCCATGCGAAGTGGCAGGACGAGATTCGACTTACAGAACTCCACCGTCAGTCGCTTCACGCTCGCGCTGTCGAACCCACACTGCCCGTCGGGCGTGGTGGTTGAGACTCGCTCGAATGGCATGCGCGCGAGTTCCGCAGTGACTTCCGCGAGTCGATGCTCACTCACACCAGCTTCACGAAGGAGTTCTGAGAGCTTTCGACCGACCGATTGCTTCTGCAGTCGCTGCGCGCCCGCGATCTGTTCGGCCGTTGCGATTTCCCGCTCAAGCAGAATGGATGCGAGATCCTGCGACACGATCTCGCCGCAGTCGATGGGCACATACAAATCGCTCAGCGCATCATCGGGGCGCACGCGCGTAGGCATCGCGTCACGGAGCGCGGGTGTCGGACCAAGCGCGCCACCCAGTCCATCGCCCCTCGCGTCGGGCGGCCTCGGCGCATCAACCGGCGGGAATGGAGTCTCCCACGCGGTGGGAAGATCCACCAACTCCGGCGCCGAATGCTGCGCCTCCGGCGCTGGTGATTGCGTAGGAATTGTCTCGGAAGACCCGAGACTCTTCAGAAGTTGATCTATGTCGAATCGACCCATCTTGCCTCACTGACCCCTTTGCTCATTGACTCTTGACTTCAACGACCGGTCGGAACCAACACCGGAACGGTCACGAGTCGTTCATGCTTGAGTTCCCCGTGATACGCGCGAAAGGTCGCGCTCTCGGTCTCGACCTGATGCACCGTGAACACGACATCCGATGCATCCACACCAAACTCGTCGCCGACACGCATGGAGTGTCCGTTGACACTCACGAGGCTTGACGCCGCGCGCGAGGAGACGAGCGTCATATCGACTTGAATCGTCGACGCGGCGCGATCAACCTCTTCTTGCCAACGCGAGAGGCTCTGGACGCGAAGGTCGACACGCGGCTCGGCGCGAGTCGCCGCACTTGGTGCCGCACTTGGGTCCGCAGAGTCCGTTGGTAAGACGCCGATCGTCTCGTGGCCCACGAGAACGAATGGATTCTTTCGTAGCATTTCCGCGGGGAGCAAACTTCCTGCCGCGAGGAGCGAGATGTCCACAGGTCCCTGCGCGCCAAGATTTGCGCCGCGTTCCTTGAGAAACGACTCCACGACTTTCCCGGCCTCGGTCGGCGGTGTCGTCGCGCCGGCTCGACCGACCGCGCGCATCGACCAGAGGCAGATGAAACTCGCCGCCGCTGCGCCAACGAGCGCGAGGGTCGAGAACTTGAATCGTCGGCGCCCAGCGGATGCGGTGATCGTCATGCCCTCGCCGCTCGCTCCATCGAGCGTTCGCGCGATCGATTCGGCCCCATCGCCCTCCCCCGCGCGATCACTACTTCCAAGCGCTGCTCGTGATGGTTGTTGCATAGTTACTGTTTGCTCCCCTGGCTTGACTCGGCGCTCTGCGGACGGAAGTAGATGCTCGTCACGAACTCCGCGCGCATGGAGCCCTCGGGCAAGTCCGCGACGCTTGCAGCGTGCGGATCACGAGGCGCGTTCCCTTCTCCTGGTCTCGAGAGTTTCATCGAGTGAATGCGTGCAATGCGCTCCATCTCCTCGATCGCGAGTAAGAAGCGGTAGAAGTTTGAAAAGTCGCCGTCGATGGTCATGCGCAGTGGAAGTTCCTGCGCGATAGGCGAATCGATCACCTTCTCGCCCTTCACCGAGCGCACGAGCAGGTCGTGCTCAAACGCGATTTCCGTGATTCGTTGCAGCACGGCATCAACGCCCTCTCGGTCGGGGAGCTTTTCGTCGAGCCGTCGAAGTTCATCCTTGCGCGCGTCGATCTCGCGACCGAGATCGCCGATGCGTTGTGTCAGTCGTGCGAGGTCTGTCAGGCGCGTTCGCTTGACCGTGATTTCCGACTGCGCCTCGGCGATCTCTGCGTTGCGCGGGCGGAAGACGAGGAGATACGACGCGAGCGGCACGGCGATGAGCACGGCTGCGAAGGCAAGCGTGCGAGTTGCGGATCGTGCACTCATTGGCCGTCCTCCTTGGAAGACTCTTGGGTGATGCTCGCGGACGGCGCGATGAATCCCGTCGGGCTGATCACCGTTGATTCTTCGGCGTGATACATCGGATCCGGAAGGCTCTCTCCATCCGCAGGTGGCGCGAGCGCTGCAAGGCCATCCCACGCCCGCGCATCCGCGTTCGTTTCGATCCGCATGGAGATCTTGAAGTGGCGCACGGCGCGACCATCGAGGTCCTTCTCCTCGCTCAATTCCAAGCGAATCGAAGATAGGTACGGCACCTTGCCAAGCGCGCCCATCCAGCCGCTCACGGCCAGATCATCGGGCGCAACGCCTTCCGCCGTCACGAGGACCCGTCGTTTCGTCGGTTCCAGTTTCGGTTCCGGCGTGCCAGGCTTGCCCGCCTTGGCACTCTTCGACTCGAGCTTTCTCGGTTGCTGCGCAATCGTTCGCCGAGGCGCCTTGATCTCTTCACTCTTGAGTTCGAGCGCAAGAAGCGACAGCCCATCGGGCATAGTGTTCACGAGGCTCGCGAGAAGCATGGAACGAGGCACGGGCTCGATCAGCCCGCGCGCGAGTTCCGCTTTCTCAATCATGAGCGCGCGCATCTCTTCGAGCCGCCACATCTCGGCGATTTCCTTCGCGGCGGATTCTGTCTCGGCGTCGATTTCCATCTGGGCCGTTCGAACATCGACCCATTGACGGTTCGTGACAAAGAACGCCCCGGCAACCGCACCGATCACAATCGTGAAGAGCGCAATGCCGAAGAAGCCGGTGCGACGATCGCGTCGCTCCTCGACAAAGTCTTCCGGCAAGAAACTCGAATGAGCCATGCATTTCCTTCCTCGCGCCCACCGGCGCCTCTGCGAACCTTCCTCACTCAAAGATCATTCGGCGCGGACGCGAGTCCGCATACCACTGCCCAACCAGGATGCGACGAGCCTGCTTCCGGGAGCCCCGCGGGCGCGGCCCCGTTGACGAGGAGCCGCGCAATCGGATCCCCGGCTTTCGCCGGAAGCCGAAGCGCGGCAGCAAGTTGCTGGCAGAGCCCCACTCCCCGTGCCTCGCCGCCAAGAAACACCACGCGATCAAGTGGCCGACTCGGAAAGAGTGCCGTGTGGTAGCGCATGCACATCGAGAGATCATCAGCGAGTGCATCGATCTGTTCGCGAAGCGCGCTGACTGCAGTCGCGCTCGCGGTGGGCGCGACCGCGCTTCCGAGCGCGGGCGCCTGCATTCCTTCGCGTCGATCCGTCGCGACAACGCTTCGACTCGTCGTCGCATGGGCCGGCGCGCCTTGCTCCGCGGCCATCGCGAGGCGCAACATCGCCATCCCTCCACCCACATCCTCGGCGGTGCTGTGCGAACTTCTTGCATGGACCGCACGCTGCTGGGGCATGAATCCCTCCGTCAATCGCCGCGTGTTGGCAACACTCGGAGTCACGCCCCACACATCGGCGAGACACTGATCGAACTGCCGTCCGCCTAGCGCGATCCACTTCGCAAACACGAGCTCGGCGCCGTGCGCAATCGCAACCTTTGTGCCACTCTGTCCGATGTCGATGTACGCCGTCGTGACGGCTGCGTCCTCGATGCGTCGATGGATGTGATCAAACGCATGCATCATCGCCGCGATTTCTCCATGAATGCCAACGACGGAGAGTTTCACACCCTTGAAAAGATTGATGTAACCCATCACATCGAGGCGGCTCATTGCCATCGCGATGACTTCCACTCGCGGCTGACCATCGCGTGCAGTTTCACAAACATCCACGGTGCGCACCACGAGTCCGAATGGATCACACTGCAATTGCATGGAAACCTGTGCGAGCACGCTCGCATGGAGTGCATCGCCTTCGGCTGGCGCAACCTGGTAGTGCTGCACAAGCATGTGGGCACTGAGCGGCGCGACAACCACGCGACTTCCGGAAAAACCCCCTCGCTTGAGAACATTGGGCAACTCGCGAGCAAAGTGAGCGAATCGCTCTTCCGCACTCGAGAGGCGCAATGGCTCAGGAACCGGAATGAACGCCGCCGCAGTCATCGTTGGCGAACTGCCATGCGATACCTGCAGAAGCTTCAACCCGGAGCCCCCAAAGTCAGCCAAGATCGGCGCAGAGGCCGTACGCAGGAACCCGAACTTCATGGATCCTCCGCGTGCAAGCTCGGGACGACGAGCTCGGACGCATGGAGTGGATCGGCTGAATCAGGTCGCGCGTTGCTCACGGGCACGCGAAGCGCGTCAATTGGCTGTGCAAACGGGCTGCCCAAGTGTTGCGCCCTGCACAGACGGAACGCGCCGCGGTGTTGCTACGAAGCGTGAGGAGTGTGCCCGCAGACCGTCGCAGCCTCGTCAATCGAGATCCACCGCTGCTCACCACTCGCGAGATCCTTCAGCGCGATGCGTCCGTCCGCAATCTCCGCTCCGATGATGATCGCGTACCGCGCGCGTGCCTTGTTTGCATCACTAAGGAGTTTCCCGACATTGCGAGTCGCCTTATAGCTCGTGCGAACATGCAGCCCTGCGCTCCGCAGGTTGCGCGCCAGAGCCGCGACGAACCGATCCGCATCCCCCCCCGCCGAAACAATGAATGCATCGGGGCGCGGAAGCAGATCTTGGGCGTCCTTCGGAAGCAACCCACGGTCGGCGAGCACATTCGAAAGGACGACATCGCCCATCCCAAAGCCGCACGCGGGCATGCGTGGACCACCAAAGAGTTCGATCAGTCCGTCATACCGGCCACCACCTGCAATCGCGCGCTCAGCGCCTGAAATCTCGTGAATCTCAAACACCGTGCCGGTGTAGTAAGCCAATCCTCTCACGATGCCGACATCGACCGTGCACCACTCGAGAATGCCCGCGCTCTCTGCAGAGGCACGCAACTCTTCAAGCGCGCTGAATGCTCCGAGTTCGACACCCGTCGCGCTCGCGAGTTGGTCGAATGTCTGCGCGAGGGGCTGCGTGGCGCGTGCGATCAGATCGAATCGTTGCACCGCGTCACTCGCGAGACCGAGCGCACTCGCTCGCTTGTGAAACTCCGCAGCGTCGAGCTTGTCACGGCGATCGAGTAACGACATCGCGTCCGCGGACTTACCCTCTGGAACACCCAACGCTGCAAGCACCCGAGCAATGACCGCCCGATGCGAGACGCGAACCTGAACATCGCGTGCTGTGAGCCCTAGTCGTTCGAGCGCAAGAATCGCAACGCCTATGACCTCGACATCCACCGCGGCGCCTTCGAGGCCAAGCAAATCGATGTTCCACTGCCCAAACTCCCTAAGCCTGCCGCGCTGCGGCCGTTCCGCGCGATACATCGTCGGAATCGCGAACCACTTCACCGGGGTGGGAAGGCCACCCGCTTTCGCGGCGGCCATTCGTGCAAGCGTTGGTGTAAACTCAGGCCGGAGCGCGTAATCGTTTTCACCGCCCGCTCGGCGGAATGAGAAGAGTTCGCTGACGATCCCCTCTCCGCTCTTGGCGGTGTAGAGCGAAAGGTGCTCGAAGGTCGGCCCCTCGATTTCATCAAAGCCAAAATCCACAGACGCGCTGCGCCATGCACTTTCTATGCGACGACGCAGCGCGAGGTCTGTGGGATAAAAATCACGGGTGCCCTTGGGGGCCTGAAACGAATGCTCTGCCATGAGTGGAAGCAGCGTAGCGGCTTATGCGGTTTCCGCCGGCTTGCGGGAAAGCATGTAGGAAATCGCGATCGAGCAGAGCGACCACGCGATGATCGTGTCAAGCCAATTGGCAAGAATGTAGTTGCTTGGAAGATGCATGAAGTTCCATTGCACACCCCAAATCGCGGTTGCCATGAACAGCGCGATCGTCTGACCAACCCGTGCGCGTCGCTGACAATCGCCGGGAATGCCACTGAGTACGCAGGTCAAGAGGAGCGCACAGATGAACTCGATGCCGAATCCCATGGCGAGCTCTCGAATTGCCATCGGTTCCGCTCCGACGCGATTGACGAGGACAAGCGCGAGCGGACCCTGCTGGTGCTTCGCGCCCCACGCATCCCACTCCGCCTTCCCGTCAGGCGTGTTTTGGTCGCTCTTGGGCATGTCAGGAAGGTAGTAGGCTCCCGACTCGGCGCAATTGTCCGAAAGTGCCTGAAAGACGACTCCTTCACTTGCGGGGGCCTTGAACGGGAAACCCCAGATCGGGATAGCGGCCCACGCGAGAAATCCCCAAACGAACACGACGATCGTTCCAACCAACGCGGCGAACAGGTGACGCATGCGATGCTCCTTGAGTTGTGAACCGAACTGGTGCCTAGAGACGCGCGGAGTCTAACACCGACATTCCCGCAGCGTTCGATCGAGCACCGCCACGCGCGCGCATCACTCGTCGGCGCTCACCACTCGGGGCCACCGGAGTACCGGCCATAGACATCCGCCATCGCCTGCACCATCTCGCCGAGCGTGCATTTCGCGTGCGCGCCGGCGACGAGAGTGGGCATGACATTGCTCCCACCGCGAGCGGCTGCTCGAATGCCGTCAAGCGCGCGCGCAACAGCGTCGCGATCGCGGCGCCGCCGGAAGTCGGCGAGGCGATTGCATTGCTCGACTTCGACCTCATGCGGAATCTGGAGGATTTCGACCTGATGTTCGACATTTCCATCGGTGTAGGCATTCACGCCAACGGTGATGCGATCCCCAGCTTCCATCTCCTGACCGAATCGGTAACTCGCCTCCGCGATCGCGCGGCGGAAGTAACCGCGATGCACGCCCGCGACGACTCCGCCCATGTCGTCGATCTCGTGAATCATCGCCTGCGCATCCGCCTCCATGCGATCAGTGAGCGCTTCGACAAACCACGAACCACCGAGCGGATCAACGGTGCGATGCACGCCAGATTCGTGCGCCACAATCTGCTGCGTTCGAAGCGCGACACGCACCGCGTTCTCCGTGGGAAGTCCGAGCGTTTCGTCCATCGAGTCGGTGTGGAGACTCTGACAGCCACCGAGCACGCCCGCGAGTGCTTGCAGGGCGACGCGCACGACATTGTTGAGCGGCTGCTGCTCGGTGAGCGAGCAGCCCGCGGTTTGCACATGCGTGCGCATGAGCATGGAACGCTCTTGCTTCGCGCCAAACCGATCACGCATCGCATGCGCCCAAATCCGGCGGGCAGCGCGCAACTTGCAGATTTCCTCGAAGAACTCATTGTGGCTGTTGAAGAAAAACGAGAGGCGCGGCGCGAACGAATCCACGGGCAATCCGCGCTTGATGCACTCTTCGACATACTCCATGCCATCACGAAGGGTGAATGCCAGTTCTTGTGTCGCCGTCGAGCCTGCCTCGCGAATGTGGTAGCCAGAAATCGAAACAGAGTTCCACTTCGGCAGTCGCTGCGTGGCAAACTCAATCGTGTCCACGACGAGCTTCACATGCGGTTCGGGCGGATAGATGAATTCGTTCTGCGCGTGGAACTCTTTCAGAATGTCGTTCTGCAGCGTGCCGCCAAGCTCGGTCCACGGGACCCCGCGTTCTTCTGCCATCGCGAGGTACATCGCCCAGATCACCGCGGCAGGAGCGTTGATCGTCTGCGAGACGGTGACCTCGCCGATGGGGATGTCGGCGTACAGACGATGCATGTCTTCGATCGTGGAGATCGCAACGCCGCAGCGACCAACCTCTCCGCTTGAGAGCGCGTCATCGGAGTCGCGACCCATAAGGGTGGGTAGATCAAACGCTGTTGAAAGTCCGGTGTTCGCCTTCGTGCCCTGCGCGTTACTGAGGAGATACTTGAAGCGCTTGTTCGTGTCGTCGGCGGAGCCGAAACCGGCGAACTGCCGCATCGTCCACAACCGGGAGCGATACATCGTCTTGTGTACGCCGCGCGTGAATGGGAACTGTCCTGGTTCGCCAATCCTCGCGTGCGCGGTCGAAGGCTCCTTCACATCGACAGTGGCGACCGTGTCGGGCGCGTATCGTTCTTCCACGGCATAGCCCGAGAGTGTGACCGTCTCGGGGTCGATCGTTGCTTTGGGCAGGGTCGGCGCGGTGCTCGGTGAAGTCGTACTCATGCGAAAAATCCTTGTCGCTGAGAATAGCACACCGACCGAGCGAAATCCCCACGCATTTGCGGGAGAAACTCACTTCGCGGGATACTCAAACACCCCGCGCTTGGTCTTGTCACCAAGGCGCCCGGCTTGCACCAATTGCCGGAGCAATGGGCACGGAAAGAACTTGGGCTGGCCGAGTTCCTTGTGCAA
>SXUJ01000002.1 GCA_005790565.1 Planctomycetia bacterium
CATCGCCACCGGCGAGAAGCAGTACGAACTGTCTTCGTAGTTCGTTCCGTCGTAGGAAAACTCACTCGCGCTCTGGAAGTACTTTTCGATGTTGTTGAGCGGCACGACATCCTTGGGCGCATAGAAGGTTGGATCGTAGAACCGACCACCGACATACGAGTGGAATGACTTCACGCCAGGAATGCGGAAGGAGCCGAAGCCAGTTCCGCCACCTGGATTTCCCGCGGTTCCGAATTGAAATGGAGTGAAGACAATCCAGTTGTAACACGCCTCAGGCCAGCCATATTGCGCGCATTTTCCGGTGTTTCCAATGAAGTACGCCCAGATCGATCCGCCATCCCAGCCAAGAATCTGTTGTGGCGGGCAGGCAATCTGCGCGAGGTACTGCGTACAACTCGTCACCAGTCCAGCGTCGTCAGGCGTGACAGTGAACTGTCGATCAGCCCAATCGCCCGAGTAGGTTTCATTCGCGGTGGCGAGGTTCTTCAAGTTCGAAACCGACTGCATGATCAGGGCCTTGTCGCGCCCCTTTTGAATGGCAGGAAGGAGTAGAGCGATAAGGAGCGCGATGATCGAAACCACGACGAGCAACTCGACGATGGTGAATGCACGAGATCCTTCGACGATTGCATTTCGACGCGGTGGAGGGAGAAGTGCCATAGGAGTGTTTCCGTCGATTCAAGCAAGCGACGCACACGATCTGAGTGCATCGGTCTGAGAATCGGGCGCCAGAGAAGTGGGTGGTTGGGCGACCCGAGCGATACGGGAAGTTTCGTGCGGATTTGACGCGAGCGCAACCTAGTTCTCGTGGTAATCCCAAAGCGCACTTACGAAGGTGGCGGGGCCAATCTTTGGGTGCGGGAGGCGAGCCGAGTTATGGGCTTGACCGCGCCGTCATTTGTGCCTCCGGACGGCTGCCATTACGGGACGCAATTGGACCTTGGAGCACCCGCGCGAACTTTGGATGGGATTCGTGATTTCCTGCCGAAATGGGGCAACAATCGCTGCTCTGCAACGCATTGTTTATGTTCGGGGAGGACACCCAAAGCCGAGGCTGCCATGCTTGACTGCGACTACACGCTTCCACACGCTACCGCGCCAACCCGTGGAGTTTTCTGTCTCGAAACGGATTGGGCGGATGTGAAGACCGCGCTATCGGTGCACCCGATGCTCGAACTCTTGCGGAGCTGCCCTCTCGGTGTTCCCTTCATTCACCGGAATGTCGCGACGCGCGATTCGATGCGGTATTACCTCACCAAATGGGCGCAACGAGCGCAAGATGATCATCCGATCCTGTACATGGCATTCCACGGTCTGAGCGGTGAATTGCACTTCGGCGACCAGCGCCGTCGGGATGCGCACCTCACGCTTGACGAGTTGGAGAAACTGCTTGAAGGTCGCTGTGAAGGGCGCATCATTCACTTTGGAAGTTGCCAGACCATTGACATCACGAGGCGCCGTTTGCGCCGGTTCATCGACGCGACCGGAGTAGTCTCAGTCTCTGGATTCCGACAGGATGTTGATTGGGTACGGTCGGCGATCCTGGACTTTGCACTGTTTGCGGCGTTCCAGCAGAACTCGATGACGGTCGCGGGGATGCGCGCGGTGCGAAACCGACTCGCGCGACGGTACGCGTATGAATGTCGAGCGCTCTCCTTCAGAATGGAGACCAGAGTCTCTCGCCGCGCTCGGAAGCGAAATCTCTCCCGAGGCATCGCCGCGTAAGAGATGGCCCAATCAGTCTTTAGCACGGATGCCAGTTCCAATCGGCAGTCGCAATCGTCGCGAATCCGAGCCGAGGGCATGAACGCGCGATGCATTGGAAGTGCGAGAAATTATCACAAAAATCCTTCATATCGTGATTCGTCAGTGTGCGCTTTACGCATGAACTATGCGCAGCAGTCCTTGCTGTGTTGGGCCTTTCCTAGGGGCGTGCGCTGCGGCAGATCGGCACCGCAGGTCGTGCGAGTCAGGGTGAGAGACGAAGTGCAGCACCGATCGACTCGGATCTTGTCGGTGCTCGCAAAAAGCTTGGATCGCGCAAGCGCCCCGCGCAGTCAATCCTGCGTAGGGCGCTTTCACGCCTGCGCGGCAACGCATCGCCCTTTTTGTGCAATTGGCACGGATCTCGCTTCCCCAGCGTGCCGTTGTGTTTGGGGTCGCGACGATGGTTCCGCTGATGCGGATACGCTCTGACTGTGAAGTCTGACAAGCCCGCGTCCTCGCGTTCCATCCCCAAACCAAGTTCCACAGTTGCCGCACAAGGCGGCTTCGAGGGCATCGATCTCCATCCGCTGATTCGTCGTGGAATTGATCGACTCGGATACCACCAGCCGACCGAGATCCAATCCAAGTTCATTCCGGTCGCGAAATCCGGGACGGACGCGATTGGTCTCGCGCCGACCGGAACTGGAAAAACACTAGCCTATGGAATCGCGGTCGCCGATGTGCTCTTGCGCGACAAGCCGGTTGAGCGTGTGCGTCGAAGGCCGGAGCTGAGCCAGCGCTTGCGGGCCATCGTCGTCGTGCCGACGCGTGAACTTGCCCAGCAGGTTGGCAAAGAGATTCAGGAACTCGTCAAAGGATCCCTGCTTCGCGTGGTGAGCGTCTTCGGCAAGGTTGCGCTCGCACCGCAGCGCGACGCGGTGCAGAGCGGCGTGGACATTGTGGTTGGCACCCCAGGCCGCATACGAGAACTCCTCGACCTCGGCGCGCTCTCGCTTGCGTTTGTGAAGTGCATCGTTGTTGATGAAGCGGACCGAATGCTTGACATGGGATTTCTTCCGCAAGTCGAGTGGCTGCTTGAGCGTATGCCGCCCGCGCGTCAGAAACTACTTCTCTCCGCGACGCTTCCTCGCGAAGTGGAATCACTCGCCGCGCGCATGTTGCGCGAGCACGCGCGCATCGAGGCGGGGGAGCGCAACGCGGCAGCGGCGCACCTTGCGCACAGTCGATACCTTGTGGGCGACGAGCTCAAGACTGCACTCTTGCTTCACCTTGCGGTGGAGGAAGGGATGAGTGCGTTCGTCGTTTATTGTCGAACACGCCGACGGGTCGGCTGGGTCGTTGGCGCGTTGCGTCGGCACGGCGTGGAGACTGCTGAGTTTCATGGCGAGCGCTCCACGCTGCAACGACAGAAATCGCTTGACTCCTTCGCGACCGGAAAATCACGGGTGCTCGTTGCCACCGATGTGGCCGCGCGGGGTCTTCATATTCCAAGGCTGAAGACAGTCGTCAATTACGATGTCCCGACGGAACCGCAAGAGTGGCTGCACCGCGTGGGGCGCGCCGGTCACGGCTCGCAGTTGACGAATGCAACCGAGGCGAGTGATGCCGCAAGTATTACCTTCATTGCTCCGCATGACATCGAGGCGTGGGATCGCATCATCGCGCTTGCGCATCCCACAGTGACGGCGCGCAAGCTTCCGATGCTCGAGAAGTTTGCGCGTAAGGTCGACCTTGAAAAGTCTGCGCGTTACAGCGCTCGCGCTGAGCGGGAAGCAAAGGCAACGCTTGATGAGGCGAAGGCCGCGAAACCGCCGCGAAGCGCCGAGCGGTTTGCGTCCAAGCGTTGGCGTGGGACGAAGGCGTCGTCCAAGATTGCGAAGGGCGAAAAGCCGGGCGGCGGCGTGAAACGCGTGGGCCGGAGCGGATCTTGAGTCGCGAACGAGGATGCCTCGCGTTGTTCTTCGGGCGAATGGGAATTCAGCTTGGCGTGCTCTCGCTCGCATTGCTCACGATGTACGGTTTTGCGTGGTGGCGTGTGGACACACTGTGGCGAGGCTCGGGCGCACAAGTGACGAGTGTCATTCGATGTGGCTATCAATGGTTCGCTTCGCAGGACTCAGTGTTTGGCGCGGAGTGGGTGAACCTGCAGCCAAGTTCCGCGTTGCGATCGAAGGAACTCATCGATGGCGATCTCCCAAACTGGGCTGAACCAACTGCTCCGATTGAACCTGTTGAGCGACTACGGATCGGCGCGCTCGCCGTCGGTTGGCCAGTCCCGTGGGTTGCGTGGAAGTTCGAGACCTCAAGTCCGACAGACCTCTTTCCACCCTTCGCGGAGATCGATGATCAAGACACAAGTTTGCCCAACGCCTGTGAAGTACTTCGAGGAGTGCGACCTGGGCCCGCGCCACAATGGGATTTTCTTCCAGCCGGGATCTTCGTGACCATTCTTCCATTGACCATGATTTACTCGTTCGCGCTCCGATTTGGCATGCGCCGCTGGCGAGCGTCATTCAGCGGGAAGCATGGGCAGCAGCACTTGAATCAGGAGTGCTAACCCGACCGCGATGCCCACCATTGAGGCAAGAATCTGAAGCGTCATCTTGATGGTGGATCGCCAGAAGTCCGTGATGTCGGTCACCCGCGTTGCCTTGTACGCCATCGCGAGGAAGAAGGCCATGGGAATCGACAGCGCCCACCACCACTGAGCCACGCCAGGCGCGGGCTCCAAGATCGGTGTCCATGCGAGGACGGAGGTGAGCGGCAGCAGTGTCGCGGTCATGATTGCCCCCGCAAGTCTGCTGAGCGTCGTGTGGGGAGTTCGCGTTGTCGAATTCCAGCATCGAGGAGCACGACGATGTTCATCAAGCCGGCGAGGAACACGAGCAGCGTTCCAAATTCGTTGGAATGGGCCAGTCCTTTGAAGCTTGAGATCTTCGGAACATCGGCCGGGTTCATGGCGGTGCCATAAGGAACGGCGGAATCGATGAGTGGCGCAGCGCGGCCGCTCTTCAAGTAGTAGCTATTCGCGATGTCCGCGGCGATCACGAGCGGGCCCGCGCCAACTTGGCCCACATACCAAAGCCGATCTTCTGTGCTGTCGACGCAATCGAGCCCGCCGACAAGGAGCCCTGTGAAGAAGAGACCCAGCACACCCACGCCAGCCAAGATGCCGCGCTTTCGAGCGCCGGCGGCCCACTGTCCAAGCCCAGGCAGGACCCATCCGAACACGGCGTAGAGGGGGCGAAAGGGCTGTTGCGGGGTGTCAGACATGAATCTTGGAAGAGTTTTCGAAGCCGGGTCAATCGGCACCCGTGATTTGTCGATGCGAGGAGGGTCGCAGTGTAGCGGCGCGGCGATTCGCTTCCCTCTCGCCTCTCGAAGCGGCACAGGAACTCGTCACATGAAGAAGCCCCAAGACTCGAAAACTCCAGCAAGCAAGCCACCTGAATCAGGACAGTGCGGATCGGTCGTTGATCGTCGCCTTGGCCTCGATCGCCGTTTGCTCGCGGGCGAAACTTCTTCAACAAACCTTGAACGGCGCCGCGGACCTGGCCGCCGCCTGAGCGACTTCGTGCGCGACGCCGAAGAAGGTCAAACTTCACCAGAGCAGTTCATGTTCCTAATGGCGATTGACACCTTCAAGCGCGTCAATGGAAAGAGTTTCCCGAGTTGGACGGATGTTCTTGAGATCGTTCGAAAGCTCGGTTACCGCAAAACCATGCGAACGGAACTGAACCTTGGGGGGCGTGTAGAGGACTGGCTTGAGCGCGCCGACGCGCCCGCCGCCGTCACGAAGCCAAAGTCGTGGGAAGAAGAAGATCGCGACGCGGCGTAAGCACGCTGCGAAGCGCACACCTGCTGTCGGGAGAGAGCGCCGCGGCACCTCATGGGGGTGCCGCGGTGGTTTGTTGGGTTCCTTGACACTTCCCGTCTAGACCCGTTGGCTCCAACCTCCTGAGCCATTCCCCCCTCAACCGACCTACTTCTTGAAGTGATCGAGGTTGATTTGGATATATTTTTTCCATTCCTGGGGCAAATCATCTGCCGGAAAGATCGCTTGCACGGGACATTCATCAACGCACAGCCCACAGTCAATGCAGGTGTCGGGATCGATATAGAGCTGCTGCGCGTCGGCGTGATCCGTCGCCTTCTTCACTGGATGAATGCAATCGACTGGGCAGACATCAACGCATGATGCGTCTTTGGTTCCGATGCAAGGTTCAGCAATCACATGCGCCATGAGGGTTCCTTCAAGTACAAGGGCGGAGCATCGTAGCGGCGTTGCGGCAGTCCTCAAGTCCCTCGGGAACAATCACCGGAGAGGCTTGTTTTTCGGCGATTTTGGCGTCAGTGCGGTTGAAGAGAAAGAGGCGTGATACAAAAACGCCAAAGGCCGCGCATCGCGCGACCTTTGGCAATCGTTCAGTGCTCGGAAGATTACTTCTTCTTCTTTGCAGCCTTCTTCGCAGTC
>SXUJ01000026.1 GCA_005790565.1 Planctomycetia bacterium
GATGAACTCCGAGCCCCGCGCGGGCGCAACGCTCGCCGCGATTTGTGAAAGTTTGAGACTGTCCCCCGTGAAGTCAGCATGTCGAATGACATCGTCCTGCTGATAGTGGTGCCCCAAGATCAAGAGCCGATCGCCGAGTTCCCGCCGCCGCGCCGCAATCCGATCGCCGAGCTCCGCGTCGCTTGCGGCGTAGTATGAATCGTGCAATTGCGGTTGATACAGCATGGCGCGCCGAAGGAGAAAAATACTCGGAGGAGAATTCTACGCCGCCACGCGCTTGAGTCGCGCGTGGGACCTCAAGAATTCACCGAGATCCTGAGTACCATTTCCAGCGCATGCTCACCTCCGTCACTGTTCACGCGCCCGCGAAAATCAATCTCGCGCTTTCGGTGGGGCAACCAGGACCCGATCGCATGCATCCCATCGCCTCGTGGATGGTCACCACGAATCTTTGTGATGAACTGCTTCTCTCGCGACTCCCGGCAGGAACCCCGGCGCGATTCGCCATCGAGTGGCACGAAGATGCTCCGCGAAAGTCCACGATTGACTGGTCGATATCGCAGGACCTCGCAGCCCGCGCGCACCTTGCCCTTGAGAGGCGGCTGCAGCGCTCGATCCCGGTGCAACTTCGGATGCGCAAGCGCATTCCAGTCGGCAGTGGGCTCGGCGGAGGATCAAGTGACGCCGCCGCGATGCTGCGTGGACTCGTCGAACTCTTTGCACTCGAAATCTCGCCTGCGCAACTCCGCGAAGTCGCGCACGCGTTGGGTTCAGATGTCCCGTTTCTGCTTGAGGGAGGAAGCGCGATCGTGGAAGGACTCGGAGAACGAATCTCCCCAGCGCCGCTCCCAGACGCGCACCTCGTTGCGATCTTCCCAACCGCCGCGTGCCGTACCGCTGAGGTCTACACGAGATTCGACCAACTCGGTCGTGATGCCCGCGTCGATGCGGCAAGAGTACGGGCGTTGCTCGGCGACACAATCGCCAGCCACGCCCCTTTCAATGATCTCGCCGCGGCAGCGATGGCGTGCGCACCGACACTTCTTGATGACGCGGAGGAATTCCGTCAACTCGCGCAACGGGAAGTCCATGTGAGCGGCTCCGGCTCGACGCTCTTCGTGATCGCCGACGAAGCAATGCACGCGGAAGCACTCGCACAGGCGGCTTCACGCAAACTCGACATGCCCGCACGAGCGCTCCGACTCGCGCCCGCCCCCGCCTCAGAACTCGTTTGAGCCGCGAACGAACGGGGTTTCCACGCCATAGGGTGAGGGCGTAGACTTTGACGATATGCCCTCCGCTCCCGCTGCGAACGAATTCGTACCCGCTTCACTCGACGCCACGGATTGGGCGAACATCGCGCCCTACTACGACGCGCTCGCCACTCGCGGGGTGCACTCCGCGCGAGACCTTGAACAACTGATTTTGGACCGAAGCATGCTCGACGCCACCACGGGCGAAGCAGAGGCGAATCTCTATATCGAAATGACGCGGCACACCGATGACGCGTCGATCCAGAAGGCCTACGCCGACTTCGTTTCAAGTGTCGAGCCGAACATGCGGAAGGCCGCCTTCGAGTTGGACAAGAAGATTGCGCGCAGCCCGTTTGCCCGCGATCTGCCAACACCTCGCTACGCAATCTACCTCCGAAATCTCGCCGTCGATGTCGAACTGTTCCGCGAAGAGAGCGTCGCGATCCAAACGCAGCTCTCTCAACTTGATCAGCGATACAGCCAAATCAACGGCGCGATGACGGTGCAGTTCAACGGTACGGAACACACCATGGCGCAGATGGGGAGGTACTTCGAAGATACCGATCGCGCGCTTCGCGAGTCAGCGTGGCGCACGACCCAAGCGCGCCGTGCCCAGTCCCGCGAGGAGATTGACTCCATTTACGACGAGATGCTCGCGAAGCGACAACAGATCGCGAAAAACGCTGGCTTCGCCAACTTCCGCGATTTTCAGCATCGCCGCTACAAGCGCTTCGACTACTCCACGGCGGACTGCATCCGATTCCAAGATTCCATCGCAACCACGCTCGTTCCGCTGCAACAGAAGATCCATGAAGCGCGCGCGAAGGCGCTCGGGGTCACCAAGCTCCGACCTTGGGACTTGGCGGTGGATCCATTTGGTCGCGCGCCATTGCGTCCGTTCGAGGACGCCTCCCGCCTCTACGACGGTTGCGGCGACATGTACCGACGCATGGACGCCGAACTCTCCGATATGTATGCGTCGCTGGCGGACGGCGATTGCCTCGATCTCGCCAGCCGCAAAGGCAAGGCGCCGGGCGGGTATCAGTACCAACGGCAACGCAGTGGCCGTCCGTTCATCTTCATGAACGCGGCGGGCGTCCATCGGGACCTTGTCACCATGGTGCATGAGGCCGGACACGCCTTTCACTCCCTACTCTGTGCGAATGATCCGCTCGTCGATTATCGCAACGCGCCGATGGAGTTCGCAGAGGTGGCGTCGATGTCGCAAGAGTTACTGACGCTTCCGTTTCTCAGCGAGTTCTACTCTCCCGAAGAATGCAAACGCGCGGAGCGTGATCGGCTTGAGAAGTTCCCGACACTTATGCCGTGGATCGCGACCATCGACGCGTTTCAGCATTGGACACACACGCACGATGGGCACTCGGTCTCGGAACGCCGCGCGCAATGGCGCGCACTCGACGCGCGCTTCGGCGGAAACTGTGATTGGTCCGGTCTCGAGGAGGTGCTCGACAGCCAGTGGCAACGACAGCTCCACCTCTTTGGCTCCCCTTTTTACTACATCGAGTACGGCATCGCTGAACTTGGCGCCATGCAGATGTGGATGCAGTCGCGCCGCGACTCGTCGCAGGCACTCGCAAACTACAAGAAGGCGCTCGCGCTGGGCGGCTCGCGACCACTTCCAGAGTTGTTCGAGACAGCGGGCATCCGACTCGACCTCGGCGCGGGGCTGATGCGAGAACTCGCGGTCGAAACCGAACGCGCGCTCGCCGCACTCCCCGTCTAACTCCGTTTCAACTCGTAACGATGCGCGTGGCGGTTGCCGTCGAGCCCACAGCACTCGACGATTTCCACTCGGACTTCGAGAAAGCCGCAGTGCGCGAGGACGCGACGCGAGCGTTCGTTCCCGACATGCACATGCGCCTCAATCTGCGTCAAGCGCGGCGCGTCGCTCCGCCCGTGCATCGCAAACTCGACGATACGGAGAGCCGCCTCGGTCGCGTAACCTTTGCCCCACTCTGCGCGGGCGATCCAATACCCAAGCGCAGCCGTCGTCCGATTCTCGGAGTAACGCAAGCCGATACCGCCCACAAGCGCGTCGTTCGACACGGTCGTAATCACAAAGTCGTCGACACTGCCATCCGCTCTCCCCTCACGAACGATGCGTGCAAACGCGATCGCGTCTTCGATTCCGTAGGGATGTGGAACGGTGCGAAGCCAACGGGACACCTCACGATCGCCAAGTCCCGCGACAAGCGAAGGGAAGTCTGCTTCCAAGAGCGGCCGCAGCGAGAGACGCGCGGTCGTAAGCGGTGGTGCAACTCGGCCACGATCTTCCATGTGAAACTACTCTACACCGTTACCCTGCCCTGCATGCCTCAGCAGGAATCGCATGCGGGACCTCTCGACGCCAATTCGTTCCGTCAACATGGGTATGCACTCATCGATTGGATCGCGGACTACCGCGAGTCGATGAGTGAGCGAAGCGTGCAACACTCCACCACTCCGGGCGCGATTCGGGAGCACCTCTCCGCGCGCGCGCCGGAAGCGGGGGAACGCTTCGAATGCATTCTTCGCGATCTCGACACAATCGTGATGCCTGGAATCGCGCACTGGCAACACCCCGGTTGGTTTGCGTACTTCCCAGCGAACTCAAGTTACGAATCGATCCTCGGCGAACTCGCCAGCGCGGGCCTCGGAGTGCAAGGCATGCTCTGGTCAACAAGCCCCGCCTGCACTGAGCTTGAAACACATGTACTCGATTGGCTCGTCTATGCGCTCGGGCTTCCCGAGCAATTCCTCTCTAGTGGAACTGGCGGCGGCGTGCTTCAAGATACCGCGAGTTCCGCGGCGCTCGTTGCACTCGTTGCCGCGCGCGAACGCGCGACGAACTTTGCAAGTGACGCGTTCGGGCTCAAGGTGATCGACCAGCGGTTGACGGCGTACACGAGTTCACAGGCACATTCGTCAGTTGAGAAAGCGACGCGCATCGCAGGCCTCGGCAAAGAATCACTGCGCGTCATTCCGGTGGATGCGACGGGCGCCATGCGCATTGACCTCCTCAATACCTGTATGTCCGCTGACCGCGCAGCGGGATTCCACTGCGCATTCGTCAACGCGTCGGTCGGTACGACCGGAGTCAATGCCTTCGACGATGTTCGCGCAATCCGCGAGGTTTGTCGTGCGCACGAGGGAGCGCGACCGATCTGGCTCCATGTCGATGCAGCAATGAGCGGAACCGCCGCGCTCTGCCCAGAGTTCCGCTTCGTGGTCGACGGTGCTGAGTGCGCAGACAGTTGGTGCTTCAATCCACACAAATGGATGCCGGTGAACTTCGATTGCGATGCAATGTTTGTTGCACAGCGAGGCGAACTCGTCCGTGCGCTGAGCGTCCTTCCGGAGTACTTGCGCAATGCGGCGACGGATTCGGGCAAGGTGATTGACTACCGCGATTGGCAGATTCCGCTTGGGCGACGATTTCGCGCACTCAAACTTTGGTTTGTGCTTCGGTCATGGGGCTTGAATGGCCTTCGCGCGATGGTTCGCGAGCATGTGCGGCTCGGACAAGAACTCGCCGCGCGCGTGCGAGCATCCGATCACCTCCACCTCGTCGTCGAACCTCGCCTCAACCTCGTCGCGATCACGCACAACGATGGCGATGCCGCGACCGAGGCACTGCTTGAACGGGTGAATGCGAGCGGGCACTCATTTGTATCGCACTGTCGTTTCACCGCCGATGGCGCGCAAACTCCCGGAAAGTTCGTGCTTCGGGTTTCCCTCGGCTCGCTTTCCACCAAGCGTGAGCACTTGGATTTGCTCTGGCGTGCACTGTCGCTACGCTGATGCCATGAAACATCGAATGCTCATTGGCATCGTCACGATGTTCTCCGCCTGCATCGGAGGGTGCAAATCATGGAGCACGCTCACGGTTCGGACCGCAGACAGTCCTGAAGTTGAGGTCATCGGAACCACATTCTCCGAGCGCTTGACCCTCGATTTCGGAACGTGGGTGATTCCCAACAAGGGTCAATGCCTCAACCTCAAGATTCGACACGCCACCACGATTGAAGAGGCGAAGAAAAATCGCCTCTACGCTTGGCAAGCCAACGCGTTCTTGGTCCTGATCGCCAGCGAGCCAATCCCACTTCCCAAGCGCACGATGGGTTTGCCGAAGACAGGTTCGGGAGTCATCGCTCCGCTCGGTCGCGAGACGAAGGTACGAATGTGGATCGTGCCTTCGCTCCCACCGGATGCCGAGTGGACAGACCAAAAGGATGCGCCTTTTGCGCGCCAGCTTGAACTTCGGGACAGTCTCTCCCAATGGAATCTCCGACAGTGGCGGAAATCCCTCTCCAACGATCCCGTCGCGCAGACCCCTACGGAACTCGTGCTGAGGCTCGACGAACTTGCGATTCCCGTGGATGGCACGATGGAGATCGATCGATCCACAGAGTGGGCAACCACCCTTGAAGTGATTGGAACCGCCATCGACAAGCCCGTGCAACTCACCTTCGCTTCACGGCACGGTCAGAAGTTTTCTCACGAGGCTGCGGCACAAACCGCCATCCTGCTTCCGCTTCTGCCATTCCTCGTGTTCAGCGCAGTGTCCGGCGACTTCAATCCGTGATGCTCGCGGGACGATCACTCCGCAAGCGTGTGCACTTCGAGCAACACGACTTCCGGCGGGCAATGCACGCGAAGTGGAAACCACGCGCCCACTCCGCGCGTGACAATGAGCCGTGACCCCTCCCGTTCGTAAAGACCTGACGAAAATCGATGCGAAAACGCGAGATTGTGTTGCGGTCGGGTGCGCCGCGCAATCTGACCGCCGTGCGTATGACCAGAAAGCGTGATCGGAATGCCTCTCTCAATCGCCGACGCGAACGCCTTGGGATTGTGCGCGAGCAGTAGATGTGGAGCGACAGGCAAGTCGCGTAGGCGCGCCGCATCGAGCGCAATCCGATTTGACCAATCGAGTCCACCGACCACAAGTCGCTCCTCGCCGCGAACGATTTCCGCTGTCGCGTTCATCAACACCGTCACGCCGCTGTCCATCGCGGCGCGAACAACTTGGCGCGGAGCATGGAGGTGGTCGTGATTTCCGAGCACCATGTAGATGCCAAGTGGCGCGTGAAGCTGCGCAAGTTCCGCGAAGAGGAGATCGGAGTCATTCGCGTGAAGATCGACAAGATCGCCGGTGAGCGCGACCAGATCGGGTCGGGTCGCGTTCGCCGTCGTCACCGCTTCGCGGATTCGGTCACTCGTCGCAAGGTGACCGAAATGAAAATCAGAGAGGTGCGCGATCTTGAGCCCATCAAATGCCCGCGGCCAACCCTTCTGCGAAATGGCAATCTTCGTCAATTCAATCGGCTGGCTCAAATGCCGCGCACGCAAGCGGCCGCCGGTGATTCGATCCGGGACGACTGTGAACAACGCATGCCTGATTCGCGCGCGAAGAAACTTCGTTGGATGACCGTCCATGATGCGCTCAGAATCGCCACGAGGCACCAACGACGATGCCCTGCAAACTTCCGGTGAGGTCTATGTCGCGGCCGTCGTACGCGCCGCCCACCAACTGGTATCCAAAGTTCATCGCGAAATGCGGCGTCAACCAGAGCCTGCACCCTGCATCAATGTTGAGAGCCATGCCAAATCCGCCGTCCGACTGCAGTGGCAGAGTCGCGCCGATCAACGCATCCGTGTAAATCTCAACTCGCTCGACGAAACCAACGGCATGTTCAACATCGAAGGAAACATCGAATCCGCCCCCAACGCTCGGTACGAGAAAGGAGTCGTCCCCTTCCATCGAAGCCAGCGCGGTCGTATCGCTGATCGTGCGAGACATGTTCACAAACTCCAAGGCGAGGACGCCTTGAATGACAAACTCGAAATTGTTCGGCGTGGCATGCTGTGCCGAACCTGTGTCATCCGCGTATGGCTCCCAGAAGTCGTACGCCACCTTTGCACCGAATGTCCAAAGGTCGAGACTTGAGGTAAACGCGTCGCCATCCCCAACGGTGATGCCCGAGAACGACATCGTCTCCGCCGCGATCCCACTTCCACTGGTGTTGAAGGAAAGTGCCTGCAAGGAAGCGTGCAACTTGCCCTCGTGGACGGTCATCGCCGCGTCGATGGCGATCACGCTGTCGTGAAGACCGATGTCCTCGACCGACACCTGCGCAGCTCCATCATTGAAGTTTCCCACGAGCCTTGTGAAGTATGCTTGCGCGCCAAGATCGAGTTGAAAGGAGCGCGCGGGCACCGTTTCCACGAGCTCAGGTGGTGCTGCGAGCGCTGCTGCGACGACGATGGATGCAAGCATGACCGACAGCGTACCTCCCCGCCGAGCACCTCGCGATGAGCCAAAGCGATTTGGCTCGCTGACCCTCACCTCCAGCGGTCGCATTCGACTGGGTCGTGGGTGCACCGTCGCACCAGCGGACTTGGATTGGAACTTCTCGCGCAGTGGCGGGCCAGGTGGCCAGCACGCCAACAAGACGAGTACGAAAGCGGAGTTGCGCGTGCTTCTCGGCGCGATTGATGGACTCGATCCCGCTGCGATGGATCGACTTCGCAGGATCGCTGCGCGTCATCTCGTTGGCGTCAACGCGCAAGAGGCCTTGCTGATCACCGATAGTCAAACGCGTTCGCAAGCGGACAATCGTGATGCATGCATCGCGCGATTGAGCGCCGTCGTTGCAAGTGCGGCGATTCGTCCCAAGATCCGCCGCCCGACGAAACCAACTTGGGGCTCAGTGACGCGACGACTCGATGAGAAAAAACGCGAAGGCGCGAAGAAGCAAGGTCGACAGTCGCCAAGAGATGATGGGTGAGCAATGGTGCGGTGCCAGCTTTCGTCGCGAAGACTTGCGACGGTGCGAAAATGCACCTCACTCGCCGAACTGGAGCTGCACTTCGCCGGATCCCTTCACGATTTCACCGATGATCGAAGCCTTCTCGCCCGATCGTTTGAGTGCCGAAAGAATCTTCTTCGCATGCGCGGGTCGCACGATGACGGTGTAGCCGATGCCCATGTTGAAGACGCGGAACATCTCGTCGCGTTCGACGCCGCCCTGCTCTTGCAAGAACGCGAAGATCGGATGCGGCTTCCACGAAGTGCAATCAATGCGAGCATCAAGTCCCTTCGGGAGTGCGCGACTCACATTCCCGGGAAGACCTCCGCCGGTGATGTGCGCCATCCCGGAGATCGCCATGATGCGCTTGTAGCTCGACACGATCTTGACGATCGATTTTGCGTAGATCCGCGTTGGTTCGAGCAAGATGTCCAACAGTTTCTTTCCGCCCAACCCCGCGTAACTTTTCTTCAAGTCGAGCTTCTCGTTCTTGATGATCCGCCGCACGAGCGTGTAGCCATTCGAGTGCAATCCGCTCGAAGCAAGGCCAATGATGATGTCCCCCTTGCGAACTCGCGACGGATCGATGACGCGCTTGAGTTCGACGACGCCGACACAGAATCCTGCGACATCAAAGTCACCAGGCGAATAGATGTCCGGCATCTCAGCGCACTCTCCGCCAAGTAACGCACAGCCGGCCAGCTCGCAACCGCGCGCGACGCCTTCGATCATCGCCGTAGTCTCGGTTGGATCAAGCTTCGAAAGACCGAGGTAGTCGAGAAAGAACA
>SXUJ01000027.1 GCA_005790565.1 Planctomycetia bacterium
GTAGAGCGCGTCGAAGAGCGCCTGCGAACTCTCAAACCGCGTGTCGCCTGACTTCACGCGCGGCGCAAACGCGGTCAACTGCGCGGTCCCACCCTGTCGCATCGCAACCACGCCGCCGAACTCCGTGCCGCGCTCTTCTCGATCGCGATCGGCAAGTTCGAACACCGCTCGTCGCAGCGGCTCTTGGTCAAGCATGTCAAGTGCGATGAGCATCGCCGCAAGGTCCCCCCAAGTCAGCTGCTCTCGTGACGCATAGAGATTCTCAGTAAAACTGCTGCCAAACCCGCTGAAATCGGGGCTGACCTTCTTGCGTCCCTTGAGGCGACTCTCAATCTCTGCGTACATCTCAGGCTCGTTCTTGGCCAGGAGTTCCGGACGAATCTGCGCGCACGCAATGGCGACGGCAAGGCTTCGCAACTCAAGTGTGCGGCGTCGCCCTGCCGGAATCTGCGCCAGTGCCGATGCCGCTTGCGCGAGAAACTCTGCACGGCTTGCCTCGCAGAGTTTCCGCGCCCAGAGAATCTCCTCGCGATTGCGCGGGACAATGCCGAGTGCGCGAGAGATCGTCGCGAGGTCGGTGAGCAGTGCATCACCCTTGGTCTGCTCAGTATCAGCCAGCGCGGCGATCAATCTCGCTTCTTCGCCACATCGCACGAGGAGTTCAAAGCAACGAATGCGGAGATTCGCTTCTTTCACCGGGTTCGCTTCACGCAGCGTCTGCATGAGAAAACTCGTCAGGTTCGCTTCGTCCACAAGCGCCGAGAGCGCCCTGCGTTCTGGGCGCGTGGTGTCATCGCTCCAAGCGGGGATCGCGTTGGCCCATCCGCGAACAAGTGCGACTTCGGTTCCTTCCAGCTTGATGTCAGCGATTTTTTCGCAGAGCGCCTGCCGCCACACAAGGTCGCCCATCCGAGGAAGCCCATTCGTGATTGCTTCCGCAAGCGCGATTCGGTCGTATTTTGCCAGGACATCGAATGCGCGGGCACGAATGTTGTCGGCGATGCCTTCGGCCACAACGAGCCGCCGCAGCACCGCCGTCGATGCAGGGTCAAGTCCACGCATTTCGACAACCGCCAGCGCGGCCTCATACTCATCCATGGGCCGACCTGTCGCATTCAAGACCGCGACCGGATCGCTGATCGAATCAGGCGTCGCCTTGCAGCTCAGGGCTGCACACACAAAGATTGCCGAGGTCGCAAATCGAATCCACGCAACGATCCACGCGCTTCGATACGGGGCGGCATTGCACTTTGTCATGGAGGACGGAGGATAAAGGTTGCACGCAGAAATGCGGGGGTAGCGCCGTGAAAACCGCGAAGGTCGCGTGGGTGCGGCGCAGGGTTGGAAAATCGACTCTATGATCTACACGCGAATCACCCCGGGTGGTGCGAATCCATTATGACGCAGCAAGACCAATCAGCATCCACTCCCGAGACTCCGCACGCGACACTCCGACGCGAGGTGGAGCGAGTGATTGAGAAGATCCGGCCTGGGGTGCAACTTGACGGAGGCGACATCGAACTGGCGAACGTCTCGCCAGATGGCGCTGTACACATTCGGTTTCTCGGCGCGTGTGTGGGATGCCCCTCTGCGCCGATGACCCTCCAGCATGGCATCGAGCGATCGCTCAAATCAGAGGTCCCGCGGGTCACTTCGGTCCACGCCGTAGAATAGCTAACTACATATAGCGAAGCATTTTAGACCGCGACTTACGGGACTTTAGGTGAGGCCGGCATCCGTCTCTTTGACGGAGAAAAGGTTGCTTCCCGACGAAGATTTGTTTCCTCCCCGCAAGCCTTCGGGTACTCTTGGTTTGAAGTCGCAACGAAGCGCACACCTCGATTCACCGTCGAGATGGGCAGGAGGTCCCGCAATGCTTGTCATCACCAGACGCGAAGGCGAAGAAGTCGTCATCGGAAACCCCGCCTCTCCGCTGGGCATCGTCCGCATCAGCAGCATCAAGGGAGATCGCGTTCGGATCGCATTCGAGTTCCCCCGCGAAGTCGCCGTCCACCGGCGGGAAGTTGCCGACGAGATTGTGCTCAACGAGTCGACCGGCGCGCAGGTCGTTGGAAAGATTCGCCCCGCCGCCGAAGCTTGACCTACTGCGTCCCTCAAGTCAACGACAAAACACAGCGCGTCCCATCCTGCGATGGGACGCGCTGTGTTTTTACGGATGGTTAGATCGCAGCCTTGCGAACTCCATCCGTTGCCAAGCCTTCCATGGCAAGGCCCTAGAGCGAATGTGGGTCTGCTCTGCGCACCCGTTGCAGAGCAGTCCATGTCACTCGAATCCTGCCTCGGATTCGCGCTCACAACTCATCCTTGAGTTGAGAACTTGTGCCATCCACGAGATCTTGAGAGGTCTTGTGGCCACGGTCCGTGGAAGCGACATCCATGTCGCAGCCACTGGGTATTCGATCCAATCGTCTCGAAGCTCTTTCAAGCGTCGATGCGAACAAGTCACTCACTTCACTCCATCTGTCGCCATCGCGGCACGCGCGCGACGCCAGATTTCACTCTCAAGCGGCTGAAGTTCCTGCTGCTTACCTCGCCACTCCTCAGGCCGCACCACTTCGAGGTGGTCGCGAACACCAAGAACCAAGACCTGCGCGTTCAATCCGTACCGTTGCAGGAGGCGATCGGGAATCCGAACGCGACCCGCAGAATCCAGCGGAATCCGAGCAGCCTGAGAGAAGAAGAGCCGCTCGAACTGCACGAGCGCTTCCTCGCCGAGGAGGTTCTGGCCTAGACGCGCGCTCAGTTGAGCGAAGGTCTTTTCAGGCCAGAGCCAAAGCGCTCCGTTGGCTCCAGGAGCCGCGACGAACGCCTCGCCATGCACCTCCGCCGACATTGAGTCGCGGATCTCTGCTGGGATCGCAAGCCTTTGTTTCTGGTCGAGGTTGTGTTCGTACTCGCCAAGGAACAGCATGCTTGCCTCCTTCCATTACTGGGATGGCATGCGCACATTACCCCACCTTCCCCCACCTTGCAACACTTCAGATCCAACTTTCTCCACATTTTCTTCAAAGAGTTTTGCCGTTGAAGTGGACTTGATTCGCAAACACTTCACATTGCTTGAGTTACGAGCTGAGGCTTCGGTTTGCCTCACCAGCGCTCACGCGCACTCAAATGCTTGGCTCAGATCCCAACCCCAGTCAGCCCACGGGAACCACGGACTGCATGACGCAGTCACGGGATGCCGCGCTCGCGCGCATTCCGCACACCGATTTTCTCCTTACTGCGAGGTTTGGCGACGCGCAGAGCGGCCTCATCGTCCAGCGTGTGCAAGTCTGCGGAACCAATCCAGCGATGGTGCTCATCGCGATGGAAAAGGGGCATGCGCTGAGCCCGTTGATTCGCGATAGCCGAACCTTCGGGCTCTCACTGCTTGGGATCAAAGGTCGATTGCTCTCGCGGCTCTTTCGCGATGAGCGAGGCACGCACGACGATCCATTTATCGCGTTCCCGATCAAAGTGGGCACGCTCGGTGCACCGATCATCACTCGCGCCGATGCTTGGTACGACTGCGAAGTCATTCGTCACTTCGATGTCGAATCAAACTTCGAGGTGTATGTCGGGCTTGTGCGCGATGCCGCTGTCGAGAGGGTCGACCCCTCCCCGCTCCCGCTTCGCGCGACAACTCCTCGTTCAGAGGCACATCTGCGAACGACGGAGAGTGCACGACTTCCGCACATCCCGCACTTGCCCAAGATGAGTACAAAGGCGCGCGGCCGCCGCGCGTAAGCTTCGTCGCAGTGACGACCGCCCCACTCCTGCTCCCATCCGCGACCGCGATCGCGAACGACAAGCCATCGAATCGGCTCGGCTTAGATTACGCGCTCGAAGCCGCACGCTTCCCCGACCTTGGCTATGGCATCATCGATGCGCATGCGCACATCAACGGACTTGCGTCCGCAGAGATTTGGCATCGCGCCGCAGTGCAATACGGCATTGAGCGAACCTACTCGATGACGAAACTTGAAGATGTGCCGGCGTTTGCCGCAAGGTTTGGCGAGGCGATTGCATTCATCGCAATCCCCGACTGGAACGCCAAGGATCGACGACTCGCGCAGGGCGCGGAGTTTCTCTTGCGTATCGATCGCTTCCACGCGCTCGGCTCGCGCATCGTGAAGTTCTGGAATGCGCCGCGCGTGATGGACTTCGCGCGAGAGCTTGCGTCCCCGGGCCTCTTCGCGCTCGACCGAGAGCTGCGCACCGACGCGATGACACATGCGGGACGGCTAGGCATGTCTTTCATGGTGCATGTTGCGGATCCTGACACTTGGTTTGCAACGAAGTACAGCGATGCTGCGAAGTATGAAACGAAAGCGGAGCACTACGCGCCGCTCGAACGCGCCCTTGATCGATTCGGCAACCCATGGCTCGCGGCGCATCTTGGTGGATGGCCGGAAGACCTTGAATTCCTCGACGGGCTGCTCACGCGACATCCGAATCTCTCCCTTGATACGAGTGCAACCAAGTGGATCGTGCGCGCACTCGGCGCACACAGTCGAAACGCCATACTGCAGTTCCTTCAGAAGTTTCAAGGCCGGATCCTTTTCGGCAGCGACACCGTGACGAGCGACGAACATCTGCACAGCGGCGCGAAGTCGAATGAGATGGCCACAAAGGCAACCAACGATCGCGATGCGTACGACTTGTACGCGAGCCGATTCTGGGCGCTTCGCATGCTGTGGGAAGGCACGGGAACCTGCGACTCCCCGATTGCCGATCCCGACCTGCATTTGGTTGAGCCAAGCCGATATGCGCCGCACGATGCACCGCGCCTCCGCGGCCTCCACCTTCCCAGTTCGTTACTTCGCTCGCTCTATCGCGACACCGCTCTCGCGTTTTTCAACGGCAATGCGTAGCGCACGAATCGCGCACATTTGGTCGTCACCGAATCGGATGGCCTTGTGATCCCACTCCGGCGGAAGAGCGATGGACCTATGCACTAGCGTCGGAGTGTCATGCGCGAGCGCCCAAATCGCAGGAAGCGCACTCGGCGCGATCAACGCGCCGTCGGCATCGAGGATCGCCGCATCGAGGAGTGGTGCAAACTCCCAGGGGCGCTCAATCACCTCGTTCACAAGCAGCATCGGCCCGGCGCCCATCCGCGCAAACTGCAGGGCAGACTGCGCGAGCCGCAGCATCGTTGGGTGAACAAGAAGTCGAACCGGCAAGCCATCCGTCCGCAAAAAACTCGTCATTGACGCCGCGCTGAAAACATCCACCATCCTCGGGGCGTTGCAAAGCAATCCGATGAGCAACTCGCCTTCGCGCACGCCGAGTTGGCGTCGCTTCGCGTCTCGTTCTGAGAGCGTCCACTCAGCTCGCTCGATCGGCGCGCGCTCGAGTACTTCCGTTGCAGTGATCGCGTGGGCCCCTGGCACAAGCGCCCTTGCCGCAGCGTCCCACGCGAAGACACGCATTCCTCGCAGTTGCCGACAAACGACCCATCGTTGGTAGTACCGAAAAAAGCCGCTCGCGACGGGCTGCACGCGGGCGGCGCATCCGTTGTCTCGGAGAACGGACACATCGCGTTCATTCCCGATCACGATGCACCATTCGCCGGGCTGGGCGAACCTCGCAAGCCGCTCAAGTCCGACACGACCTGCGATCGAAGCGATAATCAAGTGCGCCACCGGCGCGCGAGCATCAGTTGTGGTCATTCACCTTCTCGCCGAGGTCGAGCCGCTCATGCTCGTAGAAGAGCTTCGCGACATCGTCGGCAATCTCCGCCGCCAACGCTTCTTCGATCTTGCGTCGCCCGATGGTTGTCGCCAGTTCGTCACGGTTCACATCGCGCAGAAGTGAGATAGTGAGATCGCGGCCTTCAGGGAATGAATCCCCAGGCGGGTAGACGCGAACGCGGTTTGTCACATCAATGACCTTCACATGCACCATTGCGGTCGGCCGCGCCCCCTGCTGGTCGTCATAGCCGTCAAGGTCAAATGCATACGGTCGCACCCAGATCACCTGTTCGGCGCCGAGTTCCTTGCCGAGTTTCTCAAGCGAGAGCTTCGTGCCATCTTGTTCACGACTTCGCGACATGCTGATCGCATCGCGTGGCGAAATGGTCGAAGGTACGAGTTTCTCCGTCAGCAAGATCGCCGAGACATCATCACCAATAATGACGCGCAGCGTCGTGCGCGGCAGCACATTCTTCTGATCATCCACGAACACGACGGTCTTCACCTGCCGTAGCTCATACTCCGCAACAATCTTGCCAGGACCCTCGAGGATGTAACTCCCCGCGTGCACAATGTTGCAGCCTGCGACGAGGAGAAGAGACGAGGTCGACAACGCGAGCATCGTCGCGAGGCGCACAGCGGACGAGAACTTTCGTGCAAACATCATTTGGGATACTTGTCTTCAATGTGACGGTAGAACAGCCAACTCGACTGCTGCACGAACTTGAGTGCGAGTCCAGTGTTCACCTGCGTGGCCGTCGCCTGGTTGCGGCCGAGTCCCTCGACATCAGGAAACCGAGTGGCGATCGTCTGCGTGAACACATACTCGTCAGGCGAGAGTGAGTCCGCCTCGGCCACATGAATGTTCGCGCCGGCCATGCCGTCCCAGATGTAACTGTTGCCGAGCGGATTCAGCCGGTACTCATAGAGATCGATCACAACCAATCGCTCGACGCCGAGTTCCTTCGCGATTTCGCCCGGCGCGAGTGTCTGCCAACGCGGGGTGCGGTACTTCCACTCTTCCACTTCACCCGGCCCAAGCACGGAGACTTGATTCACATTCTGCGCGATTCGCAATGCAATGTTTGCGGCGATGTTTCCCGCGACAGCGGCGTGCTCCATGAGCACGGAGTGATCGGCGCTCGCGAGCACCGCGACGGTCTTCCCTTCAAGCCCGTCATACTGGGCGGGGACATCGAGCTTCTTGCTCTTCTCGATCACGGAACCGATGCCACCGACGACCGCGGGGACCATGCAGCCGCTCATGGCGAGGAGTGCGGAAGAAGTTACCGCGACACAGAGGGATCGAGCGGGAGATGGAGTTGTCCATGCGTTCACAGGAGGTTCCTCATGACGGCAATCTTGTAGCCCCAACTCAGCGCAGCGAGGAGGGCAACGAGTAGCCAGAATTTTCCGCCACAGAATCGCGCGGCGATCGGACTGATGCTCCGACCGGTCGTGGCGGTCCACAGCGCAGCCACGAAGATACATCCTACGGCGAGCGCCGTGATCATAGCCATCGGCTGATTGACAAAGCTCTCAGCGAATCGCCCCTTCGCCGCGAGCGCAAATGAGGTTGTATAACCACAAGTCGGGCAGGGAATCCCAAAGCGATCAGGCCACGCACAGGCTGGAAGCCCGAGTCGCTGGTGCGTGCCGATCCCTTTCGTTGCCGGTTCAAGCCACCACGCTAACCCGAGAATGACACCCGAAGCTACGGCAATGGCGATGGCGGGAAGGCGCTGACGGAAAACAGTGGCGAAAGGGGTTGCCGCGAAGCTGGACATGGAAGAAAGCAGCGTAGCCGCACTCGCCGCGCTGCAGTCGCAGGGTTAGGATGAAACAATGGTGCATGGCGCTCCATCGCGTTGGATTGATGGTCATCTCGACCTCGCCTACCTCGCCCTCGACCCAAACTCGAAGCGGGACATGTTCGCGCCCCTGCCTGAGCACTCCACTGCGTGCATCAGCTTTCCGTCGCTGAAGGCAGCGCGCTTGCCGATCGCGCTCGCGACGATCTTCACTGAACTTGGAGGAAGTCCCACAGACCCCTGCGCCTACCACGCAGGCGATCCGGAGAGCGCACACGCGGCTGGAGTCCGCCAACTCGACTGGTACCTCAATGCGCAGTCACGCGGCGCCGTGCGCATCATCAAGAGCAGAGCGGATCTCGACGCTGTTTGGACTGACACGAATCCAAGCGCACCACTGGGCATCGTGATCCTCATGGAGTGTGCGGATCCGATCCGTCGACCGGAGGAAGCTGCGTGGTGGTTTGAGCAAGGTGTCCGAGTGGTCGGCATGGCGTGGGGGCGCGGCTCTCGATATTGCGGCGGGAACGCGATGCCCGGAGGTCTTCAACCGATCGGCCGCGCACTCGTCGAAGCATTCGATGCGCTTGGCATCCTCCACGATGCGTCGCACCTCTCTCGCGCAGCCTTCGATGACCTCCTCAACGCAACCGATCAACGAATCGTCGCGACGCACTCCAACGCGGCGGCGTTGATGCCTCATTCAGAACGACATCTCACCGATGTGCAACTCGCAGCGATCGCTTCACGCGATGGCATCGTGGGGCTCAACCTCTTCGGAAAATTTCTCGCTACGGATCGCCCCGCGACGCTGCGAGATTGCCTCGCGCATGTCGAGCGTATGGCGGAGTTCGCGACAAGCAAGCGCGTCGCACTTGGAAGTGACTTCGACGGCGGGTTCACCCGTCAGGATGTGCCAGCAGAAATCGGCGGGCCGGAGGGACTCGATGCGCTCAGCACGGCGCTCGCGCGGCACGGATTCTCTGCGACTGAGGTGCTCGGCTTCCAACACGACAACTGGCTGCGTGTGCTGCGGCAGTCACTGCCGTAGTGGACGCGATGGAGTCAGGCGCCAACGCCCACGACGCGCTGACAGAACCACGCGGGCGTGCCGTCCACTTCAAGCGCGACGATCTGGTGATACGCAATGTTGGCGAGGGCGTCAGGGACAACGAGCGCGCCCTGCGCGTTCGACGCAAGCACGACATCTGTCGCGATCCGGTCTGTGCGCAGATTTGGATACGCGAGCGCAAGCAGTTCGGCATGTTCCCGCGCCCACGCAATAGCGTGCATCGCGATACCAAGTTGCGATGCGCCAAGCACCACATGGAGATCCCCTTGCCCGTCGATGGCGAGTTCGACCTCTTTCCATCGCGGCGGTCGAATCGCCAGCGGCGAGAGGCCCGTCAGGAGTTTCGCATATGAGTCGGGAGCGGACCTCGCGTCGACGCTTGCCACTCGCGCGGTCGTGAGTTTCGGTGGAATGGAAACCGCCGAAGCATGCGCCGCTGCGGCGACCGTTGGCGTGGATGCTTCGGCAATCACGGGAGGCGCCGCTTCAACCGAAGCCGCGACGCTCGCAGGCGTTGGCCCAATGCGAAATGGGAGCACCGCGGAAAACTGCGGTGCGGGCAGACTCACGGGCTTCGCCTCCTGCGGCGACGCGCTCTCCCTGTCAGTCGCCCTCGGCGCGACGCGAGTGGATCGCGGTGGCGCGTCGAACCGCGAAGCGCGAGCGCCGACAGCCTTCGCAACGAGCGCACAGACGCTTCCGAGAGAGGCACCAGGAAACTCGTAACTCTCTCGGAAACTCGACTCCACCGCGTCCATGCGCTGGATGCTCGCTCCCACGGTGAGATTCGTGCGCAGAAACGCGCGCGTTGTGCGATCAAGCCGATCGACGAGTTCGCCCGCCTCGGCGTCTGTCGCTCCGACCACCGATACTTCCACTGGGCAAACCGTGCCACCGGCGCGTTCAGCATGCTCGACAAACCTCTTCAACAGCTTGTACGCAGCGACCGTCGCTGCATCGTCTGCGCCCGTCAACAAGACGACCCGATCAATTCCATCAAGCGCGGTCGGGATTTCGGATTCCGCGTCACCAAACACGCAGAAGATCCAACGACCAACCGTGCGAGCGAGCGTGGTGACGACTTCTTCGAAGGGTTGATCCGCCGTCGCCTCTGTGCGCCGACCGCCCGCGCGCAGCACTTCGATTTCCACTTCACCATGCAACACGCGCACGAGTGCCGTGGCACCGACTCCTCGCGCGTCGCGATCGGCAAACTGCGTGAGCCAGAGTCCGCCCATGACGGGCAGGTGACCGACGAGCAAGAGTGATCGCTGATCGCGCGTGCGAGGCGTGGTTCGCTCGCCGAGAAACGCATCGGTCACACTCGCCATGGCATCACGAACCGCACTCATCGCGCAACTCCCTTCGGTTCGGTTGCACTTGGTACATCGCGTGGCTCACTTCCGGCGAATCCCTGCGGAATCGGCGCCTGGGAGCGGATGTCGGCGCTGCGCGCACGATCCGCGAGTGCGCGCAATCGAGCGGCGAGGTCCGCTGCTCGATTCACCGGAGGCGGAACATTCAGTCCGGCGGCGATCGCTGCGGTACTCAATTCGATGGACACCTGAGCGAGCGCTGCGGCACGCACCGCCGATGGAGGCGATTCGGGGCCGATTTGAACGGGTGACTCGACGCCCGCGGGAAGCGGCATACCGGGAAGCGCATCCGCAAGTGCTCGCACTTGCGCGATCGTTTCAATGCGCCATGACTCGAGCCACTGCGCGAGGACTTGGAAGTCTGTCTCTGCGTCGGAGCCAGGCGCATATTCAGTCACCGGCTGCCCGAAACTCGCCGCTTCGCGCAACACTTCATGATTGCGAACGACCACCGGAAGGAGATGCTCACTGAATCGCGTCGAGAGTGCGGCGAGGATATCGCGTGAGAGCGGTTTCGTTTCATCCACGAGGGTGGGCAAGAGGTAAAACGGAATGGATCGCTGCCGTCGTTCGACGAGTGCGCCGATCGTTTGAATCTGCTTCTCCGCGCCCTTCAAACTAAAGTATCCCGTCTCGACGGGAACGAGCACGAGGTCGCTCGCCATCAGCGCGTTGAAAGTGAGTAATCCGATCGTCGGCGGGCAATCGACGATGCACCACTCGAAGTCCTCGCGCCACCACGAGAGCATTCGCGCAAGTCGGCGATCACGGTCGAGCCTTGACGCGAGCGGACCTGCAGGGGCTTCGAGCGTTGCGAGTTGCACGGTGCTCGGAAGGAGATGGAGGTTGGTTCCGATCTCCCAGAGGTGCGCCTTCGCGTCGAGCGGTCTTTCGAGGTCTCCAAGCAACAACTCGGCAACGCCGTGTTCGATGCCGGATTCGGGCACTCCCAATCCGGCAGCGCAATGCGACTGCGGATCCATATCCACAAGCATCGTTCGGGCGCCTGTTCGGGCGAGGACGGCGGCAAGATTGATGGCGGTTGTGGTCTTGCCACAACCACCCTTCTGATTGATGATCGATACCACTCTCATGCGAGGGATGAAATCGGCATCCATCCGGCACAAGGGTGAAATTGCGTTACGCTCAACCCGTGCTCCTGACCGTTCTGAATTCACAGGCTACCGAAGCCGCGCAACCGCCCTTTGGCGGAATGGCGATTGAGTTTGAATCAGAGTCCGGCAGCGCGCAGCCGCTGCCACCGAGTTTCCTTGCCAATCCCGCAACGGATCTCCTCAAATCGGTCGGGCCGGTCATCCTCATCCTCCTCGTCACATCGATTTTGGTTCGAGCGTGGTCAAGGCGGTCCGCAGCGAAGCCCCTGCGGCGCAATCCTTGGCGCAGGCCGCGTGCTTCGCCTTCCTCAAACGACGAACAAAGGCCGATTGAGCCGATGACGGAGGCAACTCGCGCGGATTCCATCGGGACAACCCCCGAGGACGCGCTGCGGACCTTGCGAGAGCGCGCCCCTTGATCGAAATCCCCGTCGACATCCCCGGCCAACCATCGTCCGTCTTCGTTGCTCGGGGGGCGCTCGAAAACCTCCCCTCCATTCTGACGATGCACGCGGCGACGAAACTGCCGCGTCGGGTGCTTCTCTGCTTCGATCGCAACTGCAGCGTGCATGCGCAGCAGGCCGTACGGGTATTGCGCGCAGCCGGCGTGATCGTCACAGAGTTTGGATTGCTCGCGGCAGAGGATGCGAAGTCGGCAGCCGTGGTTGAGACAATCTGGGATGCCGCACTCGCCGCGCGACTTGATCGTGGCGACAGCTTCATCGCCATCGGTGGCGGCATCGTCGGCGATCTCGTTGGGTTTGCGGCCGCGACATACCTGCGCGGCGTTCGCGTCGTGCAGATTCCCACGACGCTCTTGTCGATGGTAGACGCTGCCATCGGCGGCAAGACTGGCATCAACCGCACGCTTCCCGAAGGGGGTCTAGGGAAAAATCTGGTCGGTGCGTTCTGGCAACCCAGCATCACGATCGTCGATGCCAACACGCTTCGCACGCTTCCCAAGCGCGAACTCCGGTCGGGACTTGCTGAGTGCATCAAGCACGGGCTCATCGCGGATGCCTCGCTCTTCCGCGACATCGCACACGACGCGAGCGAACTCGCGAACAATCACGAACCTTCGATGGATCGATTACTTCCACGGGCGATTGTCGTGAAGACGGCAATCGTCGCGCGTGATCCACTCGAACGGTGTGAGCGCGCGAAACTCAATCTCGGTCATACCTTTGGTCATGCAATCGAGACGCTTCCGACGGACCACGGAAAACTCTTGCACGGCGAAGCAGTCGCGATCGGACTCGTCGCGGCGGCGGCGGCGGCGCGAGCGCTGAAGATGGTGAGTGCAGAGGAAGCGTCAAGTATTGCAAACGCGCTCGCAAGTTGCGAACTCCCGCGCACTTTTCACGGCGAAACAAGCGCAGCGGAAGTCATCCGCCGTATGGGCTTTGATAAGAAATTCGAAGGCGGCGTGATGAAACTCATACTTCCTAGGGGCATCGGCGCGTGCGAGATCGTCGAAAACCCGCCGCACGAAGTCGTGCTTGAAGGCCTGCGCGCGATTGGTATTGCGTGACGAGAAGCACAACGAGTTCGCCGTGCTCACTCCTTCAATGCTCTTCGCTCCGCTCATGCCTTGTCCCGCAGCTTTGCGGATCAATCTCGTCCTGCAAGTCTTGAAGGCCTTGCGCGATGGCCGCGCGAGTTTTGGTGATCCCACGCTTGAGGGGTTGAAGGTTCACTCGTCGAGGTCGCATCGGCAGGCAGTACCTTGAGGGTCGCGAATGCGATTCGTTTCAACAGGACCCCCCGCTAACAAGGAGCGATGGGCAGGCCGACAGAAGCCTCGACACCGGAACTACCGCATGCCTGGCGCACGGCTGGGTTTCGCGACCGCTGGCACCCTGGTCGGGCTGGCCATCAGCGCGGTCTTCATCGCGCAAGCGATTGGCGAGATCGAGGCGCGCATCGCAGACCGCATCGCAGACCGCATCGCAGCGAGGAGCCGCGCCGAAAAGCGCCCGATCGCGCCCTGTTCCACCAATGCAAACTGCCCGCGAACTCGCGCCTGTCGTTGCGGACGGGCGCGCGAGTTCGCGGGCAGTGCGAGTGACCCCAAGGGGATTTGAACCCCTGTCCCATCCGTGAGAGGGATGTGTCCTAGACCGGGCTAGACGATGGGGCCATTGACCACGGGTCGTGGCGACCGTTCTCACTCCGCCTATGCGGGACGCGGAGTATAGCGGGAGTCGCGAGCGTTGCGACGGATAGGGCAAGCTCACACGCGCGCAGTGCACTGCGCCTCACGCAACGAAACAGCCCCAGCAAAGCCGGGGCTGTTTCATTGAGTGACCCCAGAGGGATTTGAACCCTCGTTACCTCCGTGAAAGGGAGGTGTCCTAGACCGGGCTAGACGATGGGGCCGCGAAGGGCGAGGATGATACAGACCTCTGACCGAAAGTCGAATACAGCCGGTCGCAATTCTGCCAAATCTTCTCGCTGACCTCCGTTTCTGCTCGCCTTCCGTACCTCCCTCTCACGCCTACTCGATGCGTCGCCCCCTTGTGCTTTGCCCGCTCGCCGTCGAAGCCGCTGCATTTGCTCGGTTTGGGAAAACGCGCGTCGAGCAGATTGGTGGCGGTGCAGCAGCGGTTGAACGGGCGTTCCTTCGGCTTCGTGGCGAAAACTGCCCGAGCTTCGTCCTGCTCTTTGGCCTTGCTGGCGCGCTCGATCCCTCTTTCGCGACGGGGGCCGCGTTTGTCATCGGATCCGTGCACAGCGCCTCGCTGCCGCATGCGCCGACGCTCCATGCGCCTCTATTGAATTCGCGATGTCTTCCGACCCCACCTACCGCTCGCATTATCGAATGCCCGGCACCAGTGGCAACCGTAAGTGAAAAGGCGGCGCTCGCAGCAGCGACCAACGGGCAACTCGTCGACATGGAGTCGTACACCTTCGCAACGTGTGCGTCACAGTTAGGCATCCCGTGGGCGATCGTCCGCGCGGTCAGCGACAGTGCGCGTGAGGCGCTGCCGTGTGAAGTACTCTCCTTCATCGATGGTCAAGGCAACACTCGTGTCCTACGCGTTCTCTCTGCCCTCGTTCGAAGACCCCAACTTCTTCCACAACTCCTCGCACTTCACCACGCAAGCAAGCACGCACTTCGAGAAGGCGCGTTTCTCGCCGACGCCATCTGCTGCGCGCAAGAGGTCGAACCATGAATGAAACGACGCTTCTCTTTGGCGGCTCATTCGATCCACCGCACGCTCGCCATGCGTCACTCCTGTCGAGTGCGATGCAAGCAGTCGGCGCGACGCGGGCGATTGTCATTCCTGCACGGCTGAACCCGCTCAAGCGGACAACGCCTCCAACGGCTGGGGCGTTGCGATTCGAAATGTGCAAGCTCGCATTCGAAGATCCCACCGCTGCAATCCGCGTGCATGATGTTGAACTCAAGCGTGAAGGCGCGAGTTACACCGTGGAAACGGTCGAATCACTCTTGCGACGCGGGCTGTGCAAGCAAGGCTCCATGCGATTGATTGTCGGATCGGACGCGATGCGGTCGTTCACCCGTTGGCATCGGTTTAGCGACTTACTGCGACTCGCCACTCCCGCAGTCATCGCGCGCCCTCCGGACACGCTCGACTCGATAGGCGCTTTCTTGCGGGAGTTTGCCGTCGAAACCGGATTCGCCGATGCACCATCATGGCTCCTGCCGCTCGCGCCGGTCGAACTCTCGTCGACGGAGATTCGCGCGACAATCGCGCGTGGAGAGCGACCAGAGGGCGTTTGCGAAGGCGTTCTTGGCGTCATTGCGCGGGAAAAACTCTACGCCGCCGAATGAGGCAATTCGCGCGACGGCGACCTACACTCTCGCCCCTCGCTTGCTGCTCCGATCCTCATCCATCTGTGAATCCGCATGACTGCACCAGCGCCCGTTTCTCGCGTCTCCTTCGTCAGCCTCGGCTGCCCTAAGAATCTCGTCGATAGCGAGAAGATGCTCGGGGTACTCAAGGGTTCAGGATTTGAACTCGTCAGCGAGGACGCGCATCCGGATGCGATCGTCGTGAACACCTGCGGGTTTCTCGAAGCAAGCAAGGATGAATCGCTTGAAGTTATTCACGATGCTATCGCGCGCAAAGCTCGCGGCGAAATCAAGCGCGTCATCGTTGCGGGCTGCCTCGTGCAACGGCATCGCGCGAAACTGCTGGATTGGGCTCCTGGCATCGATGCGATGGTCGGCGTGTTTGACCGAGATCACATCGTCGAAGCCGTCGCGGGCGAGTCTCGCGCACAAGTTGCGGAGAAGGCGCCGAAGTATTGGATCGCGGCCAACGCACTCACCGCGGCGAGCGAGCGAGGCGTTTCGACCGTTGGACTCACTGTCAACGGGGCGGATGGCAAGGGCGTTGGTTACTTTGAAGATGATTCCGACCGTGTGCGCCTCACGCCTCGTCATTGGGCGTATCTGCGCATGTCCGAAGGTTGCAATCAGCGCTGCGCGTTCTGCACGATCCCCTCGATCCGCGGAAAAATGCGATCGAAACCGCTCGATCGCATTGCCGCCGAAGCGCGCGGGCTGATGGCGAGTGGCGCCTTTGAATTGAATCTCATTGGACAAGACACGACGAGTTACGGCATGGATATTGGCGAAGCCAGCGGATTGCCTGGACTCTTGAAGACGGTCGATGGCGTGGCGCGTGAGTTTGGCGGCGGTTGGATGCGATTGATGTATGCGTATCCGTCGAAGTTTGATGATGCGTCGATCGACGCACTCGCGAGATACGACAACATCGTGAAGTACATCGACATGCCGCTGCAACACGCGAGTGACGCGATGCTCGCGTCGATGCGTCGGCATACCACTCGTGCGCACACGGAGGCGCTGCTGGAGAAGTTGCGCGAGCGCGTCGCGGGTATCGCCATTCGCACGACCTTTATCGTTGGGCATCCTGGCGAAACCGAAGATGACTTCGAACAACTGCTCGAATTCATCAACGAACAGCAGTTCGACATGATGGGAGTCTTCCGATACTCCGCCGAAGAGGGCACGCCGTCGGGGACGATGGAAAAGGATCCGACACTTGCTGTCCCGGATGCGGTCAAGCGCGAGCGCGAAGAGCGCATCATGCTCCTCCAACAGGAGATCGCCTACGACAATGCCAAGTTGCAGGCGAAATCCAAGGCGCAGTTTGATGTGCTCATCGAGGCACCGAGCCCGAGCAAGCTCAAGAGCAAGGCGACGACCGGCGTTGGCAAAGGCGGCGCCCTTTACACCGCTCGGGCCTATTTTCAGGCGCCGTCGATTGATTCCACGACCTTCGTGCAATCGAACCAACCGCGCAGCGCTGGCGAATTGGTGCGATGCACGATTGTGGATGCCAATGGCTACGACCTCATCGCCGTGCCCACCGAGGAACTCGAGAAGAAGATCTCGCTTCCGATCATGCATCGACACTGAGCGTGCGCTTGAAGTAAGCCTCGCGTCGGTCAATCGCCGAAAGTATCCATCGCATGCAAAGCAAGGAAGCCGAAGATCTCGTTCGCCCGCTCCTTTGGATCGGATTCGACGGGCGCACTCCGACCGACGACGCGCGCGCGCTCATAGAGGCTGGCGTCTCAGGAGTCATTCTTTTCGCGCGAAACATCGGCACGCCAACGGAGTGCCGCGCGCTCATCCGCGAACTGCGCGCATGCACTCGCAACCGGTTGCTCCTCAGCGTCGATCAAGAGGGAGGGCGGGTCGCAAGGCTCGTGGAGGGATTCGATCAGTTCCCGCCTCTGCGAGCACTCGGCGCGCTCGATATCGAGGCCGTACGCGCGATCGGTTCGAAGCTGGGCGCGCAGGTGCGCGATGCGGGGTTTGATATCAATCTCGCGCCGGTGCTTGATGTCGATTCGAATCCACTGAACCCTGTGATCGGAGATCGCTCATTTTCCCGCGACGCCCGTGTTGTCGCGACTCTGGGCGCCGCAATGACCCTCGGACTTCAAGAGCATGTCGCAGCGTGCGGGAAGCACTTTCCAGGTCATGGCGATACGGACAAAGACTCGCACTTCGACCTCCCCCGCCTCGCGCACGCGCGAGAACGCCTTGATGCCGTCGAACTCCTTCCCTTTCGCGCAGCGATCGCGGCAGGGATCGAGTGCGTCATGACCACGCATGTTGTGTTCGATGCGATTGATCCGGGTGTGCCCGCGACCATGAGCGCGAGGTCCATTGAAGGACTTTTGCGCGGAGAACTTCGTTTCGATGGCGTCGTCGTCTCCGATGATCTCGAGATGAAAGCCATCGCCGATCACTTCGGCGTCGGCGCGGCAGCCGTGAAGGCCGTACGCGCTGGCGTCGATGCCCTGCTCGTCTGTCACTCTGCGCAGCGCCAACAGGAGGCAATCGAGTCTCTCGCGAAGGCCGTCGTTGACGGAACGCTGCCCATCGCACGCGTCGAATCCGCCCGCCTGCGATTGCAGCGGCTCGCCCACCGCCGCTGCGCCCCCTGATCCGCCGACGCGGCTCTGCGCTACTATCGTTGGTCTTTCCTGTTCTGTGACCTCGGACCGCCGCGCTTGGCGCAAGATCATTTCCTCCCGTGCAAATTCGCACCTTCTGCAGCATCGCCCACATCGACCACGGGAAGTCCACGCTCGCGGATCGTCTCCTCCAAGCAACGCACGCGGTTTCTGCCCGCGAAGCACGCGCGCAACTCCTCGATTCGATGGATCTAGAACGCGAGCGAGGCATCACGATCAAGGCGTCGGCCGTTTCGGTGAAGCACACCTACAAGGGCGAAGAGTTCGAACTGAACTTCATCGACACCCCGGGGCATGTCGACTTCACCTACGAAGTCTCGCGCGCACTCAAAGCGTGCGAAGGCGCGATTCTGGTCGTCGACTCGACGCAGGGCGTCCAAGCACAGACGGTCGCGAACTGCTACCTCGCGGTCGAGGCCAACCTCACCATCATTCCGGTCATCAACAAGATCGATCTGCCTGCCGCGTCGCCTGATGAAGTCGCGATGGAGATCGAACAGGTCTTCGGATTCCCAGCCGAAGATTGCCTATTGGTTTCCGCCAAGAGCGGCCGAGGCATCAGCGAACTCCTCGATCGGATCTGCGAGCGGTTTCCCGCGCCTAAACCCGCAACGACCAAGCGGCTGCGCGCGTTGGTCTTTGACGCGAAGTACGACGAGTATCGAGGCGTCGTGATGTACCTCAGAATCTTCGACGGCAGCCTGAAGCAAGGCGACAAGATTCGCATGATGGGTACTGGCCGCACCTTTTCGATCACCGAGATGCTGCGGTACACGCCGTTTCCGGTAAAAACCAAGCAACTCGAATTCGCGCAGGTCGGTTCGGCCTGCGCGGGCATGAAGACGCTCGGCGATGTGCGCGTGGGTGACACGATCACGCTCGACAACGACCCTGCAGAGATCGCACTCGAGGGCTACGAAGAACCCAAGCAAATGGTCTTCTGTGACTTCTATCCGTCAAGCGCGGATGAAGCAGGCAAGAAGAGCGACTTCGAGCAACTGCGCGAGGCCATCGAGAAGCTGCATCTCAACGATGCGAGTTTCACCTTCGAAACACAGCAGTCCGAAGCGCTCGGGTTCGGGTTCCGCTGCGGA